>CAJXAT010000036.1 GCA_913050055.1 uncultured Flammeovirgaceae bacterium | reverse complement strand
TTTCTACTAACTTTTCAGATTTTATGTGCTCTAATTGTTCGGCAACTTCATGAATTTCTATCCAATCAAAGTCTAATTTTGTGAACAAAAAGGTTTCCCATAAGCGGTGTTTTCGGACGATTTTCAAGCCGTTCCGCTCACCTGAATGGGTTAGCGTGATCTTTTTATATTTTTCGTGATTGATTAAATTTTTCTCTTTGAGTCTTTTGAGCATTTCGTTAACAGTAGAAGATTTGAGTTTTAAATAGGAAGCTAATTCACTAGTGCCTACATCTTTTTTTTCTTCAATGCCGGGAGCAAGGGAAGAAAGATAAATAAGCGCTTTTAAATAGTTTTCTTCTGTCAGTGAAATCATTCGACAAATGTATAAAAATAATACGAATTTAATTTTTTAGGTAATACTAACTATTATATTTTTGTAAGGCTAATTTATATTCATGAAAGTAAATTTATCGAGTTCATTTTTTGGAGTAATGTTAATAAGTTTAAATGTGTGTGCTCAAACAACATCACTTCATGGTAAGATCACATTCAATAATATTCCTGAACCTTTTGTAAATGTATTTATAGACGACTTTTCTCTAGGTACAAGTAGCAATATTGAAGGTATTTATTCCTTAGAAGACATACCCCTAGGAACAAGTACCGTAGAGGTTTCGGCAATAGGGTTTATGTCTCAAAAACACGAACTAATATTCAAAGAAGGGGTGCCCATAAACTTTGATTTTACTTTGGAAGTAGCCAATGATCGTCTTAATGAAATTGTTATTTCTGGAACATTAGTGCCTGTAAGTAAGCTCGAAAGTCCAGTGGCCGTTGAGGTTTACACTAAACGATTTTTCAAAAAAAATCCTACTCCTTCAATTTTTGAATCTCTACAAAATATAAATGGGATTCGTCCACAACTTAATTGCAACGTGTGTAATACTGGAGACATTCATATCAATGGTTTGGAAGGCCCTTATACCTTTGTGCTTATAGATGGTATGCCTATCGTCAGTGGTCTATCCACGGTTTATGGTCTGACAGGTATTCCCCAATCGCTTATAGAAAGAGTTGAAATAGTCAAGGGTCCAGCTTCAACCTTATATGGATCTGAGGCCGTTGGGGGAATTATCAATATTATTACCAAACAACCTAGTAATACTACGAAATTTTCCTTAGATAGTTATGGCAGTTCATGGAGAGAACAAAATACTGACCTCGGTATCTCTTATAAATTTGGTAAGAGGAACAAAGGCTTGTTAGGGGTTAATCATTTTATTTATCAAAACCCAATCGATAATAATAAGGATGGATTTACAGACTTAACTTTACAGAATAGAATATCTGTATTCAATAAAATAGAATTTGAGCGACCAGATCATCGAACCTTTAATTTAGCAGCACGGTATATTTATGAGGATAGGTGGGGAGGTGAGATGAGTTGGCAACCAAGGCATCGAGGAGGTGATGATTTATACGCAGAAAGTATATATACTAACAGGTGGGAGGCTTTTGGTACTTACCGTCTACCTATAGCAGCCGATATAAATTTCCAGTTTAGCGGAAATGGTCACAGCCAAAATTCTTTTTATGGCTTGACTCCTTATATTGCAAATCAATATATTGGTTTCGCTCAATTGCTTTGGAATACCCAGTTTTCCAATAGGCATTTACTATTGTTAGGAAGTGCTTATCGGTTTACTTATTATGATGATAATACATTTGCCACACTTTCTATTGATGGTACTGGCAATGAACCATCTATTATGCACTTGCCTGGAATCTTCTTACAAGATGAAATTAGTCTGAGCCAACGACAGAAATTATTATTGGGGGTTCGATACGATTATAATAGTCTTCACGGTAATGTTATTTCGCCACGTGCCAATTACAAATGGAGTTCTTTTGATAAAAAAAATACTATCCGTATCAGTGTAGGGAGTGGATTTCGTGTAGCCAATGTATTTACCGAAGATCACGCTGCCTTAACCGGCTCCCGAACCGTCGAGTTTGATGATGCCTTAAATCCAGAAACTTCGTGGAATGGTAATATTAATTATGTAAAAAATGTCATATTAAAACGAGCAATTTTGACATTGGATGGGAGTGTATTTTATACCCACTTTTCTAATAGGATTCTGCCAGATTATGAGACAGATCCCAATAAAATAATTTATTCTAATCTAAGTGGCTCATCTGTTTCTAAAGGAATTTCTTTGAATGGGGATTTGATTTTAGAAAATGGTTTGACTGTATTAGTCGGAGCTACCTTAATAGATGTTTCTGTCATGGAGGAAGGCAAAAAACGAAGGCAGCTACTTACAGAGCGTTTTAGCGGCGTTTGGAGTATGGCCTATCGATTTAAAAAAATTGGAATTACTCTTGATTATACAGGAAATTTTTACGGACCAATGCGTTTGCCTTTGTTGGGAGAGCTTGATCCCCGAGATGAATATTCTCCGTGGTTTAGTATCCAAAATATTCAGATGACAAAAAGGTTAGGGAAGTATTTCGAGCTATTTACAGGAGTAAAAAATTTACTCAACTTTACTCCGGGGGCTAACAGTATTGCCCGATCTTTTGATCCTTTTGATAAAAAGGTTCAATTTGATACTAATGATCAAGTCATCCCCGTCACTGATAATCCTTATGCGCTCACTTTTGATCCGAGTTATGTTTACGCCTCAAATCAAGGCATAAGAATATTTATAGGTTTAAATTTTACTATTCACTGATTTTAATGCACTGGTTTATTGAATGATAGGTTAAGATTAATATTTTGATTTTTTTAAAACACTTCCTCTAGATTGAATCAATTTCCTTTTTGATAGAGATCGAAATAGCATAGGGCATTCAATCATTGAGAATGGTTATTACGTATTTTGATTCATTAAACTGCTCAATTCCGCAGCCTGGTATAGTTTGGGAATTATTTATGCAAAAAATCAGTTCCATAATTTAACTATGATTTTTTTACGGGTGCATTTTCTTCCGTAAACAAAAATGTTTTCATAGCTTACCATTGTTTAGCAGGTGTCAAATCATTTAGTGATAAGGGAAATGCAAAGTTGTTGTTAACTGAGTCAATAAAAGAGTTAACGTATTTAATGAGGATAAATTTAATATTAGAAATCTGATGATACAGATAGGCATACTGAAAAGTTCGAATAAAACGCCTTTAGGTGTAACCCCTAATATCCTAAAAAAGTGGCCCGCGGACACGATAAGTTTTCTGATTGAAAAACAGGCGGGTCTATTGGCCCATTTTTCTGACGATCAATACCTTACCGAAGGTGCTAATTTAGTATCTAGAACTGAAGTGCTTGAGCAGGTCAACCTTTTAGTAATTTCAGATGCTTTGACGGATCAAGATTTAGAGATTTTGCCTATTGATACCTTGATAGTTGGTTTGCTGAATCCTCATAACAATAAGGACTTTACTGCCAAGCTTAAGAAGAGAAATCAAAAGGCGTTTGCACTAGAAATGCTTCCAAGGACTTCGATTGCTCAATCTATGGACGTATTGTCTGCGATGGCTTCCTTGGCTGGATACAAATCAGTAATCTTGGCAGCCAATCACTTCGCGGGTTATTTCCCTATGCTGACCACAGCAGCAGGCACAGTCCCTCCTGCAAAAGTGCTGATCCTAGGTGCGGGTGTAGCGGGTTTGCAAGCCATTGCCACAGCCAAACGTTTAGGTGCGGTAGTTGAGGCCTTTGATGTTAGAAAAGTAGTCAAAGAAGAAGTTGAAAGTTTAGGAGCTAAGTTTATAATGGTAGAAGGGATGCAAAGCGATTCGGACACAGGAGGCTATGCGGTTGTGCAAAAAGAAGAGGTACTAGCTGCGCAGCGGGAGCTTATTCATCAAAAAGTAGTCAAGGCCGATATTGTTGTAACTACGGCGAGTATTCCTGGAAAGGCGGCACCCAAATTGATCGAAGGAGCAACGGTGGAAGTCATGAAACCAGGTGCGGTCATCATAGATCTAGCCGCCGCCAGTGGAGGTAATTGCGAATTGACTAAAAATGGGGGGGTACTTAATCATTCAGGTGTTACCATAATCGGAGATTCTCAATTGGCTTATTCCATTACCCAAGAGGCGAGCAAATTATTCAGTGTCAATATTTATAATTTCATTACTCATTTATTGAAAGCAGGGTTGAATACTATTGATTTTGAAGATGAGATTGTGAAATCAACTTTTATCGGAAAAATCTAAAGAGAATATAAAATACCTAAATTATGCATTTAATCATTGAAATTTTAACAGATCATTTGACGATTTTATTTGCCTTGATCATGGCCATTTTCTTAGGTTTTGAACTTATATCGAAAGTGCCTACGGTTTTACACACGCCGTTGATGTCAGGATCCAATGCGATCAGTGGTGTGGTTATTATAGGTGCCATTATATTGGTTCGTAGTAGTGGCTCAGAGGATTATATATCTCTTTTTTTGGGTATTCTAGCCATTTTATTGGGGACTATTAATGTTGTGGGTGGCCATGCCGTTACCAATCGCATGCTTCAAATGTTTCGTAAAAAATAAATTAACCTTAATATAACGTGTGATGACCGCATTGATCAACTTAGTCTATCTCATTTCTGTTTCCTTATTCATTGTTGGATTACAGCGACTAAGTAGTCCCAAAACGGCTAGTTCTGGGAATTTAATAGCGGGGCTGGGAATGGGCTTGGGAGTACTGATCGCCCTTTTTGCACCGATGGAGTCTGGAGATGATAATTATCTGATCATTATAGGTGCACTGGTATTGGGGAGTGGCATCGGTTTGGTTGTGGCTGTCAAGGTATTGATGACTAAAATGCCAGAGATGGTTTCTTTATTCAATGGTCTTGGCGGGGCTTGTGCATTATTAATCTCTATTGCTGAATTATTGAATTTTCATGATTCAGGAACCTTTGGATTGGCACCTTACTTGACTACTTTATTGGCCTTATTGATAGGTTCTATAGCTTTTACTGGAAGCTTGGTGGCCTATGGAAAATTATCGGGAAATATCAAGGATAGCTGGAAATTACCTATGGCCAATATGATTAATATTATTTTGCTCTTAACTCTAATAGCTGCGTCGATCTATCAGTTGCAAGCATTGGATACGATGGATTTGGTTTACTTCATTATGATTTTATCATTGGTTTATGGGATCACTTTTGTATTAAATGTGGGAGGTGCAGATATGCCTGTTATTATTTCCATACTCAATGCTTTGACAGGAGTATCCGCGGCCTTAGCGGGAATTATTTATGATAATATGATTATGCTTATGGGAGGAATTCTTGTAGGATCTTCTGGCGCTATTTTAACTATATTGATGTGCCAAGCGATGAATAGATCCCTGCTCAATGTGTTGGCAGGAGGCTTTGGAGGGGGAGTATCCAGTGCAGTCCAAGTTGGAGATCAAACGGTAAAGGAAGTGAATATCATGGATGCCAGCATTATTTTACGTTATTCAACTAATGTGGTTTTTGTACCCGGTTATGGTATGGCAGTAGCACAAGCACAAAAGATTTGTAAAGAGCTTGAAGATATGCTCGAAGAGCTGGAGGTAAATGTACGTTATGCTATTCATCCAGTAGCCGGCCGGATGCCGGGGCATATGAATGTATTATTGGCAGAAGCAGATGTTGACTACTCCAAATTACTGGATTTAGAGGATGCCAATAAATTTCTTAATGATACAGATTTAACGATCGTAGTGGGAGCAAACGATGTGGTAAATCCTTCTGCTTTGGATGATCCAGGGAGTCCTATTTATGGCATGCCTATTTTAGAAATCTTAAAGGGCAAGCACGTCATTGTACTGAAACGAGGTATGAGTTCAGGTTATTCGGGTATAGAAAACCCCTTATTTTTTCATGAAAAAACCAGTATGCTTTTTGGTGATGCAAAAAAATCGCTCAATAGTCTTCTCGATGAATTAAAAACCATTGTTTAATTGTTTTCAATTGCCCTCCGAAGAGTCATTGGTCAGTGAAAGGAAGTAGAAAGATCGAGATTCACCTAACAAAGATTTTAATAGAGACAATTAGTCGCCATGGCTAGATACTCAATAAAATAAGCAAAAAATTTTCATAATGTTTATTTTTTCGGTAAACCTTAGAAACACACCGCTGTGATGACCTTTTAGATATAAGTATCTAATCGGAATCTCCCCAAGCAGATATGAAAAAATCCGGAATGAAAGTGGATAGGGCCTACTGGAATATGAATTCAACCATGCTCATTGAATCAGCCATTACAAGTGGTTAAGGGCAATTGACCGATATGGGAGCACTCAGTGTAAGCACTGGTACCTTCACAGGAAGATCACCAAAAGACCGATTTATTGTAAAAGATGATATCACCAAAGACGTTGTTTGGTGGGGTCCCATAAATAGCCCCATGGCATCTATTGATTTTGATCGCATATACGGGCGGATAATGTCTTATTTAGAAGATAATGTCTTATCTAGAAAAAGAGTAGGTTTATGCAAGAGACATGTACGCTGGAGCTGACAAGACCCTGAGGCTTGGAGTGGTCTGTGACTACGATGTCTTGGCATAATCTGTTTATTCAACCAGAGCCTTATAAGTTGATAGATTTCATGACTGATTTTGCCGTGATTTGCAGCCCAGCATTCAAAGGTGATCCAAATACAGAAGGTATTCGAAAAGAAAATTTCACCATCATTAATTTTGAAAAAAGAGGGTATTGATTGGTGGGACTGAATATTCAGGAGAAATAAAAAAGGAATATTTTCAGTACTTAATTTTATGCTACCCACTAAACATCGTGTACTACCTATGCATTGTTCGGCTAATTTGGGGGTTGAAAAGCGAGATATAGCTATTTTTTTTGTATTGTCGGGTATCGGAAAAACCACATTATCAGCCGATCAGGATCGAATATGATCGGAGACGATGAATATGGATGGACCCAAAGTAACATATTTAACTTTGAAGGGGGATGTTATGCCAAAGTCATTGATTTGTCTGAAGAAAAAGAGCCAGATATTTGGAATGCCATTAAATGTGGTGCGATTGCAGAGAATACTAATTTCTTTAAGGATCAAAGAATGATCGATTTTTCAGATGCAAGTATTACCGAAAATACTCGGGTTTCATATCCTTTGGAACATATCAGAAATACTGTATCACCTTCAATAGGAGGAATTCCTCAAAATAGTTTTTTTAACTTTTGATGGTTTTGGTGTGATACCGCCAATACTAAAGTTATCCAAATAACAAGCCATTTATCACTTTGTTTCTGGTTATACATCTAAAGTAGCGGGTACTGAAGCGGGTGTGGTATCACCTGAGCCTGTTTTTTCCGCTTGTTTTGAATCGCCTTTAATGCCTTTACATCCTTCTGTTTTTTGCAAATTATTAGGTCAAAAAATGGAGGAAAATAGGGTAAATATTTGGTTAATCAATACGGGTTGGACGGTGGCCCTATGGTTTAGGAAGGCGTATTCAGTTACGTTTCACCCGAGCGATCATTACGGCGGTATTAAAAGGGATTATGAATAATGTAGGTTAGCGTAAACATTCCATCTTTAGTGCAGAGATACCCCTCATTTTCCCGGAGTGCCTAATGAGATCTTGGGTCCGCGTGAAACTTGGAGAGATGATATAGCTTTTTATAAACAGGTCAATGAGTTGGCCTTAATGTTTCAAAAAAACTTTGAAACATTTAAAGACAAAGCCAGTGATGACATCATGGAAGGTTCTCCCCGTCCTAATTAGAAATATTTAAACTGAATTGATATTTGAACGGTAGCGTCTTTATTTTTTGTCCAAATGATCAACGAAATATCATATTAGGTTTTGTTGAGGATAGTGCATCTCTTTTTTCTTAAATGCCTTTTTAACCTCAAATAACTATAATGGCACTCTTTTCATGCTGCTCAATGGGCATCTAGAAGCGATCATTCCTTCACTTTTTCATAGGGCACCGATGGTAAATTATCAACCGCAGCGACTCGAACTCAAAGATGGGGATTTCATCGATTTAGATTGGTTGCTTAGAATAATTATGATCGGCTTTTGATCATTACCCATGGATTAGAAGGAAATTCAGAATGACATTATGTTCGCAGAATGGCTAAATATTTTCATGATCTTGGATGGGACGTCTTGGCTTGGAATTGTCGCTCCTGTAGCGGTGAAATCAATCGGTTGTCTAAGTTTTACCATCATGGTGATACCAATGACTTGAATGAGGTTATTTTGAGGAACTATCAGATAAATACAGTGAAGCGGTATTGTTCGGTTACAGCATGGGAGGAAGCCTATCGATAAAATATTTAGGGGAGGGGAGAATCTTAGATCCCAGGATAAAAGGATCAGTGACCTATTCAGTACTACTTAACTTGAAGGACAGTGGTGATCAGTTGAACAAACCAGTAAATAGATTTTATACCCTTCGAATTTTGAAAAAATTGATAAAAAAAGTGAGAGTAAAGGCGAAGTATTATCCTGGGATCTTAGATATTGAAGGCATTGATCAGATCAAAACTTTTGATGACTTTCGTCACAAGTATACGTTACCTCTTTACGGCTTTCCCAGCATAGATGTTTTTTATGAAAAGGCTTCTTTTGATCAATTTTTACCCTCTTTATCAGTACCTGTTTTTGTGGGTAATGCGTTAAATGATCCGTTACTAGGGACAAAATGTTATCCAAAAGAAGCGGCAAAGCAAAACAAATTATTTTATTTACAAGCAACCTTAAAAGGAGGACATGTAGGCTTCATTTACCAAAATAAAGATTACCGTTGGATGGAAACACGCGGAGCCTATTTTATGAAGGAGGTACTGATTATTTCTTAATTTTTTTTATTTCGAAGTCGAGTGCAGTAGAATTTAAGCAATATCTAAGACCTGTGGGTTTGGGGCCATCTGGGAAAACATGACCTAAATGACCACCGCATCTTGAGCAAACTACTTCTGTACGGATCATCCCTAGCTCAAAGTCTTTTTCTTCTGCTATATTTTTCGTGTTGATAGGCTCCCAAAAGCTGGGCCACCCGGTGCCTGATTTATATTTTGTATCGGAGTTAAACAAGGCCAGTTGACAAGCTTTGCATCGATAGATACCTGTTTCTTTGTTGTCCCAATGGATTCCTGAAAAAGCGGGCTCAGTACCTTTTTCCCTCAGCACATAATATTCAAGTTCAGTAAGTCTATTTTTCCATTCGGATTCAGTAAGGTTCCATTTAGGATCTACTGACTTATTTGACTTTACCTCTTGGGCCTGAGAACAAGAAATTAGACATACAAACAAAGGTAAAAGCTGGATGATTCTATTTATCAAATTATTGGACATAATTGTGGTGTTTTAATATTTTGGAATATTAGGGTCTATTTCATCGGACCAGGCCAATATACCGCCTGTCAGATTGTATAAATTGGTAAAGCCTTGTTGTTCAAGTAATCCGATTGCAATGGCACTGCGTTGACCACTACGGCATTGAACCACGACCTTCTGATTTCTATTGATTTCTGCAGATCTAGACTCAATTTCAATCAATGGAATCAATAGACCCTCTATATGACAGAATTCAAATTCGTGGACTTCCCGAACGTCGATCAATTGATGAGCTATTTTCTCTTTACGCATTTTGGCAAGTTCTTGAACACTGATACTTTGTATTTGATGCATATTTTTAGTTTGTCAGTGGAGTGATATCTTTATCATTAAACCATCCATTTTGTTATTTATTGTTTATTTATGTTTTTTCAGTACCATTTGGGCAATTTGATTTCCAATGGCCAGTGATGCCGTTGCGGCTGGCGAAGGGGCATTGCCCACATTTATAAATTTCTCTCCTTCCATAACCAAAAAATCATCAATCAAACCTCCATCTTTGTCACATGCCTGTGCGCGAACCCCAGATCCCCCAACGATGAGATCATTTTCTTGAATTTCAGGTATGAGTTTTTGTAATGCCTTGGTGAAAGCTTTTTTAGAAAAGGATCGGTACATTTCATCTAATCCTGTTTTCCAATACTTGGTGGCAACTTTACGAAATCCTGGATAAGTCAAAAAATCGGCCAACTCACCCAAGTGAATATCAGATTTTTTGTAGCCTTCTCTCCGAAATGCCAAGACGGCATTAGGTCCTGCCTCTATGCCTCCCCGCGCCATTCTGGTGAAATGAACACCAAGAAAAGGGAAGTTTGGATCGGGAACGGGATAGATTAGATGTTTAACAAGGTATTCTTTTTCTTCTTTGAGCTTGTAATATTCTCCCCTGAATGGGATGATTTTATAATTGATTTTAATGTCAGTAAGACGGGCCACAAGGTCGGACTGTAAACCTGCGCAATTCACGATTTGTCGCGTGGACAGGTTTTGCTCGTTAGTAGTTATTTCTAGGGAATTGGATGTTTCAACAATCTCTTCAACTTTGTTTTCAAGAAAAATAGTTCCCCCCAGAGCTTGAAATTTTTCCGCATATTTTTCTGCAACAATGCGGTAATCAACGATACCTGTTTGGGGCACATATATCCCTTTGATCCCTTTGACGTAAGGTTCAATTTCTTGCAATTCGGAGGCATCTAACAAGCGTAAATTTTTCAATCCATTCTGTTGTCCGCGCTCATGCAGTATTTTTAGGGCCGGTAATTGATCCTCACGAGTGGCCACAACTACCTTGCCACAAAGATCAAAAGGAATTTCCTCCTCCTCACAAAATTTAACTAAAGAGTGGTAGCCATCAAGACAATTTTTAGCCTTGAAACTCCCGGGTTTATAATAAAGGCCCGAATGAATGACACCTGAGTTATGACCCGTTTGGTGGGCGGCTAGTTTATTTTCTTTTTCCAAAACAGCCACCTTAAGTTTTGTGTTAACATCCTTAAGATTGAGAGCGGTTGCTAATCCGACAATACCCCCTCCAATAATTACAACATCATACATAAAATTAATTTTATTGTAGCTGCGAAATTACTGATCAATTTTGATTAATTAATTTTATAGCCTCAATATTTTGATTATTGATCATTTTATTGAGTGCGTCTAGGTTTTCCGTCTTGATTTTTTCAAGCTGTACCAACTCATTATCTATTTCAGCACTAACTACATCGTAAAATCTCAAGGCCTGGTCTGTAGGTTTATTATCGCCTACTCCCATAATTGATCCTAGATATCCCACTTTGTTGTTCAGTTTTATGGGAAAATTAAGGGGATCTTGACCACTTTCATTTTGAGTTTGATAGAGATTTTCTTCTATGCGTTCGAGGTCAGTAGTTATTTTAGAGATCAACTTTTGTATGTCCCCGTGTTGCTCTTCGATTTTATCTGATAGGTCATTTATCTGAGATTTGATCGCTCTGATATCTATGACCCCTTGATTGGCGGCACTTAACTTATCTCTCACTTTTATTAGAAAATCAAATTGTGCCTTTAAATCTGCCTGAATTGCACTTTTACGAGGATCTGTTGTGATCTCAAATTCTCTTTGCATTACCTCATTATTTATTTTTAACTCAACCTGATAGTTACCAGGAATAGCCTTTGGACCTGAAGTGGCAGCAGACCATAGGATCATACCAGGAAACGTTTTGGCACCCTGATATCTCATGTCCCAACTGAATTGATTTAAACCGGGCTTAACATTCAGTTTGGATTCATTGGCTTTTTCATTAAAATGGGTACTGTAAGTTTTGATTAAGTCGCCATTCATCTCTTTAAAGGAAATACGGATGGTATCTGATTGGATCGTATCTTCAACAAAATAATGAACGAGCACTCCGCCGGGATGATTGGTTCCTTGAGTTTTAGAGGTTTGCCCATTACCACCCCCCATTCGATAAGCGTTCATAGGTTTGTAAAGATGAAAGGCTCTTTGCTCGAGAGCTGGATTCAATTGATGTAATACAGTAAGATCATCAATGATCCAAAAACTTCTTCCCTGAGTAGCGGCAATTAGGTTATTGTCCTTAATAGCGAGATCTGTAATGGGGACTATGGGCAAATTTTGTTGAAAAGGCTTCCAACTGCTACCATTATCAAATGAAATGTACATACCCGTTTCGGTTCCAGCATAGAGCAAGCCTTTTCTTTCCGGATCTGCCCTGACCACACGTGTAAAATGATTATTGGTAATACCCTTCGTGATTTCTTTCCATGTGACACCATAATCAGTGGTCATGTATAAATAAGGCTTAAAATCTCCTAATTTATATCTAGTACCTGCTACGTAGAGACCCCCTTTTTCGAAGGGATTGATTTCAATGCTATTGATCATCATCCATTCGGGCATATTGGGTGGAGTTACATTCTTCCAATTTTCACCAGCGTCTCGAGTGATGTGAATCAATCCATCATCACTGCCGGTCCAAATGACCCCTTCTTCATGGTAAGATTCCGTTGCAGCGAAGATGGTACAATAGTATTCAACACTGGTATTGTCTTGGGTAATGGGTCCACCTGAAGATCCGAGTTTTGTTGTATCATTTCTGGTCAAATCAGGACTGATGATTTTCCATGACTGCCCTTCATCCATGGTCACGTGCAGTACATTAGATGCAGTATACAATCTTTTTGTATTGTGGGGAGAGAAAAAGATGGGAAAATTCCATTGAAAACGGTACTTCATTCCTTCTGCTCCGTGACCCATAGGGTTATCGGGCCAAACGTTAATGCCCCTTTCTTCAGAAGTTTCATGATTGACACGGGTCAAATAGCCTCCGTAACTTCCGCCGTATACAATGTTATTGTTTTCTGGATCAATGGCGATATGGGCACTTTCTCCACCAGCGGTGGATTCCCAATCACTTTCGCCTATGTAACTACCGTCAGTTCTGTGATCAATTCTCACGGTAGAGTTGTCTTGCTGCGCCCCATAAATTTTATAAGGGAAAGAATTATCAGTAGTCACGCGATAAAACTGTGCAGTCGGCTGATTTTGATAAGTACTCCAATTTTCACCCCCATCATAGGAAATTTGGGCACCGCCATCATCACCGATGATTAATCGTTGATTATCCTCAGGTGCAATCCAAAGGTCATGATGATCACCATGAGGTGCATTATAAGTTTCAAAGGTCTTTCCACCATCTTTTGACCTATGATAACTTACATTCATGACATAGACGCGATCTTCATCTTGGGTATCTGCAAATATTTTGGTGTAATACCATGCACGCTGTCTTAGTTTTCGCTCTGAGTTTGTTTTTATCCATGTCAAACCAGCATCATCGGATCGGAATACGCCACCTTCCTTATTCTCTATCAAGGCCCAAAGCCGATCAGAATTAATAGGTGATACGGTTACGCCAGAAATACCCCAAGTTCCTTTTGGTAATCCTTGGTGATTTGAAATATTAGTCCAATGGTCACCACCATCTTTACTTTTCCAAAGTGCGGAACCAGGACCACCACTTTCTAAACTATAGGGTGTTCTTCTAATTCGCCAAGTTGAAGCATAGAGTATCCGAGGATTGTTGGGGTCCATTACCAATTCTACAGCTCCTGCATTTTCGTTGGCAAATAGAACTTTTTCCCAATGATCACCTCCATCCTTTGATCTGTAAATGCCTCGAGTGGTTGTTGGCTTATAAAGATTTCCCATCACTGCAGCGTAGACAAGATCGGGATTTTTGGGATGTATTTTGATTCTCACTAAATGGTATGAATCTGGCAAACCTTTATTTTCCCAGGTTTTACCTCCATCAACAGATTTCCAAATGCCATAACCCGAGGAAACATTACCACGCACGGTGACCTCGCCACCACCTGCATAAATCACATTAGGGTCCCAGTCGCTTACCGCGATAGCACCCACAGATCCTCCAAAATAACCATCACTTAGGTTTTCCCAACTGTTTCCGGCATCATTTGTTCTCCAAATTCCGCCTCCCGTTGATCCAAAATAGAATAAGTTAGGTTGGTCTGATACCCCCGTAACAGCTGCAGATCTACCCCCTCTGAAAGGTCCGATATTTCTCCACTCAAGGCCCTCATATAAGTTGCTTGAAAAGGTGAGTATGGGATCCGATTGATTCGTTTTTTTTCTTTTCTGAGCTAAAACTTCTGTAAAAATAAGGATGAAGCTGAATGTACATAGCATCAGGGATTTAAACATTTTCATAATTTATAATTTAATGAATGATACAAATTGGATATTATCTTTAAGTTTCGTTAAATAAAGACTAAATGGGAAGGCAAAAATGGGCAACGGTCTTAGATAAGTTATTAAAGGTCAATATTTCATTTGATACATGAATTAATAGGCATCTCTTATATGATGCAGTATTTTTTCTATTTCTGCTCTTATTTGCGACGGCGGTACTGTATAATGATTGCTCATAAAACTGAAAGCCAATTTTCGACCCGATTGGGTAATTAAGTAACCACTAAGGGCTTGATTGTGTCTTAAGGTACCTGTTTTGGCATAAACAAAAGAATTATGGATGTTTTCATCAGAGAATTTATTAGGAAATAGTTCTATGATTTCATCCCAAGTAATCATGTGAAAGATGATTTCAAGTTCTTTGACTAAATTTCTAGGTGTGTTCATATTGTATACAGACAATCCTGATCCATCTACCCATATGAGGGGATCTGGCAATGAGGCAAATAGAGAGGATTTTAAATAGTTCAGGTACGTCTTTTGTGTTTCATATCCTTGTACTCTTTGTGCATTAATCAATAGTTGTTCTGCTAAAAAGTTGTCACTTTTAAACATCATTTTTTTAAGAATGGGAGTTACCAAAGGGCCTTGAATGAGGTTACCTTTATCCAATGCTTCAGGAAGACCTAAAATTACATTTGTTGGAAGCGTATCTATGAGCAACTTTTTTATTAGTTCATTATTGACCTTAAAGGGTATGTAATTATTTTTATTTTCAGAAAGGGATTCGATGGGATAATTAAAAATATTATAATCACGATCGCGATGTTTTATATCAGTGTCAACATTTACGAAAGGTGCAAAGAAACTGGGTGAAATAGTAATTTCATCAAGGCGAGATTGGATATTGACCCTATTTCCAAAAATGGGCATCCAAGATCTTTCTAATTGAAAATAATAATTATAATCATCCCACGACCAGCCGGGTCCGTAATGTGAAATTGGATGTAGAGGAGGATGTAATATTAAGGAGTCAGAGATTAGTGAAGTTAAGTAAGTATATCCAGGCTGCTTTTCAAATTCCGGATGAAGGAAGGTAGGATCTCCCAAAGGGATTAAATGAAGTTGATTTTCTATCTTTCGATAATAAAAGGAAGGAACATTAGTTAGATGAAGGTTTAAATAAGCAGCGAGTGTAAGGATTTTAGTATTCGAGGCGGGAGTGAAGTAGTGATCATCATTGATTTTGATTAAATATTTATTTTGGTCAAGGTCATATACAGATAAACCGGTAAAAGATTTGGGTAGGTTTGCAATTTCATTTGATATACTTTTCACATGGGTTTTCAAGTTGATTTTGTGAATCAATTGGCAGGATGAAAAAAGGAGGGGCAGTAGCATGGTTTTTACAAAAAATAGTTTTGTTCTATTATGTGCTTGCTTGGTACTTTTGAGCTTTTTGATCATACGTATACGAATTAACAAATATTTTAGACTTAATTAAACGAGTAGACAGTTTTTTTTGTAATTTTTTGTAGTTACTTTTCGCCTTTTAAAGACTTAATCTTATCTTTTGATGAAACTACTATGAGTGTTATCGATTTAATCACATTATTGCTAGTCATCTCAGCTGCTTTCACTCTTATCAACATAGCGTATTTAAAATTACCGTCTACCATCGGACTTATGCTGATTGCTTTGATCAGTTCCGCTTTGGTTCTTTTGGTGGGTATTTTATTTCCAGGCATAGCCCAAGGGGCAGAGCATATCATTGAGGAATTTGAATTTAAAGAAGTTCTTCTGGACATCATGTTGAATTTTTTACTTTTTGCAGGAGCGTTGTCAATGGATTTGAATACCATGATAGAAGAAAAAGTACCTATTATTATTTTAGCAGTTTTCGGTACTCTTATTTCCACATTTGTGGTTGGCACCTTAGTGTTTTACATATTCCCATTATTGGGAATTGATATGGATTTTATCTATTGTTTACTTTTTGGGGCCCTTATTTCACCTACGGATCCGATCGCAGTTTTAGCTCTACTCAAGAAATTTAATTTATCTAAAAACTTAGAAATTAAAGTTGCGGGCGAATCCCTCTTCAATGATGGGGTAGGTGTAGTTGTCTTTTTAACTATTTTAGGCGTTGCAGAGAGAGGAATGGATACTTTCGATATAGGAGAAGTGGGTATTTTATTCGGTCAAGAAGTTTTTGGAGGTTTATTGCTCGGAGCTATATTGGGTTATCTTGGATTTAAGACGTTACTTTTTATTGATAACGATTACGTGGAGCTAGAAGTTTTGGTTACGCTCAGTCTGGTAATGATCGGTGGTCGATTTGCTGAATCGATTCATGTCTCCGCTCCTTTGGCGATGGTTATTTTAGGTCTATTTATTGGTAACGAAGGAAGGGACGCGAAATTCGCGAATGCCACGGGAAAATATGTTTTTAAATTTTGGCATTTGTTAGATGAGACTTTAAACGCCATGTTATTTATCTTGATTGGTTTAGAAATGCTAGTGATCGCCAAGGATGTCACTAGTGATATGTTCTTACTAGGAGCAGTGGGTATTTTGATTGTTCTTACGGGTCGATCTATCGGTGTTTCCTTACCTGTAGGTTTGATGTCTCTAAAAATTAAGTTTGAGAAAGGTGCGACTCCCTTACTTATATGGGGAGGATTGAGAGGTGGGATTTCCGTTGCTTTGGCGTTATCCTTATCTGATTTTGAATGGATCCCCAGTAATTTTAAAATCATTATTTTATTCACAACTTACTGTGTAGTTGTTTTCTCTATTTTGGTCCAAGGCCTGACTATTCCGGCGCTTCTTAGAAAAATTCAATAAATGTCATCAAAAAAAGCATATGCAAAACCCGAGCCCTTTGATATTGATCAAATTAAAGCAAGTGTAAGAAAATCTGTGGAATTGGAAGAACCGATTCACGAATTACGCCTGAGTATCTCGGAAGGGTTGTATCTGCTTGCCTTAGTTGATGTCGAGGGTTAATTGCTCAAAAAATCAGAAAAAGTCATTGATTATGGGTTAATAGCAGTGGGAATTTAGCAGCTTTCTTTGATGGGTAGTTTTAGTCTCGAAAAGGGTTCATTAAAATAATTTCTACTAAGCAGACGTGCCATATTTTTTTAGATAAGATATTAAAAAATCTCTCAGAGGGGTGTGGACTTATTCAGGAGATCTTTAGATTGAAAAATGAACTTAAAAAGCTCCATGACGATTTAGAGTTGTTGTTGATTGGAGAGGCATTCTCAAAAGGGGAGAGAACACTTTATTGTGGATTCCTTTGAGTGAGCGAATGGAAAATGTGAATTATATCTACGAAAAAGAAATAAGAAATACCCTAAGGGCATTGGTGCTAAGAGGATTTAAGAATGATTTGTCATTTTCAATTCTTTTTTCTCTGACTCATGATTGTCATTTATTGTCAGAAGTATTTGGATCTACCAGTGAGATTGCTGATGCGAAAAATTAGGTGAAAAACTCAAAAAAAACTTTCGGGTGTAGATGAGGATTTAGCAAAGATATTAGGTCTGATAAGTCATTTTTTGATTGAGAAACTTCCCAAGTAAGTACTACGATTATCTGCATCTCATTCATGATCAAGGCGCGTATGTTGTTATCGTAATTTGCTGGCATGATTTTGTTCAGATAAATCCTGAAGTTCTTGACTTTGTCTCATTAATGATTGATTATAAAACCGATCGTTGATTGCTAAGGCATCTTCCTCACTAATGTCGTTGAGCGCTGCATAAATCTTAGCTTGCATTTGGTGATTGGCTTTTAAATAGGCCAAAATTGAATCTTGCTTTTGTAGCAAGGTATTTGCTCTGATGGACATGAAGCCAAAGCCTTCGTGAGGATTGTTATTGTCTTTTTCAAGAATTAAATATTCAGCCCCATCGACCTCTATTTTATCAAAATGCCATTGCACGTTTTCATGAATTTCTCGAGTAGCAAATTTTTCATCTTCTGACAAGGATTGATTTTCACAGCCAAAGGATATAATGAGCACCAAAAAAATTACAGATAAAATAGTTTTCATGGGAATTAAAATTAGTTTATTAAATGAGTCCTTCTTCAACATTAAAAATTTTACTTAAATGTTGATGGGCCTTACCATTGAGGATAATAATCAAATAATCACCCAATTCTATTTTTAAATCAAAGGCGGGATTCTTGATCAGTTCTCGCCCTCTCGACTTTTTATTTTTTGAAATCCCAATTAAGACCCCATTATACTTCATTTTTAAATTAAAAAAGGCCTCTTCATAGGTTTTATGGCAGTAAGGATTTTCGGCGACTACTTTAAATTGTTTTATGTCAAAGTCATCATCTGATTTAGCAAAAGACATGATAGATTCTGCGTAATCAGCGACATCCGGTTCAAAAATGTAGCTAGCTAAGAGTTTCGATGAGATTTCGTGTTGCAATATAATTTGCTCTACGCCCGCTGCGATGAAGGTTTCCTTTAATTCAGAATTGTCAAGAACTACTGATAATTTCAAATTTGGATAATGTTTTTTGAGATTCAGCGCCGTGACAAGTTTGTCTGTATCACTGCTTTGATTAATAAAAACCATGCTTGAAAGCTCAATATTAATTTTTTTGTACAGATCAATATTTTTGTAGTCATTAAATAACACAAATAGGTCTTTGGTTTGGTATTTGTCTTTTATGAAGTCAACCGTAGTTTTGTTGTCGGTTATAATACCCATTTTTTTACCTACACCGAAAAGTTGATCGGCTACTAAACTTCCAAAATCATTCCATCCAATCATCACTATATGATTGGAGAAACTTGTTCCTTCATATCCCAATTTCTTGTTCTCTTTAATGTTAACAATAATATTTGAAACTCCACCGATGACGGTAGCATAAAAAACCATACTCAATAATACAAAAATGCCACCAATAATTCTACCATGAGTAGTTAAGGGGAATAAATCTCCATAGCCCACTGTGGTTAAAGTCACAATAGAGTACCAGTAAGCATTTTTATAATCGCTTAAAGTAGATTGTGGGCTGATTTTCTCTACCTCTACAAGTGCGGTGATAAGTATTTGGTAAATGATCACTACCCATAGAATCCATAGTCCTAGTTTGACTTTTTTATTTGAAAATAAATTATCCAGCACCGCCCTCTTTTATTTCAAAGTTAGTGATTTGAGGCCAAATAGTAAATGCTTTAAGGAGATATTCTAATTGTAATTTACATCCTGTTTTTAAGGAAATGATTGATAATTTTTTAAAATATGATTATTTATTTAATCAAAGAATAATTTTTATTCGCAATAATAATAAAATCAATAATGTATTATAATTTTAATTAAATTACCACCGACATATTAGGAATATTATAAATGATTACGATTCTTATCGATGAATAAAAATAGCATTATGGAAAGACATACTTATGATTATGGTGTAATTGGCAATTGTGCTTTTACCGCCCACGTGCATACCGATACGAGCATTGCTTGGATGTGTTGGCCTCGATTCGATAGTAGTTTCGTCTTTGGATCGATCTTAGACCAAGAAAAAGGAGGTGAATTTTCTATCAAGCCATTACAAGAGGTGTTTGAATCTAAACAGATTTATTTAGAAAACACCAATATCCTTCAAACAGAAATATCTTCCCCAGAGGGTACCTATCGAGTGACTGATTTCGCACCCCGATTTTATCAGTCTGATCGTTATTTTAAACCCCTTATGCTGGTAAGAAAAATAGAGCGAATAACAGGGAATCCAAAAATTATTGTTAAATGTAAACCAGTTGGAGAGTATGGAAATGTAGTTCCCAAACAAAGTCTTGGAAGTAATCACATTCAATTTTTAGGCTTAGGAGCAAATGTAAGATTGTCAACTAATATTTCACTTAATTATATCGTAGACGATCAGGTTTTTGTATTGAATGAGGATAAGTATATGGTATTGACATATGGCCCCCCATTAGAAGGCACCATTATTGAGACTTGCGATGTTTTTTTGAGCAGAACTAAGATTTATTGGAGGGATTGGGTTAAAACTTCTAGTGTGATTGATTTTTATCAGCGAGAAGCGATTCGATCGGCCTTAATCCTGAAAATTCATCAATATGAAGATACGGGTGCAATTGTAGCAGCGATGACGACGAGTTTACCTGAATCCCCCGGTAGTACCCGGAATTGGGATTATAGATATTGTTGGATGAGAGATACCTTCTACACGCTAAATGCTTTTAGTAATATTGGTCACTTTGAAGAATTAGAAAAGTATTTTCACTACATATTAAATACGACTATTGATGAGGACAGTCGTTACCAACCTCTTTACGGAATATCAGGAAAAAAAGCTCTTACTGAAGTTGAAATTCCTTTAAAAGGATATTTAGGAAATCAGCCTGTCAGAGTGGGAAATCAAGCTTACACTCACATACAGAATGATGTCTATGGTCAGGTTTTAATATCGTTATTGCCGCTATATGAGGATAAAAGAATCATTTTTACAGAAAGATTTGATTCTTCAGGATTGATTATGAAAACCCTGAAAATGATTGAAAAAACCTTTAACGAAAAAGACGCAGGCTTATGGGAATTTAGAAATTTGAAGCAACATCATACCTATACCCATCTATTTCATTGGGCAGGAAGTTGTGCTGCCATAAAGATGGCAAAAGTACTTAAAAATGAAGAAATGGGTATCTTAGCAGTCAAGTTAAAAAAGAGATCTGAAATTGAAATTGAAAAAGCATACGTGCCGTCAAAGAAAGGGTATGCACAGGCGGTTGGGGTGGACAGGATGGATGCCAGTACCTTACAACTCATCATGATGAACTATCTTCCTGGCGATTCACAAAGAGCCAAGAATCATTTGATCGCAATGGAAAAAGAGCTGGCAGCCTCTGGGGGACTCTTTTATAGATACAAGCATCAAGATGATTTTGGGGCACCTGAGACAACCTTTTTAATTTGTGCTTTTTGGTATGTTGAGTCTTTGGCCTGCGTGGGAAGGTTAGATGAAGCCATCAAATATTTCGAAAATCTTATTTCATTCAGTAACCATGTGGGACTTTTGAGTGAGGATGTAAACGAAAAAGATGGGGGTATGTGGGGAAATTTTCCACAAGCGTACAGCCATGTGGGATTATTAAATGCCGCAACAAGAATAGCAAACAAACTGGATAGACCTAGCTTTTTATAATTTCGTTGAAGAGTTTCCGAACCTCTTTATAAGAATTAACGCTGAACTTTGCTTCAGAAGCACTGGTGCCTACTTTGATGGTATAGGCCTCTTCAGGCATTGCTTTGAAGGTATCTTCATCCGTAAAATCATCTCCAAGTGCCAATATAAAGTCAGCTTCAGGGTAGATTTCCATTAATTTTTGGGCAGCTTTTCCTTTATTGATTTCAGAGTTTTTGATTTCAACAATCATATCACCTTCAAGGACTTCCAAGCTTTCATTGGCAGTCATGTATTTTAAATGACTGGTGAGCTCGCGAGTTCGAACTTCTCCCAAACCCGTTTCTACTTTTCTATAATGCCAAACCAAAGAATAATCTTTTTCTTCAACGAAGGAACCTGGCGTACGATTTACATATCTTTCTAAGAGCGATAGGGTTTCTTTTTTCCAACTGGCATTAATTTTTATAAAAGTTTTGAAGGGCTTATCCATCTTTTTAATCCAAACGCCATGTTCTGCTACAATATCTAGTGAATAAGGTTTCATCCATTCTTCGAGGGATTGCCGGCCTCTACCCGAGATAATCACAATATGATTATTTTTGTTTTTTGTTAGGTAGTACAAAATCTCTATGAGCTCTTGATCGGGTTTGGAGTCATCAGGATTTTCATTAAAACCAACCAGTGTACCGTCATAATCCAAGAAAATCAATCGTTCTTTCGATTGTTTATAGGCATGCTTGATTTCTGCCGACAGTTGGTTATCAATCAATCTTGTTTTGAGA
>CAJXAT010000035.1 GCA_913050055.1 uncultured Flammeovirgaceae bacterium | reverse complement strand
AGCTGCTCCATTTGCGATAAATCAAATAGTTCATAAAACAAATGATAGAATTGAACATGATATGGAACTAACTGTAAAACATAAAGTTCCAGTTGTAATTACCTCATTAGGTGCGCGTCCAGAAGTATATGATGCTGTGCATAGTTATGGTGGTATGGTATTTCATGATATTATTAATAATTTCTTCCAGGTTCTTGTATTTAAATAATTTAATTCCCTATAATACACAGAAAATATGTATGACTTATACACTCAGTTTTCTAGTAAATGATAAAAACTGGGGTATGGGTCAGGATCATCCAATAGTATGGTATCACCAGCAAAAAGAAGGTAAGGTATTTTACACTGCACTGGGGCATTCACCGATCACATTTAGGCATCATAATTTTCAGCAGTTGCTTGCAAATGCGATTCAATGGACCGGCAATTTTTAATTAATCCTTTTTGAAATTTATAAGATAAGCGACTAATAATGCTTGCTTTGATAATTCCATTCTTCTCTTTAAAGTTCCCAATTTTTGAGGTGATGTTTTTTGGGTGCGGATGCTTTTAATAGACTATTTATTTTGTCTAAATAGAGGGTATTGTAGCGAAGTCGAGTGAGGTAATTCGGATTTTTTTGATCTCCGTTCCAACAGTGTTCTTGGTTGTTGCCATAAGCCACTTCACCACCATAATAGGGTCCAGTAGTACTTTCTAAGAACTCTTCGGTCAGTACAACCGCATTATTGAGATAGTAGTTGTCCATGTCACCACAATAGATATGAACTTTTCCCTCGAGATCATACCCTATTTGATCCCAATCCCTTTCCATGATGTACCGTAAATCATAATTTTCTTTCCAATAATTAGCCACTTCCCGATCAATTTCACCAGTGAGCTTGTTCCAAATGGGCTTTGGGTAACCATCATCTCCAACAGGTGAATAGACGGCTTGCCAGATGTCCCACTGGTCACCGGAACGACTTTTGTTACCCAGAATATACTCACGACGGTTCATGTCCTTTAAATAGGCTTGCAGGTGTCCTTTACCATCACGCTTACCTGGCCTTAAGGTTTGTTTGAAAGCACCTTCTGTATAGTAGGCGTTGTCATCGTTGTATATATCTACCACAGTGTAGGCCCTAAAGTCAATGGGATCAGGGCAGGCTGCAAAACATCCGTTATATTCTTTAGGATAAAATACTTGGGCTGCTAAAGCTTCCCAACCGCCTGTAGAACCCCCATAAAGGAAACGTCCCCAACCTGCTCCTACTCCGTTAAATAGGTCTTCGATATGAGGTATCAGCTCATAAGTAATGGCATCTCCGTAAGGCCCTAGGTTGGCCGAGTTTACTGCGTATGAATCGTCATAGTAGGGATTTTGATGCTGTATTTCAAGGACTAAAAAACGAGGAAAATCTTCTGATACCCATTGCCGATAGAAGTCATAAGCCTCTTTTTCTTGAATGTATTGATAACCGGTAATGCCAAATCGACTGCTATAGACGGTATCTTGTTTTGGAGAGGTGGGTGGTTCGGTTCTAAATCCACCTATTGTTTTTGGGAAGTGTCCATGAAAAACCATCAATGGATAACGGTCTGTATTATTCTTCGAGAAACCTTTGGGTATCAACACATTGGCTTGTACGTACATGGGTCTACCCCAAAATTCAGTGAGTAGCTCACTCTTAATTTTAATATGTTTTATATATTCAGAATCCTGAACAGCCGCTATTGAAGGGATTTCCTTGGTCAGGACTATTTGAATGGGGCTGTCTTTTTTGCCTAAAGTGACTTTTATGGGTTTACTGTAAATGTTTTTTGGGCTAATATTCCAATGTTGCCCCTCGCCTTGGTCCATGGGTAATTGTACAGTATGACCATTTACCAATTGAAAGGTTTCATATTTATGCAGAAGTGCTTGAACAAAATAGTCACCTGCCTTTAGGTCTGCTAGGGTTTCTATGGGGTAGGCAAGTATCTGCTTGCTGAAAGACATGGATGTGTTTGGGAGCCATTGCTGAACATCTTTACCTAATATAATGCCTGTTTGATCTGTATCATTGATTTGAAACCGAGGTTCGGTAATGGTATCCTTGGTAATCATAATTAGGAGCCTTCCGTCAAAACCTTCCGTACCTAGCGCGGGATCATAGGTAACCTCGATCATGGCCTCATTATTTTGAGAACATGATCCTAAAGATAAGATTAGTAATGTTATTATGACTATTTTAAAAAGAGACTTCTGAATTTCCATAATTCAAAAAAGTTAATATTTAATGCTTTATTAAGTTAATTAAAGATAGGTAATTTAATTTTAGTAATGCATCAAGGCTAAAAAAGTATAGGAATGAGCAATTCATAAAAAGCATTAGATCAGAAATTTCAGAAAGTTTTTTTCTTTTCTGGCTCTATTATGTTTCCACTCACTAGCTGATAAATGGAGTATAAAAACTGAATTTATATTGCATTGACATAATTATTAAGCGTAATGAATAAATTCTATTTTTTTATAATGAAATGGAAGAGATTAAATGTCAAATTTGTGTTTTAAAGATGTTCAAATTTTATTTTCTGTTCTTCATTTATTGAATTTGAATTCGTTAATTTTGTCATCTAATTCAAAAAGTTATGATCAAAAAAGCGAAGGCCATCTGGCATGGAAACGGACTTGAGGGACATGGTATGATGTCCACAGAGAGTGATTTGTTAAATGATGTGAAATATACGTCGAAGTCAAGATTTGAGGGGGCTCCAGGCGGAAGTCCTGAAGAATTGATTGCGGCGGCTCATTCGGCATGCTTTTCTATGCAATTGAGTTTTAACTTATCAGAGCATGCTTTTCCTCCAGTAAAGCTAGAGGTACAATGTGCCATAAAAATGGAAAATTTTGTAATCAACGAGTCTCAATTAGTAGTCAAAGCGGAGGTGCCTGGAATTGATCAAGACACCTTCAATGATTTGGTAGAAGATGCGCGTTTAAATTGTCCAATTTCAAAGTTACTCGACGTTTCAATTGTAGTAGAGGCTTCTTTGTCCTAATCTATTCTAATCTTTATTTGCCCTAAGTCTTCGCAAGGACGTCTGCATCATCGGAACTGAGAAGAACAAAGCGGTGCTGGAAATGAAGTGAATGACCTTCTGATAGACTCACTTATTGATTTTTTTTTGAGTACTCAGTAAGCCTTAAGAGCTACTATGCCTGGTTAGGATCTATGGGTATTAGGGCATCCAGGTACGTAACCTTACCCAAAGTTAAAGACTTTATTGAGGCCAAAGATGTAAGGGCTTTGGTCTATACTTTCAAGAAGATTTTCATCTTGTAAAGAGCATTTAAGAATCCCCATTTTACTCCCAAATACAATACAGACATAGCGATAATACTGAAAGGGTTGCCAATCCATTCTCCTATCCATCCAAATAATCCTTGGGTAGTATATTCCCAGTCAATAAAAGTTCCAGATATGTAGATGAGGATAGAATTTACGCCTATGACCTTGAAGAAATAGGCCCATTTCCGATAGCCTTTCACGTCAATGATGTAGTAGAATAGGGTGAAGAGCAAGATGCTGATACCACCTGTGAGCATCACAAATGAACTACTCCATAGATTTTTATTTATGGGGAAATCAAGGTTCCAAATAAGACTAATCAAAATAAAAATAATACCAATAATGGCCATTCGCAGACATTTTTTTGTACCATTTATTGGATTATTTTTTATGTAATTCCCTACTAAAATACCCAAAAGACCAGTACTAATAGCTGGTAGGGAAGAAGCTAATCCCTCGGGGTCATGATTGCCTAAATATAATTTACCGGGCATGATGAGGCGATCGAGATAGGAGGCGAAGTTTCCTGCTTGCGTAAGATCACCTGTCGGGAAACCTGGGGCTGAGGTAAATTTCAGGATCAAATAATAACCCATCAATAGTCCTACAAACCAGAGGTAGTTCATCCATTTTCTTTTACTGTAAATAAAGATGAAATTAGCAAACATATAAGCGATACCAATTCTGCCGAGTACACTACCGAATCTGATTTCTGAAATGGGCATGATATGAATGCCCTGGTTGATGACTAGACCTAATAAAATTAGTATGATGGTTCTTTTGATAATTCGTAAAGCTATTTGACTTTTAGATTTCCCTAATTCTAGTTCTTTTACCACCGAGTAAGGTGAAGCTAGCCCTGCTATGAAAAGAAATAATGGAAATATTAGATCATAAAAAGCAAATCCATGCCAATCAGGATGGATCATTTGATCAGCTAAGGTTTCCCAGATGGGATTGTGATTTACTTGATGGATTGAATGAACAATTGCCTCCGCACCCATTATCCAAAACATATCAAATCCCCGTAAGGCATCTAAGGAATAGAGACGGTTCGATATTGGTGTCAGCGACTCACTTGACATATTTGTTTTTGTTTGTAGAACAATATATTTATTTTTTGTAAGTAAAAAGGTATAATTATTGGTAATTTCTTAATGTTTAACTAAAAGACAGTTGCCTTATGATAAAACCACCGATTAAAAGCTGCTCTATTTTACCTTACAAAGGGAGCTTACAATAACGATGAGTTTTTATTTCTTCTCTAATTCTTTCAAGGATTTTCAAATTTTTTGTTAAAAAAAAATATTTGCCTTTTTTCAATTCCTAATTATCTAAACAATTAGCATATTGCAACTTAGTTGTTACGAATAAGGATAAAATGTCAAAAAAATTAGCAGTAGGGATTGATATTGGAGGTACATTGACCAAGGTGGGCTTCGTTGATACAGAAGGTGAATTGTATGCTCATTTAGATTTTCCAACTCAGGGATATTCCGAAGTAGATGATTATATGTCAGTTTTGGCATCAAAAATCCAATATTTAGAAAAACAGCTTTCTTTTGATTTTGAGATAGTGGGTCTAGGTATTGGTGCTCCTAATGCAAATTATTACCGCGGAACCATTGAACATGCAGCTAATTTAGAATGGAAAGGAATCATTCCATTTGTGCGTAAAGTGAAGGTCCATTTTAATATGCCTATTTATATGACCAATGATGCCAATGCAGCAGCTATTGGAGAGGTAGTCTATGGGGATGCTAAAAAGATGCGTGATTTTATAGTCATCACATTAGGCACAGGTTTGGGATCAGGAATTTACGCCAATGGGGCTTTGATCTATGGACATGATGCCATGGCTGGTGAATTGGGTCACATTTCTATTGATAGAGAGGGTAGATTAGACGGTTTGGGTGTTCAAGGAGGGCTAGAAGCTTATGTGTCTTCAACAGGATTAAAACGAACCATATTTGAATTACTTTCAAATTCCATATCTGATAGTGAGCTTAGAAATTATTCTTTTAATAACTTACATGGTGAAGATATAACTAGAGCAGCGGAGCATGGCGATGAAATCGCTTGTGCTGCTTTTGAAATAACAGGTAAAATTTTAGGAGAGCAGTTGGCGGATTTCGTAGCATTTACGCATCCTGAGGCTATTTTTTTGCTGGGAGGTTTGGCCAAATCAGGTAAATGGATTTTCGAACCCACCCAGCGACATCTTGAAGCCAATCTTTTACCTTATTACAAAGGAAAAGTAAAGTTATTGCCCTCTGGAATGATCGACAAAAATGCAGCAATTTTGGGAGCAGCGGCTTTAGTTTGGAATCAGCAGAATCCTTAACTTCTTAATATTAGACATTTTTAAATTATTTTTTGAATGCAGATAAGATTATTGATATATTTCGTTGGTCTCGTGTTGGTTTTAGGCACAATAACTGCTCAAGAGCAGTCCGCCGCTCAGGAAGAGCTTGTTACTTTAGTTCCCTTACCAGAACATTCAAAAGCTTTATTTATCACTTTAGCATATCTTGAAAAATACCATTATCGAAAATTAAAGTTAAATGATTCACTGTCTGCGGTAGTCTTTGCTAGTTATATTGATGGTTTAGACCCCTCAAAAGTTTTTTTCTTGCAGTCAGACCTTGATTATTTTGAAAAGTACAAGTTTCAACTAGATGATGAATTATTAGCGGAAAAATTAGATTTTGGATTTCAAATATTTAATCTCTACCAAATGCGGGTGTTAGATCAGTATGCACGTATCCCTGAAATGTTGGAAAAAGGGTTTGATTATGAAAAGGAGGAGTACTATGATTTAGATCTTGATGAAATAGATTGGGCCAGCAGTGCAGAAGAACTCAATGAGCGATGGCGTCTAATTGTAAAAGGGAGGGCTTTGAACTTATTGCTGGCAAAAAAAGACTGGGATGAGGCGAAGAAAATATTATCAGATAGAAATGCGCGACGGATCAAGTCCTTGTATCAAAACAAGAGTGAAGATGTTTTTCAAGTTTATTTAAATGCCTTAACCTCGGCTTATGACCCTCATACGAGTTATTTTTCACCGATTACCTCAGACAACTTTCAAATAAATATGAGTTTGTCTTTGGAAGGTATTGGTGCAGTATTAGGACAGCAGCTAGATTATACTCAAATTGTTTCAGTAGTGCCTGGCGGTCCTGCATTTAAAAGTAAGCGAATTTTCGAAAAAGACAAAGTCATAGCTGTTGCTCAGGGAGACGACGGCGAATTTGTTGACATAGTGGGTTGGAGGTTAGATGAAGTGGTTCAAAAGATCAGAGGTCCTAAGGGAACAGTAGTAAGGCTTCAGACGTTGAGTAAGGGTAATTTGGCGTCATTGCCTGATACGATACGCATGATCAGGGAAAAGATAAAATTAGAAGATAAATCAGCCAAAGGAGAAATCATTTCTTATTTTGAAGATGATGCGGCCTATCAAGTGGGTGTGATTACATTACCTAGTTTTTACATTGATTTTGAAGAGCGAAGTGCAGGTGTTGAAAATTACAAGAGTACGACTCGAGATGTCAGTATTTTATTAGATAGTCTCAATAAGGTAGGGATGGATGCTTTGGTCATTGATTTGAGGTATAATGGAGGAGGGTCATTGGATGAAGCAATAGATTTGACTGGTTTATTTATTCCTTCAGGTCCCGTGGTTCAGGTTCGGAATACCGATAACAGCATAGATGTTTTGTCAGATGATAATTCCAAGGTTATGTATGAAGGACCGTTAGCTGTATTAGAAAATAGATATAGTGCCAGTGCTTCAGAGATCTTTGCAGCAGCCATTCAGGATTACAAAAGAGGAGTCATTTTTGGTGAAAATAGCTTTGGAAAAGGGACAGTTCAAAGCTTACTGAGCTTGGAGCGTCCTGTGTTGAATTACATCAACCGGCAGATTGCAGTCAATCAATTTTCAAACAATGATGATTTGATAGATCTGAGAGATAAAGTTAAAAACCGAGAAATCAGCCTTGGGCAGCTCAAAATGACCCTGTCAAAATTTTACAGGGCTTCTGGAAGTAGTACGCAGCGTACCGGGGTGAGACCAGATATAGCCTTTCCTTCTTATTTCACATCGGACGAAGTAGGTGAAAGTTCGAGTCCTTCAGCCTTACCATGGGATGTGATAGGCTCCTCTAAATTTTCATCTACTTCTGATGTTTCATCTGAACTTCTCGATGACCTTTATGAAGAGTATAGAAAGCATTTGGCAGAGGATAAACAACTGATAGATTTGGTTAATGATATTAATGAGCAGAGAGCAGCCAATGAAGATAAGTCTATTTCATTAAATTTATCGATGCGTCAAAAAGAAGCTGAGGCCAATGAGCCATCGAAAAAAATCGATGAAGAAGTTGCCAAAACAGAACTTTTTTTCGCAGAATCAGATAGAGCAAAAATCAGTAAAGACCCCTACCTCAAAGAGTCCATCCGATTAATGACTGAATGGGTTAAAAGACCGAATTGATTTGTTTCACGATATTTTGAGATAAATTCGTAATTTTAAAATAGGAAAGCATAGTAAGGGAAGTTCATCTTTGTTTTTTTGTCTTCATATTATCAATTTTATTTAAATCATGAACAAACCCTATATTTCACCGGAGACTAAGCTCAATGAGTTGACCCTTAAGTCTGTTATTATTGGGGCTACATTATCTGTTGTTTTGGGAGCAGCTAATGCTTATTTTGGGCTATTCTCAGGATTGACGGTATCTGCATCCATCCCTGCTGCGGTCATCTCTATGGCTGTTTTAAAGGCATTTAAAAATTCAAATATCCTTGAAAATAATTTGATTCAAACCGCGGCATCAGCTGGAGAATCCTTAGTTGCAGGAATCATTTTCACTTTACCTGCTTTGGTTATTATGGGTTACTGGGAATCCTTTAATTATCTTGAAACTACTTTGATTGCGACATGCGGAGGAGTTTTGGGTATTTTATTTACAATCCCTTTACGAAAGGCACTCATCGTTAAAGAAAAACTTGCTTTTCCAGAGGGTGTAGCTACGGCAGAAGTCCTCAAAACAGGAGAAAAGGGTGGATATTCGATAAAATACTTAATTATAGGTAGTTTATTAGGGGGGCTTTACAAGTTTGGTTTTGAGGCGTTAAATCTATGGAGTGGCCTCTTTGAAAAGGCTATACTTCTCAAAGAGCGTTATTATCTTTATTTCAGTTTAAACTTGTCACCAGCACTCGTAGCGGTGGGCTACATAGTGGGGTTAAATATTTCTTTTCTAGTCTTTTTAGGAGGAGTCATCAGTTGGTATGTAGGTATTCCCCTATATATCTTACTGAGAGGTGCCCCTGAGGAGCTTTCAGCAATTCAAATAGGGGGAGAGATATGGAGTTCTCATATTAGATATTTAGGTGTAGGTGCAATGATTGTAGGAGGTTTGTGGGCATTAGTGGGATTACGATCCGCACTTGGACAAGCACTTGAGGCTTTTAGAAAAGGAAGTAAATCCCATTCGATGACCTCCAGAACGGAATTAGACACTCCGATGTCATGGGTATTGATTGGTATCGGGGTCATGACCATACCCATTTTTTTCATTTACTTGACCCTTATAAAAGATGTTCCGATCACCTTATTCATGTCCCTGATCATGATCGTTGCAGGGTTTTTATTCTCTGCTGTTGCGGGATATATGGCGGGACTGGTAGGTTCTTCAAATAACCCTATTTCAGGAGTCACTATAGCGACCATACTGACTACCGCTTTATTGTTATTATTATTAATGGGTACCAGTGATCCTGCAAAAGGAGCGGCGGGAGCCATTTTAGTTGGAGCCATCGTTTGTTGTGCTGCAGCCATTGCGGGAGACAATATGCAAGATTTGAAAGCAGGACACATTTTAGGTTCAACGCCAAGAAATCAGCAAATTATGCAAATGGTAGGGGTCGTGTCGGGGGCTTTGCTCATCGCACCTATTTTAAATTTATTATTGGCATCCAAGGGAATAGGTGTACCGACGCTGCTACATCCCCATCCACTCTCAGCGCCTCAAGCTACCTTAATGATGAGTGTTGCCTCAGGTATATTTGATGGTAATTTACCTTGGGGAATTATCGTTATTGGTGGTGTTATTGGCGTTTTAATCATCGCAGCAGACGAATATTTTAAACGGAAAAAAAGCAATTTTAAAATGCCCGTTTTAGCGGTAGCGGTTGGTTTATATCTACCCTTTGAACTTGACTCGTCTATATTTATAGGAGGAATGATTGCTTGGCTGCTTGAGAATGGGTATCAAAAAGCTCAAAATTCCACCTCTGTGGATCAAGCTAAAAACGTAGGTTTATTAATGGCTTCAGGACTCATCACGGGTGAGGCGTTGATCGGTATTTTAATTGCAGTATTAACAGCTGTTCAATGGAATTTTTCCATCAGCGATGATCCATTAGGAGGTAGTTTAATAGGTCTGTTGATTTTAACGGTCATTTTGATTTATTTTTATCAAATGGTATCAAAAATTGCTAAAAAATAGGCTTTTAAAAATTCGCCTGTAAAAGATCACCACTCAACTGAAGTAAACCGAGTTCAGATTTTTTGGCACTGTAACGTGCGTTATTATAGTTGACCTGTGCATTCAGTAAATTAAGCTGGGCTTGTCTGAAAGCTATTGAGGTAATTTGCCCGAGGTTGTATTGTTCTTTGGTACGTTCAAAATTACGTTGGTTGGTTTCCAGATTTTTATTTTGAGCCATCATGATAAATAAAGCCGTTTGATAACTGGTCCATGCATTATTCAAATTACGATCTAGATTTAATAAAGTTTGATCCATTGAAAGGGATTCATTTTCTAGAGCTACTTTAGTATTTTGTCGGAGCGTATTGGACTTCCCTCCATCCCAGAGATTCCAAGAAAGCGCAGCCCCTATATTTAGACCATTGGATTGTTGGGTAGCAATAAATCCAACAGGTCCAAAGTCATTATTCTGCCAATTATAACGCGTATTTAGTCCTACGCTCGGAATGATTGCGGCAGATGAGATCTTGATGTTTGTCTCTGCATTTCGCAGATTACTGTTTTGCTCAAGTACTTCCACATTGTTTGAATGGGCTTTATTTGATAATCTTTCAAAGGCTAGATCTTCATAAAAAGAAAGGGCGGTATCTACTTCAAAAGAGGTAGTTATGCTTCTTCCTAATAAAAGGTTGAGGTTATTTTTTTCAGTTTTTAATGATTGGCTGATGTTGAGATAATTGATACTATCGTTATTAAAGTCCACCTCGGCATTCAAGACATCCAGTTTGGTGCTTTGTCCATATTCAAAACTAAAAATAGCTTTAGTCAATCGTTCTTTAGATATAGCTAAGGATTTATTCTGATTTAATTGATCTTGAGTGAGTCGTGCGATTTCATAGTAAGCGAAGAAAATATTGAATAGCGTATTCTCCATCACTTTTCTTGCTTGCAATGCCGTCAGATTATAATTTTCTTGTAATTTTTGATAGTTATATTTCCTTCCAAACCCATTGAAAAGAGTATAATTTAAGGCTAAACTTGCGTTGTAGCCAACCGTTTCAACACCTGAAACACTTACAACTCTGTCATCTTGAAATGTATTTTCGGAACTGGTAGAAGCAAATGTTGAACCGGCACTTCCTGATAAGGAAGGTAGAAAGTCACTGTTCGTTAAAGCTGCATTATTTTCAGCGATTTTTGTTAGATTATTCGCTGCTTTAATTTCGAAATTATTTTCAAGGGCAATTTTCACTGCGAGGTCTTTGGTGAGTAATTCTTGTCCGATTCCTTGAAAATATAGATTCAGATAAATCGCAGCAAAGGGTAATATTTTCAATTTATTCATGATTAATATTTAATTCTTTTACAGCTCTTTCGACAGATTCTTTTTCTGGTTTAATCCCTGTCCACAACCAGAGAATCCAGACTTTCATCGTATTTCCAAAGGCAAGTAACATGGGTAAAAAGACCAACGTCAATAATGTAGCAACTAAAATGCCGTAAGCTATTGAGACCGCCATGGGTATGAGAAATTGTGCTTGTAAACTTTTCTCAAATATAAGAGGCCCTAAACCAGCGACAGTAGTGATAGAAGTTAGAAAAATGGGTCGAAATCTTGACTTCCCAGCTTCCAATAGCGCATCTTCGAACTTAATGCCTGCCCTTAGGTTGCCATTAAATTTACCAATCAGAACTAAACCGTCATTCACAACAATTCCAATAAGTGCAATGATGCCTAAAAAGGAGGAAATATTAATAGGATAACCATGCAGCCAATGACCCCAGGCAACCCCAATCAGACTAAAAGGAATCATAATCATCAGCAACAGAGGTTGACTTATCGAACGATAAGTGAAAGCAATAATGGCAAAAATCATAAAAAAGACGATGGGCATGGTCGCCGCAGCGGATGAAGTCGTTTTATTGGCTTCTCTACTTTGACCATCAAATGAAGCGCTGACACTGGGATATTGTGCATTAATGATCGGCAATACTTCTGTTTTAATCTCTTGGATGATTTCTGTAGCGCTGGTTTTTGGATTTTTAAGATCTGCATCAATTCTTATTTCTCGATCTCCATCGAGGTGATTGATCGATATCTCACCTCTTTGTATTTGATAATTGGCGACTTCCCTTAGGGGTACGCGTACTCCCAAAGGACTTACTACACGCATTTCTTCGAGACTGGTGATAGAGGAGCGGGTCTCTTTGTCGTACCGTACCCATACTTTGATCTCGTCTCTTCTTCTTTGAAATCGTTGGGCTTGGTATCCAAAGAATCCCGATCGTACTTGACTTATTAGGGTATTGAGTCGGAAGCCCATGGCATAGCCATTTTCTGTGAGTTCAAGCTTGATCTCTTTAATACCTGCAGGATCATTGTCTTCAACATCTTTGAGTAGGTTATTCTCTTTTAAATAGGTTTTTACCAATAATTTGGCCTCTTTCAACTCTTGGGTATTATTACTCAATAAAGATACTGAAATGGGTTTACCACCGAAATAATTTCCAGAACCATAAATTAATGTTTCAGCACCATCTACACTTCCTACTTTTTTATCTATCGCGGATGAGATCAAATAGGCCGGAGCATCACGCGCTTCTCCAGCCAGTAAATTGATAGTTAGTGAGGCTACTGATGTCCCAGGACCCACACGCCGAATGATATTCTGAATGACAGCTAAATTTCCAGTTTGTAATTCTGAAAGTGAATCATTTATCGTCCAGGCCTGATTTTCAATATGAGCGATGATGGAATCCGCGACGGCCTCATTAGTACCTTGAGGCATTTTCAAACTGATTTGTAGACGATCACTGGCTATTTGTGGAAAAAAAGAAAATTTGATGATGCCGCCACCCATGGATCCCAATGTCAAGACAAGTAGGGCCAAGGTGATTCCAAAGCCCAAAACTTTATTTTTCAAATAAAAGCTCAGCGTAGGAGCATAAATATTATCGCGCATCCATGACATAAATTGATCTGCATAAGCATTGAACCAATAAGTTTTTTGGGCTTTAGTCAACGACTTGGAGTGTGATATGTGAGAAGGCAAAATGATCAATGCCTCAATTAAAGAAAGCCCAAGGGTGAGAATAACGATGGTAGCCGTTTCTCCAAAAAACTCACCAATTCTACCCTCCAAAAAAAAGAAAGATGAGAAGGCAACCAGAGTGGTAATAATAGCAGAGGTAATGGCGGGTAGTACCTCCATGGTACCATCAATAGCTGCTTGCATTCGAGTTTTGCCTTTTTCATAGTGGTGATAGATATTTTCTGAAATAACGATGCCATCATCGACAAGTATACCAATGACAATGATCATACCAAACAGGGAAACAATATTGATGGTTACATTGAAAAAGCCAGCAAATATGAACATTCCTAAAAAGGCAAAAGGCAAACCAAAAGCGACCCAAAAAGCCAATCTTGGTTTAAGGAAGAGGGCCAGAAAAATGAGCACAAGAATAATTCCCTGCAAGGCATTTTTCAAGAGCAAATTGATCCGTTCGACTACTACTACGGATCGATCACTGATGATGGCCAACTGGAGGTTGTCATTTTTATTATTAAAATCATTTACATAGGCTTTTACATTTTCTGTTACCTCTATCAAATCTTCAGATATGGTTGCTTTTACATTTAATTGGACAGAGGGTTTACCATTAAAATAGGCTCTATCTGGAGATTCAGACCATTTATCAGTGATAACTGCAATATCCTGAAGTCTGATGAGTTTGCCATTTTCATTACTTTTTAAGATAATTTGGTGAAATTCTACCCCATAATATTTTCGGTTACTGACCCGAATGAGGTATTCTTCTTGCGAGGTTTTAATAGAACCCCCAGTGACTAAAATGTTTGTGGAGGTTACCGCTGCTGCAATCTCTTGAAAAGTCAATTGATAGGCTCGCATTTTATCTTCGTTCAAGGCAATTTCTATTTCCTCTTCGGGATATCCTGAAACGCTTATTTGTGAGATTCCCTCAAAGCTTCTCAAGTCATCTTCTACATTTCTTCCAAATGATTTTAAAGTCATTAGGGGAATATTCTCACCACTCAAGACAATAGAAATGGCATCTGAGGTGAATATTTGCTTGGCAATAATGGGGGGCTCCATGTTTGTAGGAAACGAGGGAATCTTGTTCACTGCATTTTTTACATCAGAAAGCGCAGCATCGATATTATATCCTTTAAGCACTTCTATTAATATATTTGCTGAGTTTTCTTTTGCGGTAGAGGTAAAGCGGTCGATTCCCACAATTCCTTTGAGATTGTCTTCTATTTTTAAGATGATACCTTCTTCCATTTCTTGAGGTGAGGCACCTGGATAAATTACATTGATAGAAATATTTCTATTTTCTATCAATGGAAAAAATGATGACTTTAAGTTGCTTACTCCAGCCAAGCCCAACACCGTAAAGGCAATAACGATCAACCAACCCGCGATAGGATAATTGATAAAATATTTAATGATATTTCGCATACTTATTTATTTGTTACGTTGGAGAGCTACTTTCATACCTTGGTAAGCATTGGGAATGGGTCGATCTACGAAGAGCATACCATCTGTCAGTCCATTAACAATAAAGTTCTTTTCACCTTTGTGAAGTATATTGATAGGCAGGAGGGTCAAAAGACTATCTTTGACAACGAAGAGTTGATTCTGGTTGACCAAAAGTGAACGATTTACTTCAAATGCATCATCAATTTTTTGGACGGGAATGATGGCCTCTAGATACATACCTTCCTTCAAAGCAGGTTCTTTTAACAAGATGAAAGTTTTAACAGTTTGTGTTTCTTGATCAATTTTACCATTTACGCGAATGACCGTACCTTGATATGATTGATTTTTTTGGTCAGGTGCATAAATCTGAACTGGGACTCCTATATCGACGGCTGATATGATGTTTTTTCCGATATCTACTTGCATTTCAAATACTGAAGGGTCGATAAATTCACCGAGCAATTGACCGGATCGAATGACAGTACCAGCTTCCACCGCTGCTGAGGTTAGGATACCATCGAATGGAGCTCTAATGAGGTGCTTTTGGTAGATCAATTCTAAATTTCTGGTGTTGTAATAAGTGGTATAAATATTTTTTCCCGTGATAAAGAACTTTTCTTGATCTGATGAAGTTTTGGGTAGTTTTCTTAAAGGTTGGCTTAACTCAAATTCGTCTAAGTACTTATCCCATTTTTTATAGGCTCTGGGGTAATCAAGTCTTAGATCTGGTAAAATGCTGGTGATCAAATTTTGAAGTATACTTTTTTGAGCTTGGAGATTGGCGTAGTAGGCATCATTGGTCATTTCAATCATGACCTCACCTTTTTTAAAAGCGACACCTATTTTGAACTCTTTGGATCTGATCTTCATAATACCTTGAACTTCGGCATATAAATTGGTTCTTTTTTTAGCAATTAATCTCCCTTGCTCCCGGATGGAGACTGGGATAGTTTTATTTTCAACTGTACTTACAGAAGCCAACGGAATGACTTTATTTTCTTTGGATTTAAAGCTTTTTTTACTTGAAATAATCTTTTGAGCTCCGAAGATAGATCCGACGAAGATGATTATTCCCAATACAATAGTTATTTGTCTCATTTTATTTCAGGATAGTGATTGGAAGCTCTTTACGATTTGTAAAGGTGATTATTTGTTTTAAAACTTTGATGGTAGTCTTGATTTCTTGGGCGTCTATTTTATGTTGAATTTTATCGATTTCATTGATGATGAGAGGAAATGCTGTTTTTGTTTCTTCTAAACCTTTTTGAGTGATGAAAATATTATTGACTCTTCTGTCTGATTCACAAGTTTTACGCGTCAAAAGCCCTTTACGCTCCATAATTGAAATGAGGCGGGTCAAGGAGGTTTTATCTCTGTCAGTAATGAAGGCCAAGTCATTTTGTGGAATTCCATCCTGATTGCTCAGTATGCGTAAGAGTATGATTTGGTGCTTACTTAAAAATACTCCAGCATTCAAGAGCTTATCGGCCAGATGAAAATCGAAAGATTTCATCACTTGTCCAAGCCATGGCAATAGGAGCTTTTCAAATTGTGGAAAAAAATCTTCTTTATGCATAATAATAGTAAAACGCAATGTATAATGATTTAGTTGTGCCTACAACTAATTTTAATTTTAAAAGGACTCATCACAGATTATTTGGAATTTCAAAATATCGAGATAATGAAGGAGTGATAGATTTTCAGAATTATGGGATGTTCAGCTCAGTGTTTGAAGGGTCAAGTCATTTAAAAAAAATAATGGTTATTAAGGCATAATCGATTTTAAATAATTAAAAAAAATTAAGGCGCTGTATCATAATTTTATATTAAATTCCCTATTCTAAGTTCTAAATAAAAGGAGTGAAACAAGTGGAACAATTCAGTAATCGATGGGGTATTATCTTGGCTTCATTGGGCATGGCTATCGGAGCGGGAAATCTTTGGAGATTCCCTAGACTGGCAGGCCAATATGGGGGCGCTTTCTTATTACTTTGGATTTTCTTTTTACTCATCTGGTCAATTCCTTTGCTCTTGGCCGAATTCTCAATTGGGAAGAAATATAAAAAAGGCGTTATAGGATCTTTTACTATGCTTACTGGTAAACCCTTCACTTTCATGGGTTTTTTTATAACCATTTGTACCTTGGGGATTGCCTTTTATTATTCTGTAGTTACGGCATGGGCCTTGCGCTATTTTAGTTTTTCAGTATCAAATATATTTGATGCAAAATCGCTGAAATCACGGTTGATCGAAAATCCAGATTACCTTCATCAATTTTGGAATTCTATATCCAACGGTAATTGGATCACTATTTTGCTTTATATAGCGATTGTTATTTTAGGTTCGTTGTTATTGACACGGGGTGTGCAAAAAGGATTGGAGCGAGCCAATAAAATATTGATCCCTTCACTTTTTGTCCTTTTGATCATTGTGGCCATTATTGCTTTGAATATGGATAAAGGATTGATGGGATTGGAGTACATGTTTGCCATTAATTTCGATCATTTTTCTGATCCGATAATATGGATAGAGGCATTGACCCAATCAGCTTGGTCGACTGGGGCAGGATGGGGGTTGATCATGACCATCTCTTCTTATTCTAGTGATAAAGAAGATGTCACGCTCAATACTTTTGTAGGCGCTTTCGGAAATAATTTGGCCTCATTAATGGCTGGAATGGCTATTTTACCTGCAGTTTTTGCTATGGCGCCAACAGAAGCGGCCGCCATTAGTTATCTTCAGAGCGGGAATCAGGCGTTGACCTTTACCGTCATCCCAGATTTGTTTTCAAATATTCAAGTCGGAGCTTTGCTGTCAAGTGTTTTCTTTTTAGCGCTCTTCTTTGCGGCGGTGAGTTCATTATTAGCCATGATAGAATTATTCATCAAAAATTTGAGTGATTTAGGTTTTTCACGTGCTAAATCGATTAAAAATGTCATATTTTTCTTTATAATTTTTGGATTTCCCTCGGCCTACAGTTTGGATTTTTTCTCGAATCAAGATTGGGTTTGGGGTGTAGGATTGATTGTGTCAGGTCTATTTATTTTATTTGCTGTGGCTAAATACGGTTTTACAAAATTTAAAAAGAATTTTATAGACTTAGATTCTGATTTTAAAGTTCCTTCTCTTTATTTCAAAATATGTATGACGCTAAATATTCCTTTGGCAGTTTTTTTAATATATTGGTGGATGTCTAGGGGATACAGTGATTATCCCTGGTTGGACGCCAAAGGTCATTGGAATGTGATAGATGTTTACAGCAATGCGTCCATTATTACCCAATGGATTGGTGTATTGATCATTGGATTGATCTCCAATAATTTTTTGTATCGTAAATTTGTCAACAAATGAGTAGTCAAGCATTGATCAGTATGATTTTCATCCTCACATTTATAGTGGGCGGATTTGCCTTTTTCTTATCTTTGGTAATGAAAAATGAATCTAAAAAAATCAAATAATAATTTCCAAATGGATAAAATTGACCCGCTTAATCAGGTAGCCCGTTTTCATAAAACCTTTCAACATCCGATTTTAAATGAACCGGAAATTCCTTCAAAGCAAAGATGTGATCTAAGAGTGTCCTTAATTGATGAGGAATTACAAGAGCTTAAAGAGGCCATTGCTGAAAGAGATATGGTGGAAATTGCAGATGCGCTATGTGATATCCAATACGTACTTTCAGGGGCCATTCTTGAGTTTGGATTGGGTGAAAAATTTTCCGCACTTTTCAATGAAGTGCAAAGATCCAATATGAGTAAAGCCTGTGAGAGTGAAGAGGAAGCATATGCTACGGTTGCTCATTACAAAGAAAAGAAAGATACTGATTGTTATTATAGAGAAGTATCAGGTAAATATCTGGTTTTTAGAAGGGGAGATGACAAGACGTTAAAATCGATTAAATATTCCCCAGCGGATTTGAGCCCTATTTTGAATTCTTAGTTTTTCTTTACTATCTATAAAAAGAGGTTTTCTATAGGGCCTATTTTAAGTCTCAAAAATTGGTGGGATTGATTTTGATATATCTTACTATTATTAACTTTACGTTTTAAAACAAAGACAACTTATTGTATATGTTTGATAATCTGAGTGCTAAACTTGATCGTGCCTTTAAAAATATTAAAGGCCAAGGTAGGATCACCGAATTAAATGTAGCCGCCACAGTAAAAGAGATCCGACGGGCATTAATTGATGCGGATGTTAATTACAAAGTAGCTAAAGACGTTACTGATTCCATCAGATTAAAGGCGCTGGGGCAAGATGTTTTGATTTCTGTTTCTCCTGGTCAGTTATTAACTAAAATAGTAGCTGAGGAGCTGACTGTATTGATGGGTCAAGAAAGTGTTCCCGTAAATTTAGAAGGTAATCCCAATATTATGCTTATAGCAGGTCTTCAGGGCTCTGGTAAAACTACGTTTTCCGGAAAATTGGCACATTATATCAAGAAGAAAGGTCATTCGGTTTTATTGGTTGCTTGTGATGTTTACAGACCAGCAGCGATAGACCAACTTAAAGTTCTGGGTTCACAAATAGACGTAGAGGTCTTCGCTGAAGTAGAAAATAAAGACGTCATTTCTATTGCTAAAAATGCCATGAAATACGCCAAAGCCCATGGAAAAAAATCAGTAATCATTGATACGGCCGGTCGTTTGGCTGTCGATGAACAAATGATGGCTGAAATTTCAGGGCTTAAAAAAGAAATAAAACCTACCGAGACTTTATTTGTAGTTGATGCCATGACGGGACAAGATGCCGTTCATACGGCCCAAGCGTTTAACGAGCGTCTTGATTTTGATGGGGTGGTACTCACCAAGCTTGATGGTGATACACGTGGAGGGGCCGCCTTATCTGTAAGGAGACAAGTGGAAAAACCCATTAAATTCATTTCTACTGGTGAAAAAATGGATGCCATGGATCAGTTTTATCCAGATCGTATGGCTAAACGGATTTTGGGAATGGGTGATGTGTTGACCTTAGTTGAAAGGGCCCAACAAAATTTTGACGAAAAAGAGACGCAGAGAATCAATAAAAAAATTAAAAAAAATCAGTTTGGATTTGATGATTTTTTGATTCAGATGGAGCAGATCAAAAAGATGGGAAGTCTCAAGGACATTGTCGGAATGATACCTGGTATGGGTAAAGCGATAAAAGGCGTTGATATTGATGACAATAGCTTAAAGCCTATAGAGGCCATTATTAAGTCCATGACACCCAAGGAGAGATCCAGTCCAGAGCTCATGAATGGGAGTAGAAAAATCAGAATAGCGAAAGGAAGTGGTACGACCGTCACAGAAGTGAATCAGTTGCTTAAGCAGTTTGATCAAATGCGTAAAATGATGAAAACTATGAATAAGATGGGCGGAGCCAAAGCATTGTCCAGCTTTATGAAGTGACCTTGTTCATCAAATTTCATCGATACATAACCGCATTAATGGCTGCGATAGTTTTTTTGACATTTGGCAATATTTCCTCAATTAAAGTAGGCGCATAGGGTAAAGGTAAATCTTTGCTCACAACCCTGTAAATGGGTGCGTCCAGGTGATCAAAGGCATTTCTTTGTACAATATGGCTGATGTCTGATGAAATGGAAGCAATAGGCCACGTTTCTTCCAGTAAAACCAAGCGATTTGTTTTCTTTACCGAGGTAATGATGGTTTCATAATCGATGGGTCTGACAGACCTTAAATCAATAACTTCAACATCTACGCCTTCTTTTTGCATTTCAATGGCGCACTCATTGGCTATTTTCATAAATTTCCCAAAAGAGACCAGGGTAACATCTTTTCCTTCTCTTACGATATTGGCTTTACCGATTTCTAGTACATATTCTTCTTCTGGAACCATTCCTTTGTCACCATACATGAGTTCAGACTCCATGAATATGGTAGGGTTATTGTCCCTAATAGCGGCCTTAAGAAGACCTTTAGCGTCGTATGGATTCGAGGGAACGATCACTTTCAAACCAGGTGTGTTTGCGAACCAATTCTCAAAGTTCTGTGAATGTTGAGAGCTTAACTGACCTGCATTTCCGGTAGGTCCTCTGAAAACAATGGGGACGTTGTATTGGCCTCCAGACATAGAGAGCATTTTAGCAGCTCCATTGATAATTTGATCAATGGCAACCAAAGAAAAGTTAAAAGTCATGAATTCTATAATGGGCCTTAACCCGTTCATTGCAGCTCCAATGCCTACCCCAGCAAACCCTAATTCTGCAATTGGGGTATCAATTACGCGCTTGGTACCAAATTCATAAAGCATACCTTGACTTACTTTATAGGCACCATTATAATCAGCTACTTCTTCTCCCATCAAAAAGATGTTCTCATCTTTTCTCATTTCTTCGGTCATAGCCTCCCTAAGAGCGTCCCTGAACTGAATTTCTCTCATAACAAATAATAATAAATGAAGGTGCTAAATTAAAACATCAAGATCAAATAGTGCTAAGGGTAAAAAAAAAAGCTCCCGTTGAGGAGCTTTTTTTTAAATTTTAAAGTTATCTGATCGCCTCTGCAACCGCATCTGCATAGTTAGAGAACTCTAAATCATTTAAAGCTTTCTCTTTTAAAGCAGCATCTTTAGATATGGCTGCTTTGAGCTTTGACTTGATATCACTTTCATTGTTGCTTCTTGCTGCAGTGACCGCTAGGTAGTATGCTGCATGTGCTGACAGTGAAGAGCCATTACTTATTTTGTTAAATTCACGATTTGCACCATCGAAATTATCTCCTAAAAGATGTGCTAGACCTCGATTGAAATTTGCCACTTCACTATCATCTGCTGCAGCTAAAGCCGCACTGGCCTTTTCATAATCCCCCATTCTAATATGAATGGAACCTATTGAAGCATTTAGTGCCTCTTTAAGATCACCCGTTGCGCCTGAAATCGCTGTTGATAGGGCTTCAAAAGACTCCTGGTAAGATGCTTGCATCATAAGAGCAGTTCCTCTGTTGGCATGTACTTCGACATGGTCAGCTTTGTTGGATGCAATGTCTAATTGGGTCAATGCATCTTGTATGTTTTTGGCCATATCGTCTCCATTTTGTGCAGCCATTTGTAAATATACTGTCGCTAGATTGTTGTGAGCGACCCAACTTCCTTCTTTTTTCGAGGCGGCGATGTAAATCCCTTCTTTTTCTTTCAGACTTGGGGTGAGAGTAGCCGCATATAATAATTCTTCATTGGAGAGTACTTCGCTAGTGGTATCCCCGTTTACGATATGCTTGGCTAATAAAGAAATTTCAGCAGGTGACTTTTTCTCTTTAACTGTGAGAATTTCAGTTTGAGCAGTCCTTAAGGATGGATAAACTCGATCGAACACCGATTTGTAAGCCGGTATTTTTCTCATGGCCTTTTCCTTGTCTTCAAAAGAACCTGAACCATTGACAATGTTTAAAAATGATTTTTTGGAATCGTCACTGATTCCCGAAGCTCTCAATGCTACTTTGAAAGCGGACCAATCTTGAACGACAGGCTTGAGTATAAATTTTATTTCATCAGCTGCTCCCGTGTAATCATATTTACTCATTTGGCTGCGGTAATATTTTTCTATTACTTCAGCTCTGTTTTTGGATAGATCACCGTTGATAGTTTCTGAACCTTCAGGAGAGTGCGTACCTGTGATCGTCACGGTGCGAGTCACATTCTTATCGGCTATAAACGCGGATAGATTTGATTTTTTTGCCTTGTTGCTCTCTCCGTCTGTAGCTAAAGATTGCGACAAATAGGCACTCCCTTGAGGGAAATAGAAATTAATATTAGTGGGTATCAATTCCTCTTGATCATTGTAACCGTGATCCGCATAATTGGTTGCGTACGCATTTTGAACAGCTCTAGATGTCGTAATAATACCTACAGCTATTTCCATTTTCGCTGTGGTGAGAGCCTTTCCATTTTTTGGATCCTTAGCTTCCCCTTGAATCACTAAGCTACCCGGATTCAGAGATGTATTATAGGGTATAGAAAAGGTACGACTGACACGAGAAGTCGTTGAACTACTCTGAGGATAGTCTTCGGCATTGAACTCAATGCTACCCACCTCTATCTCTTTATCACCATACTGATACATTGTATTGAGCGTATAAACTTTTCCAGTCGGAAGCATTTTGGGAGGTAATACAGCAGAAAGATCAAAGGCAACTTGGTTGCC
>CAJXAT010000034.1 GCA_913050055.1 uncultured Flammeovirgaceae bacterium | reverse complement strand
CGTATTTTTTATCTAGCTTATTCATGAGTCTGACGTAGACCAGGATTAAGATGACAAAAGTATAAATGGCACCTTGTTGCGCAAACCAAAATCCAAGTTTAAAACCACCTATTTTTATTACGTTTAATTTATCGACAAAAAGGATCCCTGCTCCAAATGAGACAGTAAACCAGACACTCAATAAAATGATTAAATATTTGAGATTTTGTTTCCAGTATGCTTGCATCTCTTTTATTTAAATGAGACACTAATATATTAAGTTGTAAAATAAAAAACGGCAATAAATTTACTTTATATATATTTCAGAGTTAAAAACAATAAAAAGGGTGTCGCTTTTTAAAGGGTTTCATTTTTCGTTAATAAAATAAACCATAAAAAGTAATCAGAGAGATTGATCTTTTATTCAATTATTGAGCTCATATAAAGCATAGGTACAATCTATTTTTATGGAAGGTCTCGGCAAAGATAAATGGGAACAGATCTGAGGGAAATACCTATTACAATCTATAATTCTGTGAAAATGGCCAATAAGGCAGCTAGGATACTGATGGCAATTTTGTTAAACCTAAATCGGTGCCCCGGGCTAGACTCTACAAAAATAGTCGTAGAAATATGTAAAAAAGCGCCACTCATAAAAGCAAATAATAGACTTAATTCGGCTTCCGATAGTGTTAAATAGTTATTGGCCATGGCTCCGATGGGCGAGGCCAGACTGAAGATACTTAATACCACCCATTGTTGTGGGGAAAATTTTGATTTCCCCTTAAATACCGCCATCAGGGCAAAGGCGGCAGGGGCTTTATGTAGAATGATACCAAAAAGTAAGGTATACGAGTTGTTTTGTTCATGCAATTGAGAATCATGGGTAAGTAAAGCACCCTCCATTAAAGAATGCGCGACTAGGGCCATGAGCACATAATACTTTGATTTTGTTGATTTGTGTTCATGAAAATGGCCATGCTCTACACCTGAAGTAAAATATTCTAAAAATTGTTGGAAGAAAAACCCCAGTAATATAAACAAACCAATTTTAGTGGGGTCTGAGGACAAGGCAAAGAGCTCAGGAAAAACATGTACAATGGTGATGGAAAAAAGATAGGATCCACCAAAAATTAAAGGTAAAAAAATATTTTGAGGCTTGTACTCTAAGGGAATGGTGGCCCATCCTCCAATAAAGGTTCCTATGATTAACAGGGTAATAGTAAGGCTCATGGAGTTTCGTTTTTTGTTACAATTACGGCTGTTTTGATGCCATCTGTGATGATGTGTTCAGGACTTGATTCACCTTGATAAATCAGCAGCGCATCCAAGCGATCATCCGCTTTGAGAATAGCCATGGAAGTTTCAACTCCCAGTACCATAAAGGCCGTTGCATAAGCATCAGCAAGCATGCAATTGGGAGCGAAAACAGACGCACTTAGTATATTTTTTTTACTCATATTCCCCGTTCTAGGATCGATGATATGGGCATAGGTTTTATTATCAATCTGATAAAAATTTCTATAATTACCTGAGGTTGCAACTGATCGATCCTCTAGATTGACGATTGCAAAAGGGGGTTGGTATTCTTCTGATTCAATCAATGGATCTTGAATACCAATCTTCCAAACCTCATTTCGGTCATTGGTGCCAAAAGTTCTGACTTCTCCACCAATCTCTATCATCGCATGTTCAATATTTTTGGATTTGAGATAATCAGCGATTACATCTACGGCATATCCTTTGGCCACTGCACTTAAATCAAGGTATGTTCCTTTTGGCAGCGTAATGAGGGAGGGATTAAAATTAATTTTTGAGAAACCTACGAATTGAAGTAAAGAATCAATGAGGGTTTGATCCAATATTTTTGAAGCCTTATCTGGGCCAAAACCATAGGCATTGATCAGAGGACCAATGGTAGGATCAAATGCTCCTTCGGTTGCTGCATGGACTTCTTTACTAGCCAAGAGGACGGGATACAAAATAGGGTCTTGGAAGATTAAACTACCAGATTGGTTCAATCTTGAAATTTCGGATTGAGGAATATATGTAGATAATGACTGATTGAATTTTTTTAGGACAGAATCTATTTGTGTTTTAAAATCAATGGGTTCCAAAGTTTTATATTTTACATTATAAACAATGGTGCCCATGGTTAATCCAGAGACCTCATTCAACAACAAATTAGTATTTTGATTTCTTACGAGCTTTACGAGGAGTAAGATTGCAGCAAAGAATAAGAAGACTCTTTGGGTTTGTTTACGTTTGTCGATATTCAATTTGATTTTTTTTACAATATTAGTAAGACCTAATTAGAATATTCAATCGTTATATTTGTTTTCTATTTATTAACTATGAGAGAGGATTATTTAAAATCAGATAATGAGGAGTTTTCATCTGCTGATAAAGAGATAGAAAAAGCTTTAAGACCCCTCAGTTTTGATGACTTTACGGGGCAAGAAAAGATAGTTGACAACTTAAAGATATTTGTCGAAGCGACCAGTGAACGATCAGAGCCCCTCGATCATGTTTTACTTCACGGGCCTCCAGGACTCGGCAAAACAACCCTTTCTCACATTATTGCCAATGAGTTGGGTTCTAATATTAAAATAACAAGTGGACCCGTACTGGATAAACCAGGAGAATTGGCAGGCCTTCTTACAAATCTTGAAGCGGGAGATGTGTTATTTATAGATGAAATACATAGGTTAAATGCGGTTGTTGAGGAGTATTTATATTCCGCCATGGAGGATTATAAGATCGATATTATGTTGGATTCAGGTCCCAATGCAAGAACCGTACAAATTGGATTGAACCCATTTACCCTCATCGGTGCGACGACCCGTTCAGGATTGTTGACCGCGCCCTTACGTGCGCGTTTTGGAATCAATGCGAGGCTAGAATATTATGATGCCAAGCTACTGACCCGAATCGTTGGAAGATCTTGTGATATTTTAAATTGTAAATTCGAATCTGAGGCCACTTTTGAAATAGCCAGAAGAAGTAGGGGAACTCCTCGGATCGCCAATAACTTATTAAGAAGAACCCGAGATTTTGCTCAAATAAAAGGGGATGGATCTATCACGCTTACCATCGTAAAGATGGCGTTGAAGGCCTTAAATGTAGATAATCATGGATTGGATGAAATGGATAATCGTATTTTATCTACTATTATTGATAAATTTAAGGGGGGACCAGTAGGTTTATCGACCATTGCGACGGCTTGCGGGGAGGAGGCCGAAACGATAGAAGAGGTTTATGAACCTTTTTTAATCATGGAAGGCTTTTTGAAGCGTACGGCACGAGGGCGTCAAGCGACTGAATTGGCCTACAAGCATTTGGGTATGATACCTCCGGCACAAATGAGCACATTATTTTGATTAGGTGGCATGTCACGCTTCACACGATGGTTATGAGAGGCGTTATTAGGTTTCCTTTTGATCATCTTTTTAAATGATGAAATCTAACAGAGATATCGTTAAGGAGATCGCATTGGATTTGGGCTTTTCATATTGCGGCATATCAAAGGCTGATTTTTTGGCAGAAGAAGCGGATCATCTTGAAACTTGGTTAAAAAGAGGCTATCAAGGGAAAATGAGCTATATGGAGCGTCATTTTGATAAACGATTGGATCCCCGAAAGCTCGTACCTGGTGCCCAATCGGTGATTTCCCTTTTGTATAATTATGCACCACAAAAAGATGAAACCGATCAGACACCCTATAAGATCGCCCGATACGCCTATGGTAAAGATTATCATTTTGTCATCAAGGATAAATTGGCGGAATTCATGAATAGGATGAAGGTGGGCATAGGGAAGATTGAGGGGCGTGCTTTTGTAGATTCAGCACCGGTACATGAGCGGGCATGGGCCTCAAAAAGCGGTTTGGGTTGGGTAGGTAAAAATACTTTGTTAATCAATAAAGATTCGGGTAGTTACTTTTTTTTGGCAGAGCTGATTATTGATTTAAAATTAGAGGCCGATGGGCCGATCAAAGATTATTGTGGTACCTGTACCAGATGCATAGACGCCTGTCCAACGGATGCAATCTCAGAACCTTATGTGGTGGATGGAAGTCGTTGCATTTCTTATTTAACCATTGAATTGAAAGACGAAATACCTACGGAGTTCAGTGATAAAATGAAAGGGTGGGCTTTTGGTTGTGATATCTGTCAACAGGTGTGTCCTTGGAATAGATTTTCAACCCCACATAATGAACCCCAATTTGCTCCCCAAGGCTGGGAAGAATTATCAAAAACAGCCTGGGAGGAAATGACGGAGGTAGTCTTCGGTAATGTATTTAAAAAATCCCCAATAAACCGGACAAAATTTAAAGGATTACAGCGGAATATATCCTTCATCCAAACCCGGAAGGATGACACCTATTAACTCAAAGGACTTCCATAATTGATTACCACTTATAGGCGGTGAGTCACTTTAGCTCAATCGCTACAGTATTCCATAATACCTTCTTTGATTCGGGTAAAAATTTCCAATTGATCCTCTAAGTCTTCTTCTAAAAGTGTAATCCTAAATCCTAAAAGAGGGGAACAGAAAGCTGAGATAGGGACTACACAGACCTGTTTAGCGGCCAATAAATAATAGACGAATCGTTGGTCTAATGGCATTTCAGGGGTCAGCCAATTTTCCAGTAGGTCTGCTATTTTTGAATCCGCAATATTTAGTTGTTGTTTGGGTTTTAATGATCCTGCCTTGAAGATAATGGTGTTATAAAAAGCCCCGTTGGTCAGGTTGAAGTTGACATAGGGAATTTCAGCAAAAAAATCACAGAGCTTTTTACTTCTTTTACCAATTTCTTTACTAGTACTTTTTAAAAAAGGGTCATAACGGGGATCAGACATGATCTTGGGAATAGCCCTTTGAGGCAACGTAGTTGAACTGACCTCGATCATTTTGGCATTATCTATGGTTTGACAAAGCTTATTGAAGTCATCATCTTGATCTCGATTGTAGTATTCTGCCCATCCACATCTTGCCCCTGGCCAAGGAACTTCCTTAGAAATCCCTTTCAATGAAATTCCAGGGACTTTTCCGATGACTTTTGCCATTGGCGCAGTACTTGCATTATTGTATATGATGTGTTCATAAATCTCATCAAAAATCAAAAAAAGACTAAAGTCTTTGGCAATGGCGACTATAGCTCTCAAGATTTTTTCAGAATAAACCATCCCTGTGGGATTGTCGGGATTGATGACCAATATACCCACGATATTGGGATTGTAGCATACTTTATTTCGTAAATCTACAAGATCTGGAGACCATTGATTTTCGGGATCAAGAGCATAAGTAATTGGTTGGTGATTGGCATGAGCTGCTTCTGCGGAAGAATGCGTCGAATAGGCAGGTGAGGGGCCTATTACCCGAGCTGTTGGTAGGAGGTATTGATAAATTTTCGCAATGGCATCTCCTAGGCCATTAAAAAAGGTAATATCCTCTGCGTTGATTTGAACCCCATTTAATAAATTGGTTTTATGAGCAAGAAAGGTACGTGTCTCTAGGAGCCCCTTGGAATGACTATAACCATAAGTAGTATGGTCTTTCAAGAGTTCAATAATAATGTCCTTGATCCAGTTGGGGAGCGTACGATGCTTTTGGATGGGATCACCTATGTTTTCCCAATAAATCCGATGACCAAGTTGTTCAAGTTGTTCTGCTTTACGTACGATTCCCCGAATTTCATAGGAGAGTTCATCCGCGCCCTCGCGAAGTAATTTTTGTCTCATAATTATTAAAAAGCGCTAATTTATTCATTTTCCTATTGAAAAATGTAATTTTTTAGCGTCTATATAAGGTTATTCTTCTTCGAGGTATGCACCTTCTTGAAGGTTGTATTTGCAGAATTGGACTTGTAAGGCTCCATTGAATAAAGCCATTTTTTCACTTGGTTTTAAATGTAACTGTTTGAGCGCTTGGACATTTGAGCTCAATATCCAAGCATCGAAACCTGAAAAGTTATTTTTAAAGGAATCTCCTAGTTTTTTATAAAGATTATCGACGTCTTCTCCTATTCTTTCACCATAGGGAGGATTGGTGATGATCATACCTGTTTGAAATTTGGGAATAAAGTCCTCAAATGCGACTTGTCTGATTTGAACATCTCGCCCCATTCTCAGTTTTTTCAAGGCTCCTTTGGCGAGGGCAACGGCATGACCATCGATATCTCCACCGGAGATCATCAAGGGGGCACTTCTGATTTTACCCTGTGCTTCTGCTCTGATTCGATTCCACATCATGGGTTGAAAGTTATTCCAATTCTTAAAGCCAAATTCCTTTTGATTGATTTGAGGAGGAATATTTAATCCCATGAGTACCGCCTCAATGATGATGGTTCCGGTTCCACACATGGGATCAACCAGAGGGATATTTTTGTTCCAACCTGCCAGCTGTAATAGACCGGCAGCCATGACTTCATTGAGTGGAGCTTGATGTCCTGGTTCTCTATAACCGCGTTGATTGAGGAGTCGTCCTGAACTGTCCAATGAAATGGTGAATTTATCTTGATAAGCATGTAAGTTGAAGAGGATATCAGGTTTTTCAACATCTATAGAGGGCCGCAAATCAAACTTTTCTCTAAACTGATCCGCAATTGCATCTTTCATTTTAAGTGCAGTATATTTTGAGTGGGTAAAATACTCTGAGAAAATAGTATTGTCGATGGCAAAAGTTTGTCTGACATCAAGAAATTGAGACCAATCAAATGATTTGACTTGGTCGTAAAGTTCGGTTTCATTACGAGCTGTAAATTCATATACCGGGACCAAAATGCGTAAGGCAGTCCTTAAATTCAAATTTGCTTCATAAAGAAAGGGCAGTTTTCCTTCACATTCTACAGCGCGTTTTCTTTTTTTGATGTTTTGTCCGCCTAGGAGTTCAACTTCCTTCATGAGGACCTCTTCGAGTCCATGTAAGGTTTTGACGACTATTTTCAATGAATTTATCTTTAAGGTGCGTAAAGTTAATTTAATATCTTTTGTCAATATGAGCTTACCAAGCGATCTATGAGCTTTTAAAATATTTTATACTCATTGTGATGGCTTTTAGATTTGATTAATTCAATAAACGGGGCCGTCTTTCTTTAGTTTTCTTAACAGCTGCTTCATGTCTCCAGTAATTTATCACAGCCTCATTGCCTGATAAGAGTACTTTTGGTACTTTCCATCCGTTATATATAGCAGGTCGTGTATACACAGGAGGCGCTAATAGGTCATCTTGAAAAGAGTCGGTGAGAGCGGAGCTTTCATCATTGAGCACACCTGGGACCAGTCGGATTAAACTATCGGCAACCACCATAGCGGCTATTTCACCTCCAGAGAGAACATAATCTCCGATACTGATTTCTCGGGTGATTAAATGGTCACGTACGCGTTGATCTATCCCTTTGTAGTGGCCACAGAGTAATATGATGTTTTTATTAAGAGACAATTGATTGCACGTGGATTGGTTTAATTTCTCTCCATCGGGTGTCATAAAAATGATCTCATCATAATCTGTGTGCTTTTTTAGAGCGCTGATGCACCGGTCAATAGGCTCAATCATCATGACCATCCCTGCCCCTCCTCCATAAGCATAATCATCAATAGATTTTTGTTTGTTGCTGGTAAAAGGTCTTAAATCGTGAATATAGAGCTCTACCAATCCTTTTTTTTGAGCTCTTTTGACAATACTTTGATTCATGGGACCCTCAAAGAGTTCAGGTAGACATGTGATAATGTCAATTCTCATTGCTAAAATAGATTTCCATGAAACCATCAGGAAGTTCAATATGAGCTTCTTTTTTTGTTAGATCAACTTTTTTGAATATCGCGTCTTCGATGGGGATTAACAGTTCTTGTTCTTTGTAGAAAACAGCTGCAAGATATTGTGAAGAGGGTTGATAAATTTGTGCAATTGTACCTAAAAAAGTTCCTAGGTGGAATATCTCAAAACCGACTAGATCGTGGAAAAAATATTCACCGTATTGAAGTTTTGGCAAGTGATTTAGAGGTAGATAGAGTGCTTGACCTACGAGGTCCTTGGCCAGATCGACGTGATCAATGTCTTCGAAATGAATGAGTGTTTTTACACCATTCATTGAGATTTGTTTAACAAAAAAAGGAATCAGATTTCCAGATTGCTCTAGAAATACCGATTCCAATTCACTGTATTCATCTGGTTGGTCTACATCCAATTCAATGGTTACCATACCTTTTAAACCGTGCGTTTTGACGATATGCCCCAACTGGTAACATTCATCCTTACGCATGGGGATAATTATTTTGAAGCTTCTTCAGTTGCTGCTGCTCCCTTATCACTTTCTTTAATTTCAGTTTCTGCAGGCGCACCAGCTTTCACTTCCTCCACTTTCACTTCCTCTACTTTCGCTTCTTCCACTTTCACTTCTTGTGGTGCAGCGGATTCAGTTTTGGAAGCTTCAGGCGTTTCGGCATTTGCCTTTTCAGCAGTTTTCTGATCTGAGATCGCTTCCTCAGCCTCTTCGGTGAGTTCTTTCTCAGAAGCACCTATTCCAGCATCTGTTATTTCAGCAGCTAGCGCGGCTTCTGCATCTTGCTTTCTTTTCATGATGGCCTCTGCTCTTGTTTCATTGATCTTCTTTTCAGCCTCAAACTTTGTTTTGGCCACCTTGTTGCTGGCTTCAGTCAATTTATTAAGGGCTTCTTGATTCTGTTTTTGTTTGTTTTGGAACCACTCGTCAAACTTTTTGTCTGCATTCTCTTGTGTGATGGCTCCTTTATTGATGCCCACTTGAAGATGTTTTTTAAACATAACTCCTCTTTCAGATAGAATTGCTCGAGCCGTATCGGTTGGCTGGGCACCTTTCATAATCCAATCTAGGGCCTTTTCTTCATTGATATTAATGAAGGCAGGATTGACATTGGGATTATAAGTACCAATTTTTTCAATAAAGCGACCATCTCGTGGTGCTCTTGCGTCTGCGATGACCACATCATATAGGGCCAATTTTCTACGTCCTCGACGTGCTAATCTTATTTTTACTGACATTATTTGTTTAATATATGGAACGCGTCCATGTTAAAAATTTAAAAAATAGAGCGCAAAGATAAAGGAAAATATTTATTAAGTTATTTGGGCGATGCAATAAAATCAATTAGATCCAATTTAAATTTTATTTTAAATCTATTTGTATATTCGTTTATACGGTTTTGTAATAATTAAAAACTCTTTCTATATTTGGTTACTTGTTAATAAGTACTCAAATGGATAAATATTCTTATATCGGAAATGCGGATGTAGCGCACATTAATAATCTATATGAATCTTATCAGGAAGATCCTAAAAGCGTGGATGCTTCATGGAGATTATTTTTCCAGGGATTTGAGTTTTCTTCTAATAGCTTTGGTGCCAGTGCCGATCCTGCTGTGGGAAACTCAAAAGAAACGGCTGTCAAAAATCTGATACATGCTTATAGATCAAGAGCACACTTGAAATCAGATACCAACCCTGTACGGGATAGAAGGAATCATGATATCAAATTAGATTTAGATCATTTCGGTTTGTCATCATCTGATTTAGAAACTCACTTTCAGGTAGGTAATGAAATAGGACTAGGTTCTGCTAAGTTAAAAGATATTGTAACTCGATTAAAGAAGATTTATTTAGAATCTATTGGTTATGAATATTCCCACTTGAGAGAACCGCATATTTTGGCCTGGTTTCGTTCCAAATGTGAAACGGAGGGTGCCAACATTAATCCTCCCGAAAAAGAGAAAGAACACATCTTGGGTAAACTCAATGAAGCCGTGGTATTTGAAAACTTTCTACATACCAAATATATAGGTCAAAAAAGGTTTTCTTTGGAAGGCGGAGAGAATACCATACCAGCGCTAGATAAAGTAATTAGAAGGGCCGTCGAATTTGGTGTCCAGGAAGTAGTTATTGGGATGGCGCATCGTGGGAGATTGAATGTTTTGGCTAATATCATGGGCAAAACCTATGATGAAATTTTTAATGAATTTGAAGGAGGATCCAATCCAGATCTTACCATGGGTGATGGAGATGTGAAGTATCATTTGGGATTTTCAAGCCAATATGTTTCAGATTCCGGAAATATGGCCTATGTGAAACTTGCACCTAATCCTTCACATCTCGAAGCCGTAGACCCCGTAGTATTGGGAGTAACCCGAGCGCAAATAGATGACGAATATGGGGGAGATATGTCCAAATGTCTACCTATCGTCATTCATGGAGATGCTGCGGTTGCGGGTCAAGGCTTGGTTTACGAATGTGTTCAAATGGCCAATTTAGAAGGTTATAGAACCGGAGGAACGATTCATTTTGTCATCAATAATCAAGTAGGTTTTACCACAGATTATGACGATGCAAGGTCAAGTATTTATTGTACAGATTTATCGAAAATAATAGATGCGCCCGTGTTGCATGTCAATGGCGATGATGCTGAAGCTGTCAATTTTGCAGTCAATCTAGCTGTGGAGTACAGACAGGAGTTTGGTAAAGATATTTTTATTGATTTACTGTGCTATAGAAGACACGGTCATAATGAAAGTGATGAACCCAAATTTACGCAACCTAAACTTTACAATATTATCTCCAAGCATCCCAATCCGCGTGAGGTGTATATAAAAAAACTCAAAGAAAGGGGGGATGAAGCTGGAGAAACTGCCGAAAAATTAGATAAGGAATTTAAAAAACTACTGCAGGATAGGCTCAATCTCGTGAAGCAAAAGCCACTACCGTATAAGCCACAAAAAATTGATGAGGAATGGAAGTTTTTAAGAAAGTCTAAATCTGAAGATTTTCATGCATCTCCCGACACCTCAATTTCTGATGCGTTGGTTCAAAAAATAGCGCATGCACTGACCACGCTCCCCGTAGGTTTTAAACCCTTAAGACAAATAGAAAAGCTTATGAAAGATCGAAAATCGGCATTTTTTGACAAAAAAGAATTAGGATGGGGTGAAGGTGAATTACTTGCCTACGGATCATTATTGGCTGAGGGTAAAATCGTGCGCATGTCGGGTCAGGATGTCAAACGCGGTACTTTTTCCCACCGGCATTCTTTTGTAGTTGATTCAGAGACCAACGAATCTTATTGCCATCTAAATCATATCGAGGAGGGCCAACAGCCTCTGAAAATTTTTAATTCTCTGTTGTCTGAGTTCGGCGTACTGGGCTTCGAATATGGTTACGCCATGTCAACCCCCAATGCATTGGTGGTATGGGAAGCACAATTTGGAGATTTTGCCAATGGGGCTCAGGTCATGATTGATCAATTTATTTCAAGCGCGGAGACTAAATGGCAACGAATGAATGGCTTGGTGATGTTACTCCCCCACGGCTACGAAGGTCAAGGTCCTGAACATTCCAGTGCCCGTATGGAACGGTTTCTTCAGATGTGTGCTCAGGATAACATGATTATCGCAAACGTAACCAGTTCGGCCAACTTTTTTCATTTAATGCGTAGACAGGTGGCTTGGGAATTCAGAAAACCCTGTGTCGTATTTTCCCCTAAATCTTTGTTAAGAAGTCCGAAGGTAGCCGCGCGGATAAAAGATTTTACTGAAGGTAAGTTTTGTGAAGTTTATTCAGATGATTACGTGGTCGCTAGTAAGGTGAAAAAGGTAATCGTTTGCTCTGGGAAAATTTATTTTGATCTTTTTGACGAGCAGCAAAAGCAAAAGGCCAAAGAAGTTGCTATCATTAGAATAGAACAATTGCATCCTTTTCCTAAAAAACAATTGGATGCGATTCTGAAAAAATATAAAAATCCTAAATTAATATGGGCACAAGAAGAACCTGAAAATATGGGACCTTGGTCCTATATCCTTAGAATAGCAGAGGGTTATGAATTTGCACTCGTGGCAAGAAAAGCAGCTTCGTCACCTGCGACGGGTTTTAATAAAATCCACAAAATAGAACAAGAAGATTTAGTTAACAAAGCATTTAAATTATAAGCATATGAGTCTTGAAATGAAAGTCCCATCGGTTGGGGAATCAATATCGGAAGTTACTGTTTCACAATGGATGAAAAATGACGGAGATCATGTAGAAATGGATGAGGTGATTTGTGAGCTTGAATCGGATAAGGCCACATTTGAAGTCAGTGCTGAAATTGAGGGCATTTTGAAACTTAAGGTAGGTGCGGGTGATACCGTTGAAATCGGCGGCCTATTATGCGTTATTGAGGCATCAAGTGAAATAAAAGTAGCGATAACTCCTGATGTGAAATCAGAAAAATTGACCGCAGGAGCCGTAAAAACCATTCAAATGTATGTGCCCACGGTAGGTGAATCGATCAACGAGGTAACGATATCTAACTGGGCCAAGGCATCGGGTGATTTAGTCGTTTTAGATGAGGTCATTGCAGAAATTGAATCCGATAAGGCTACTTTCGAATTAACGGCCGAGGCGACAGGAAAATTAGAAATTTTGGCTGCTGATGGCACGACCCTCGAGATTGGAGGATTAATATGTCAAATATCCGTAACCGATGAGGTGCAGCCCAATACAGCAGTTATACCCTCTGAATCAGATCACACCACAACACCGACTGCATCGAAAGGCTATGCCTTGGGACATGCCCCTCCCGCCGCGGCCAAAATATTGGCAGAAAAAGGAATTTCGTCAGCCGCGGTCCAAGGAACAGGTGTAGGTGGAAGAATTACCAAAGAAGACGCCATAAATGCCCAACCACAAAAAGTGGAGTCATCATCCCCAAAAGAGCATGAGAAATCTATCACAAATGATCCTGTACAATCTTCAGATCAAGGTGAGCGGTCTGAGCGAAGGCAAAAAATGTCACCTTTGAGAAAAACTGTAGCGAAGAGATTGGTTTCAGTTAAAAATGAAACTGCCATGTTGACTACTTTTAATGAAGTCAATATGCAACCGATCATGGAGTTAAGAAAAAAATATAAAGAAACATTTAAAGCAAAATATGAAGTGGGTCTTGGTTTCATGTCTTTCTTTACCAAGGCCTGTTGCGTGGCACTGCAGGATTGGCCAGCTGTAAATGCAAAAATTGATGGAGATGAAATCATATATAGTAACTTTTGTGATGTCTCTATCGCTGTGTCAGCACCCAAAGGTCTTGTTGTTCCTGTGATCCGGAATGCTGAAACCCTGTCCTTTGAGCAAATAGAGAGGGAAGTAGTTAGGTTAGCCACTAAAGCCAGAGAAAACAAATTAAGTATTCCAGAAATGACCGGAGGTACTTTTACCATCACCAATGGAGGAATTTTTGGCTCGATGCTATCGACACCCATCATCAATGCCCCACAATCAGCTATTTTAGGGATGCATAATATTGTGCAGAGACCTGTAGTGGAGGATGGAGAAATAGTGGTTCGACCGATCATGTATGTTGCACTTTCTTATGACCACCGCATTATAGATGGTCGGGAATCCGTAAGCTTTTTGGTAAGATTAAAAGAACTTTTAGAAGATCCTTCACGATTGCTCTTGGGAGTTTAAGAAAATATTAAGGTTTTTGCTATTTAAACACAATAAACACAGAATCATGGATTATCAAGTAATTGTTATCGGATCAGGACCTGGCGGATATGTGGCAGCGATACGATGTGCCCAGCTGGGATTTAAAACAGCCATTATTGAAAAGTACAATTCTTTAGGTGGTACCTGTTTAAATGTGGGATGCATTCCGTCTAAAGCCTTACTGGATTCTTCAGAACATTTTCATAATGCGACCCATACGTTCAAAACACATGGCATTGATATATCTGTGCCTAAAGTCAATTTCAAACAAATGATCGCGCGCAAGTCGGATGTGGTGAGTCAAAATACTGATGGCATCCAATATTTGATGAAAAAGAATAAAATCGATGTATTCAATGGTTTAGGTTCTTTTTTGGATTCGCATACGGTTCAAATTGTTGGGAAAGAGACCCAAAGTATTACGGGTGAAAAAATTATTATTGCTACTGGCTCCAAACCTGCCACACTTCCTTTCATCAAAGTGGACAAAAAACGAGTCATTACCTCGACGGAAGCCTTAGAATTGAAAGAGGTCCCTAAACATCTGGTGATTATAGGTGGGGGCGTCATAGGTTTGGAGTTAGGCTCTGTCTATGCCAGACTTGGGGCAAAAGTATCGGTTGTTGAATTTTTAGATGGAATTATACCCAACATGGATAAAACCATGAGTAAAGAGCTTCAAAAAAGTCTTAAGGGGATTGGATTTGATTTTTATCTTAGTCACAAGGTTACGGGAGTCGCAGTAAAAGGGAAAGAGGTAACGGTGACGGCGGAAAATAAGACCTCTGAAATCCTCAGTCTCAAAGGAGACTATTGTTTGGTCTCTATTGGTAGAAAAGCCCACACAGAGGGCTTGGGATTAGATAAAATAGGAGTAGTTTTAGATGATAGAGGTCGAGTAGACGTAGACCAACATTTAAAAACAAATCTTGACCACATTTGGGCCATTGGTGATGTTGTTAAAGGTGCCATGTTGGCTCATAAGGCAGAAGAAGAGGGTGTTTTTGTCGCTGAACAAATAGTAGGCCAACAGCCACACATTCATTACAATTTGATACCTGGTGTTGTTTACACCTGGCCGGAAGTAGCCAGTGTAGGGGCAACAGAGGCTGAATTAATCCAAGAAAAGCGACCCATTAAAATTGGAAAGTTCCCCTATAAAGCACTGGGTAGGGCACGGGCCTCTATGGACATAGAAGGTTTGGTGAAAATCATTGCAGATGCAAGCACAGACGAAATATTAGGTATCCATATTATTGGTGCCAGGGCGGCAGATATGATTGCAGCTGGGGTGACTGCCATGGAATTTAGGGCTTCCGCAGAAGATGTAGCTAGAATGTCTCATGCACATCCTACCTACATGGAGGCGGTTAAGGAAGCTTGCTTATCCGCTACAGAAAATCGTCCAATACACATGTAACTGATCAGTTATTTTTTTGATCAATTATTTGAGTGGTAGATCCTTGGAGAGGTCGGTCGAACCCATTAATTTGGTTATTCTTTTTAAAAAAGAAAGATGGATCAAGCGCACATTTCAGGAACAGCGGTTATTATTACGGGAGGGCTCTTGCAAAACAGTCACGCCAAAACAGCACATGGACTCCTCCGTGCGGGCAAAAGATTTAAAATTTTAGGTATTATAGATGAAAAACATGCAGGTTCCGATGCTAGTGATTTCGTTGAGGGTACCCAAAAAGGCATTCCGGTGGTGCAGAGTATTGATGCTTTTATCCATTCCTTTGGGAAGCCTGAATTTGCCATTATTGGCATGGCTACTAAAGGGGGATTATTGCCTCGAGAGCTGTATGAAAGTGTTCAAAATGTATTGAAAAATGGAATTCATTTAGTCAATGGGCTGCATGAGCCTTTGAATGATTTAGATGAATTCAAGCCCTTTTTGCTATGGGGAGCCAAAATATTTGATATTAGAAAACCCAAAGCGTTTAAAGATTTACATTTTTGGCAAGGAAAAGTAGTACAAATTACAGCACTAAAAATAGCTGTTTTGGGAATGGATTGTGCCACAGGAAAAAGAACTACCTCTAGATTTTTAGAGGAGCAACTTAATGCAAAAGGGTATCCTGCCGAAATGATCTATACGGGCCAAACGGGTTGGATGCAGGGTGCAGATTATGGCTTGCTTTTCGATGCCACGCCCAATGACTTTATCCCAGGAGAATTGGAACATGCATTATATTCATGTTGGGAGGAAAAAAGGGTAGATATACTGATTATTGAAGGTCAATCCAGCCTCCGTAATCCTAGCGGACCTTGTGGGTCCGAATTCATCATATCTGGCGATTTGGATGGAGTGATCCTACAGCATGTACCCATGCGCAAAAAGTTTAGTGGTTTCGAGCAATACCCAGCTCATATTCCCGATATTTTAAATGAAGTAATGCTTATCGAACATCTAGGAACTCGTGTGTTGGGAATCACTTTAAATGGCGAAGGAGCAGCGACGGAACAGCTGTTAAAATATCGTGATTCGCTGGCTCAAAAAACAAGTATCCCTATAATTATTCCTATGAGTGAGCCAATGGATCCCATCATATTAAATGTACTTAATCAGCAGCTATGAAAATTAAAGACGTAAAAGTGTATGGTCGCGATTTAGGCACAAGTCGTCCTTATACCATTGCTTATAAAACGGTTTCAGAAGTACTCATTGCTTTTGTGGAAATTGAGTTAGAAAATGGAATCATAGGCATAGGTGCGTCCAATTCAAGTAAGGCGGTAGTTGGAGAATCAGTAGAGGAAACGCTGAACTCTTTAAGCAATGTGGATTTCAGTTATTTGATCGGTCAGAAGATTACCCAAACCGAAGGTCTACTAAGGCAGACGCATGATAAGTTTACAAATCAACCGGGAACCCACGCGGCCATTGATATTGCCCTCCATGATGCATTTACTCAATTCCTCAAAATCCCTTTGGTTGATTATTTTGGACAGCAACAACAGACGCTACCCACCTCAATCACGATTGGAATCAAAAATATAGGGGAAACACTTTCAGAAGCGGAAGAATATTATGGTATGGGGTTTAGGGTTTTTAAAGTTAAAACAGGCCTTAATCCAGTATTAGATGGAGAAAGAGTGATCAAAATCGCAGAGTGCATGCCTGATGTTGTACTTCGTGTAGACGCTAACCAAGGTTATAGTACCGTAGATTTGAACGAATTCGTAAAAAGAATGGCAAAGATCAAACTGGAACTTATTGAGCAACCGTTTTCTACAGGAAATTTCATAAAATATGTAAATGAATTACATCCATCGATTGCTCAGTTGGTTGTGGCCGATGAATCGCTAAAGAATCCAAAAGATGGTCTGAAACTTCTCAAAGAAGCTCCAGGATGTAATATTTTTAACATCAAGTTGATGAAAACAGGCGGATTATTGGTAGCTAAGCAGATCGCGTATATCGCTGAAGCTAGTAAGGTAAAATTGATGTGGGGTTGTAATGATGAGAGTGTAGTGAGTATTGCAGCGGCCTTGCATTTGGCATTGTCTTCACGAAGTACCAAATTTTTAGATTTAGATGGCAGTTTGGATTTAATCAAAGATGTGGTGACTGGAGGTTTTCATATTAAAAATGGGATGATGTCCCTGAACGGTAAAAATGGACTAGGTGTTCAAAAAGTCAGTTGACGAGTGGTACGTTATTTTTTACTGGGTACGAGCAAATTAAGGTTTACGGATGACCGCCTGCAGCTTATTTTCATGAGGACCGAAATTTAAGTCTTAATTCAGATTAAAATTTAAGGAACAAAAGTTAACTTTGTGTCAATTTGTTTGTCACTTTAACTCTAATTGAATATGCCTAAAGACCTTAACATAAAATCAGTGCTCATTATCGGCAGTGGACCCATTGTGATTGGCCAAGCTTGCGAGTTTGATTATGCGGGATCACAGGCTGCCCGTTCTCTGAAAGAAGAAGGCATTGAGGTAACTCTTATCAACTCCAATCCAGCGACCATCATGACAGATCCCGTCATGGCTGATTATGTTTATCTAAAGCCCCTGACCAAGAATTCCATACGTGAGATATTAGAAGAGCGTCAAATAGATGCTGTGCTGCCTACAATGGGAGGGCAAACCGCTTTAAACTTGGCCATTGAATGTGAAGAAGCAGGTATTTGGGAAAAGTACAATACCGAAATGATCGGAGTGGATGTTAAAGCGATAGAAACCACGGAAGATCGTGAAGAATTTAGGATTAGAATGTTGGAACTCGGGATTGATGTGTGTCGAGGGGAAACCGCAACTTCATTTTTGAAAGGTAAAGAAATAGCACAAGAGATTGGTTTCCCGTTGGTGATCCGACCTTCTTATACGCTTGGTGGGTTTGGTGGAGGCTTTGTGAATAAATCAGAGGATTTTGATGAGGCGCTAAATGCAGGTTTGCAAGCATCTCCAATTCATGAGGTACTGGTAGAGCAAAGTATCATGGGATGGAAAGAGTTTGAGTTGGAATTATTAAGAGATAATATAGGTAATGTGATCATCATTTGTTCTATTGAGAATTTTGATCCTATGGGTATTCATACGGGGGATTCGATAACAGTGGCACCCGCCATGACCTTGTCAGATACGGTATATCAGAGAATGCGCGATTTGGCCATTAAAATGATGAACGGAATCGGTCAGTTTGCAGGAGGTTGTAATGTCCAATTTTCAGTGCATCCTGAAACCGACCAAATTATTGGTATTGAAATCAATCCTCGGGTCTCCCGCTCTTCCGCTCTGGCTTCCAAGGCAACGGGTTATCCGATCGCTAAAATCGCAGCTAAATTGGCCATTGGTTATAATTTAGACGAACTGCAGAATCAAATCACTAAAACAACTTCTGCTTTTTTTGAGCCGGCAATTGATTATGTGATTGTGAAAATTCCAAGATGGAACTTTGATAAGTTTAAAGGGTGCGATCGTCGTTTAGGCCTTCAGATGAAAGCGGTGGGAGAAGCCATGGGTATTGGTCGTAATTTTCAAGAAGCCTTACAAAAGGCTTGTCAATCACTTGAAATCAAGAGAAACGGATTGGGGGCTGATGGAAGAGAGCTTACCGATCAATCCAAGATACTCTATAGTTTAGAAAATCCAAGTTGGGATCGACTTTTTCATATTTATGATGCCTTCAAACTGGGGATTCCTTTTAATAAAATTCATAAGTTGACGAGCATTGATCCTTGGTTTTTAAGTCAGATAGAAGAATTTATTTTGTTAGAAAATGAAATTACAGCATTTTCTTTGGAGACTTTACCTGATGTTTTGCTCAGGAAGGCCAAAGAGAAAGGCTATGCGGACAGGCAAATTGCCCATGTACTCCATTGTTTAGAGAGTGCAGTTTTTAATAAAAGAGAAGCAGCAGGGATCAAAAGAATTTTCAAGATTGTTGATACTTGTGCCGCAGAATTTGAAGCCAAAACGCCTTATTATTATTCGACTTTCGATCAGGAGAATGAGTCCATCTCATCGGATCGTAAAAAAGTAGTAGTCTTGGGTTCAGGACCCAATCGCATTGGACAGGGAATAGAATTTGATTATTCATGTGTTCATGGTGTTTTGGCAGCCAAAGAATGTGGCTATGAAACCATCATGATTAATTGTAACCCTGAGACGGTATCTACGGATTTTGATGTAGCGGACAAGCTGTATTTCGAACCCGTATTTTGGGAGCATATTTATGAAATCATCAAATTAGAAAATCCGGTGGGTGTTATCGTACAGCTCGGCGGTCAAACGGCACTTAAACTTGCGGAAAAGTTGGAGCGCTATGGCATCAAAATTTTGGGTACGAGTTTCGATGCGTTGGATCTTGCAGAGGATCGGGGGAGATTTTCGGATCTTCTGAAAGCGCAAGAAATACCTTATCCCGAGTATGGCACCATTACGGATGCAGCTTCAGCGATTGAGCTTTCCAAGGAAATTGGTTTTCCGCTCTTAGTTAGACCTTCTTATGTTTTAGGAGGGCAAAGCATGAAAATAGTCATCAATGAAGATGAATTAGAGAATCATGTAGTGAACTTACTGAATCAGAAGCTTGATGGAAAAATACTGCTTGATCATTTTTTAGAAGGAGCTATAGAGGCGGAGGCAGATGCTATTTGCGATGGAGTAAATGTTCATATCATTGGAATTATGCAGCATATTGAGCCGGCAGGGATCCACTCTGGGGATTCTTATGCTGTTTTGCCCCCTTATAATTTGGGAGATTTTATCATTCGACAAATCGAAGAGTACACAGCTAAAATTGCTATGGCCTTAAAAACGGTTGGTCTCATTAATATTCAATTTGCCATAAAAAACGATAAGGTTTATATCATCGAAGCCAACCCTAGAGCCTCTAGAACGGTGCCTTTTATCTGTAAGGCCTATCAAGAACCCTATGTTAATTTTGCAACCAAGGTAATGTTGGGGGAGAAAAAAGTCACAGATTTTGATTTTAAACCAGTAAAAGTAGGCTATGCAATCAAGGAGCCTGTTTTCTCCTTTCATAAATTTCCTAATGTCAATAAAGAGCTTGGGCCTGAAATGAAATCAACCGGTGAGTCAATCTATTTTATTGATGATTTGATGGATGATTATTTTCTGAAAATTTATAATGAGCGCAATTTTTATTTGAGTAGATAATTATTATCGAATGATAAAGTTTCTACTAATATTAAGTTTCATTTTCTATCTCATTTATAAGGTAGGCGGTTTTCTATTTAAAATATTATTTATTGGAGCTTCGCAGTCTAAAAGAGCATCAAATACGGGGAGCGGGCGCAAGTATTCTGCACCAGACAGTAATGTTGATATTGAACATATACCAAAAAAATCGGAAGGTTTCAAGGGAGGCGATTACATTGATTACGAAGAAGTTAATTAAGAGATTTTGTCTAAATAAAAATCTGTCTAAATCTTAATATATATTTTAATATAAATTTGTTGTTCATTTCAATTTATTATGGCTTGGTTTAATAGAAAAGATAAGGGTATACAGACCTCTACAAAGGAGAAAAAAGAAGCACCTGATGGTCTTTGGTATAAAACTCCCAATGGACACGTTATTCACATGCGTGAACTAAAAAAAAATTCCTATGTCTGTCCAGAAGATGATTATCACGTAAAAATAGGATCGAAGGAATATTTTGAAATATTATTTGACAATAATAAATTTGAAGAAATGGACACGTTAATGACTTCGGCGAATCCTTTGAAATTTGAAGACACAAAAAAATATTCAGATCGCATTGCGGATAGCCAAAAGAAAACGGGATTAAAAGACGCTGTGAGAACGGCGCATGGTATGAGCAAAGGGAAGCCGTTAGTCATTGCCTGTATGGATTTTAGCTTCATAGGAGGTTCGATGGGGGCGGTAGTAGGAGAGAAGATTTCTAGGGCGATAGATTATTCTTATCAAAATAATATCCCCATCCTAATAATATCTAAATCCGGTGGGGCAAGGATGATGGAGGCTGGAATTTCTTTGATGCAATTAGCAAAAATTTCTGGAAAGCTAACTTTACTCGAGCAGAAAAAAATACCCTATATTTCCTTGTTAACAGATCCAACTACAGGTGGCGTGACGGCTTCATTTGCCATGTTAGGTGATTTTAACATTGCTGAGCCGGGAGCACTTATCGGATTTGCGGGGCCCAGAATTATAAGAGAAACTATTGGTAAAGACCTCCCTAAGGGATTTCAGCGCTCAGAATTCGTGTTATATCATGGATTTTTAGATTTTATTGTGGATCGCAGACAGCTCAAAAACAGGATAGCAACGCTTTTAACATTGATTTTTAACGCATCATAAAAAAATGAGCGGGTGTAAGTTTTAAGGTTAAATGCCCTTATCGTTTACGGATATCTTTTATATTTGTATTTCAAAACGCAAATCCATGTTTTTCCGATGACATCTATAGTTTTAACTTCAATTTTCGCCTTCACGGCAGTGATCTTACTGCTAGTTTTTGTGTTACTTTTCGCACAATCTAAATTGGTTCAATCAGGTCCAGTGAACTTGATCATTAATGGAGATACAGAGCATCCGGTGGTAACCTCAGCTGGAACTTCATTATTGAGTTCATTGAGCTCTCAAAAAATATTTTTACCTTCGGCCTGTGGAGGTGGGGGTACTTGTGCAATGTGTAAATGTCAAATTCTTGACGGAGGTGGAGATATTTTACCCACAGAGGTCGGTCACTTATCGAGGACTGAGCAAAAAGAAAATGTACGATTGGCCTGTCAAGTAAAAGTAAAGGGGGACATGAATATCAAAATCCCTGATGAGATATTTGGGATTAAGAAGTGGGAGGCAACCGTGGTTAGAAATCATAATGTTGCCTCGTTTATCAAAGAGTTCGTGGTGCAATTACCTGAAGATATGGATTATCGGCCTGGGGGATACATTCAGATAGAAATTCCTGAATGTGAGATAGATTTTAAAAATTTCAATATTGATGCGCACCCAGAAGAGCACGATCAGGTTGATAAGTTTCAGTTAGAATGGGAAAAGTTCGGATTATGGGACCTGAAAATGAAGAACGAAGAAGTGATTACAAGGGCCTATTCAATGGCCTCTTATCCTGCTGAAGGGCGAGAAATCATGCTCAATGTACGTATTGCTACTCCGCCATTCGATCGGGCAAAAAACGGATGGATGTCCGTTAATCCAGGTATTGCTTCCTCTTATATATTTTCAAAAAAAGCGGGTGATAAAGTGACCATTTCAGGTCCTTATGGAGAGTTTTTTATTAACGAAACAGAGGCCGAAATGCTGTACGTTGGGGGTGGTGCTGGAATGGCGCCTATGAGATCCCATCTATATCACTTGTTCAAAACATTAAAGACGGGTAGAAAAGTAACGTATTGGTACGGAGGAAGGTCAAAGCGTGAATTGTTCTACCTAGATCATTTTTATCGTTTGGAAGAACAGTTTGACAACTTTAAATTTTTCATTGTTTTATCAGAGCCACATAAGGAGGATAATTGGAAAGTTAAAAAAGATGTTGAGGATGATAAGGGAGATGGATTTTTAGGATTTGTACATAAAGCTGTTATTGATCAATATTTGTCCAAACATGAAGCTCCTGAAGATATCGAACTGTATTTCTGTGGCCCCCCTTTAATGAATGTAGCTGTTCAGAAAATGGGTGAAGA
>CAJXAT010000033.1 GCA_913050055.1 uncultured Flammeovirgaceae bacterium | reverse complement strand
ATGGTGTTTTTTGGTGTCTCGAAATGAGAGTACCCCAAAAGGCTAATGTGGATATCATTGATAATTATGATCCCAGTCCTTACGCTTTTCATAGGGAGAAATATTGGCTAAAGAAAAAACTTAGCATAGCTTCATTGGAGTAGGTTTTTTTAAGACAAATCTTTTGGCACTAAACTCTCGTGCGAAGTTGGCAATGCTGGATGTTAATTGTGCAGCGAGTATATTTTATTTGATAGAATTGTTTTTTTTAGGAATAAATTTTTTGGTTAAGTGCAAAAAAAGGAAATTAAGATTTATTAAAGTCATAATTTGATAACAAAACATGGAATTTATGTGTTGGTCTTAGTTAGGTTATTTCCCAAAAAGCTCATTGCTATGACTAGATAAAAATTAATAATTTTCAAAAAAGAGATTTGATAAAATTATAATAAGGTGAAAAATACCCTTTTTAAATTGGTTTTTATTGAATGAAAACTGTTTTATTAAATACAGTAGTAGTTATCATTATTTTCACTTGGTCAATGTCATTTGGTTATTGCCAAAGTTTTGAAATAGTGCAAGATTTTGAAATTCAAAATGAATTGAGTAGTGTAAACGGTGTATCAGTCGCAGATTATGATCTTGATGGAGACCTAGATTTATTTTTAGTGGCTGCAACAATTTTTGATGAAAGTGATCCTTTGACCTGGAGTAGATTGATGAGAAATGATGGAGAGCAGGGCTATTCTGATGTAACTTTAGCAGCTGAACTTATCAATTATAAAGCCTTGCACAATAAAGGAATGGTGATGGGGTCAAAAATGGGAGCCAGTTGGGGAGATTATAATAATGACGGCTATCCCGATATTTTTTTAACTAATTTCGGTCTAGATGAGTTGTGGCGTAATGATGGGAATGGTAAGTTTACTAATGTTACGCAGTCCTCAGGAGTACAAGGTTGCCAATTTTGTTACAGTACTACCGGTCTTTGGTGGGATTATGATTTGGATGGAGATCTAGATCTATTTGTTTGCGATTGGATTAGAGAAAATCGACTTTATCGCAATGATGGAGAGGATACTTTCGTTGATATTACTATACAATCGGGCTTGGGAGATGATAGAAATTCCTTTTCAGCTCTGCCGATAGATATTAATTATGATGGCCTTGTCGATTTATATGTGGCAAATGACGCTCAGGAGAATGGATTATTTTTAAATAACGGTGATGGAACTTTTTCAGATTGGGCACGGCCTTATGGCCTAGATAATGATGGGAATGGAATGGGAATGGATGTGTGTGATTATAATAATGATGGACGTTTTGATATATACGTGACGAATATTTTTAGTTTTGAACCGAATGCTTTTTTTGTTAATAATGGAGATGGCTTATTTTCAAATGAGTCGATTTCTTTGGGAATAGATGATACTGGTTGGGGCTGGGGAGTAAGATTTTTTGATGCTGATCACGATCTCGATGAAGACTTATACGCGGTAAACGGTTATACCTCTGATATGGCAAAAGATGATCGTAATACTTTTTTCTTGAATGATGAAGATGGTTTTAAAAATCTCTCATCTGAGCTTGGCGTGGACAACATTAATTACGGTATGGGTCTTGAAGTTTTTGATTATGATGGAGATGGAGATTTTGATATGATTGTTGGAAATCGTGATGCACCATCAAGTCTATATAAAAACACCAATATTGAATCTTCAAACATCGCAAATAACTGGCTCCAAATAACGCTTGAAGGAACGGTCAGTAATCGAAATGCCTTTGGGGCAAAAATTAGAATTACCTGTGACGGAGAGGATTATTATCGATATTACACGGGAATGAACCTATTTGGGCAAAGTATCAAATCCAACCATTTTGGACTTTCCAATCATACTATGGTAGATCAAGTTGAGGTGACTTGGCCTGATGGTAGTATTGAAATTTTCACAAATGTTAGAGCTAATCAGGTACTTCATATTAAAGAAAATACCGATAAAAAAATCATTAACGGAACCACCGAAAAGGCGATTTCATCGGTAGTTATATTTCCAAATCCCTTTTCTGATGAGTTGAATATTGATCTTGGTAAAATTGATTATAATTTTTGTGAATTTAAAATTCTCAACACCGCAGGTCAGGAGCTGTTTCAGAAGTCGTTTAAAAATGATGGATCTAAGGTTCTTCAAATTGATTTTCAAGATAATATTGCGCTAAATACTGGCGTTAATTTATATATTTTGATCATTGATGGTGAAATCCGAATGGGCAAGATTATCCGCTAACTGGACTTAGTGCCTTTAACGAAAAACAGGGGAAAGCCTCACAAGAGTATTTTTATAAATTGCTCTGAAAATAGTAGTAAGTTCCTTTACAAGCAATGACCAAGTTTTGAGCAATTATAATGAGCAAGACATCTTTAGCCAAAACCTATAAAATCTATTTAATTTGAATTGATGGAACCTATGAATACACTAAGAAAATATATATATCTATTTTATTCAGAGTGGGGTTCTTCTCTTTGGATAATTTCATTTGCATTGTCTCTGATATTTAGCGCTTGTACCAATGAAGATAAAAGTCAGAATAAAACTCAACGACCCAACGTCATTTTTATCATGTCTGATGATCACACGTCACAGGCTGTTAGTGCCTATGGTGGTAGGCTGTCTAAAATTTCCCCTACATCCAACATTGACAGATTAGCCGATGAAGGGATGTTGTTTAAAAACTGCTTTGTAACCAATTCAATATGTACGCCCAGCCGGGCGGCTATTATGACGGGGAAATATGCACATAAAAATGGTGTTTATAAATTCACAGCGCTTGACCAAACACAACCTACTTTACCAAAGGTAATGCAGGCAGATGGATATCAGACTGCATTCGTAGGCAAATACCACCTTCATTCAAACCCGGTAGGATTGGATTACTTTTCCATTCTTCCAGGGCAAGGTGACTATCACAATCCTGAATTTATAGAAAAGGGAAATGAGCATCTAAGTGGTTGGGTGCAACAAGGGGAAAAAATACAATATGAAGGTCATTCTTCGGATATTATTGCAACCAAAGCTTTGGATTTTCTTGAAAATGAAATTTCTGATGATCAACCCTTTATGCTCTTCTGCCACTTCAAAGCGCCACATGATACTTGGGATTATGCAGCGCGATACGAAGACTTCTTGGCTGATGTAGAAATACCCGAACCAGATAATCTTTTTGATGACTATGAGGGGAGAAGTGATGCGCTGAAGACTCAACTCCAGTTTATAGGAAGTAAATGGGGAGATCATACAAATTTCGAAGAGCAAACAGCTGACTTGAAGGGCAAAGCGAAACGCGAAAAACAATATCAACTTTATATGAAAAAATACCTTCGATGTGTCAGAGGAGTTGACGACAATGTGGGTAGAATATTAGACTATTTGGATGAGTCAGGTTTGGCTGAAAATACGATAGTCATGTATACTGGAGATCAAGGGTTTTATTTGGGTGAGCACGGACTATATGACAAACGGTTTATGTATGAAGAAGGTCTACGCATGCCATTTCTGGTTAGGTGGCCAGGAGAGGTAGAGCAAGGATCAACAAGTGATGGCATGATATTAAACGTGGACTTTGCTCCAACAATACTGGAGGCAGTAGGTCTACCCGCACTTGAAGGAACTCAAGGGAAGAGTTTTGTTCCTTTACTGAGTGGCGATATTCCAACGGATTGGCGAACCTCAATGTACTATAGGTATTATTATTCTCATTTTGAAACTGAACCGCATTTTGGAATCAGAACTTATGATCATAAACTTATTTATTATGACAAGATTGATCAATGGGAATTTTATGACCTAAATAAGGATCGTGCAGAAATGATCAATCAATATAATAATCCAGCTCATCAGAGAATTGTATCTGATCTAAAAGAGGAGTTGAGCAGCCTTCAAATTGATTTGGAAGATGACCCGAAAGATGATGGTAGCAATCCAAATATTGGAGTACTTACGGCCAGACCTCTATTTCAAACTTTGGATGTTAGCCTAGGATTACAAGATATTTCTGTATTGATGAAATTCCGAACAAAAGTTGGAGGCACCCTTTTTTCAAAATGTCGGATTGGAGATATCCCCTGGTCTGTAGATTTTGAGCTGAATGGAATTAAAACCTTGTTCTTAAGAGAAGGCGATTTGATTTTCAACGATGGCTGGGACGATGATACTGAGCTGAGAATAGCTCAAAATATGGCTGATGGTCAGTTACATACAGTTGCCATGATTGTTGATAACGGAGTTGTTAATTTTTATGTTGATGGCAAACTAAAACTAACAGGAACGAAATTACTTTCAGAAGACAACGCTAAGCATACATTCAACATTGGGGCAGGTATAGATTTCACTGGTTATCAAGGATACAATTTTATCGGTGAGATTTCGAGTTGTTTAGTCTATAATAAATCGTTAAACGAAAAAGAAGTCAGGGAATTTAATAAAGGTAGTATCTCTTCCGATAAACAAATATTGAACTGGCAGAATTAGTATTTAATCAAACTTATATGAAAACTACAATAACAATTATATCATTCTGGATTTTGTCAACTGCTGTCTTTGGGCAGACCTCTGAAGAAGGAGAAATCAATGGCGCACCCTACCAAATTATTATTCCTGAAAACTGGAATAAAGGACTAGTCATGTATGCACATGGCTATGAAGAAACAGATGAATATTTAGATGGATATGACGAGGAAGAAGAACTAAAAGAGGCTGAAAATGAAGAGGAAGAGGAAGGTGGAAATGAAGAAGAATTTCATAATATTTTCACCAATCGTAGATATGCGGTTGCCTTTTCAGAATTCAGAAAAAAGGGACTGGTGGTAAAAGAGGGCATTGAAGATACTGAAGCGCTAAGGGCATATTTCGAAATGAAATATGGCAAGCCAGAATTAACCATTATGACAGGACATTCAATGGGTGGGATCATCTCAATCGCCACCATCGAAAAATACCCAAATGAATATCAGGGGGCTATGCCCTTGTGTGGTTGGCTGGCACCAATAAGTCAGATCGTCAAAAGGTCATTGGATATGTTGGTGACCTTTGATTACTTTTTTGCTGGCAATAGTGGAGAGTTAGTCATTGGAAAAGAGCTGGTTTTTTATGAAGAAATTGAAGCCCTGATCACAGCTGGTAATGAAGATTTTATCAATATTTTCTGTGAACATTTTAGGCTCAAGGCCCAAGACCTTGCCGATGTGATTTACTTTTTTCAGATCATTTTAAAAGAAACCGCAAAAAACCGAGGTGGTTTGGCGATAGGAAACTTACAGACCATTTATGATGGATTTGGTTTTCAGGATAACGAAATCAACCGAAAAATAAGAAGATATACCGCTGAACCATTTACAGCCGAGCATTTTATCAACTACAACACAACAACCGGAAAAATAGCTGACCCTGTATTGGCACTGCACACAACTTACGATGAGTTGATTCCAGCGAGCAACTATGACCTTTATGAACAACTTATTAATTATCAGAACTCCAGCGAATTTTATCAGCAGCGGTATGTTGCTCGGGATGGACACTGCAATTTCAAAAACGAAGAGGTAGGGGATACTTTCGATCAGTTGATTAAATGGATAAGCACGGGTCAAAAACCTGAACTTAAATACGAGTAGAAATTATTGCTTCTCAATGTCCGTAAAAACAGTTCGTATTTGCAATGAGGACTTTTGGGAGTAAGTTGCTAATGTGCATTTTATTTTCTACTGGTAAATATTGAGATGTTACTAGTGTTTTAGTTAACGATCATTAAGCGAAAAAATTTGCGTTGAAATTGTCGATCTTATCCATTTCAACTGTAGCCTTTGTTCAGAGTTTTGAACTGATGAAAATTTATTCCATTCGAAGATGATTTTACAGTTCAAGTTGACTTCAATTTCTTGGGTAAATTAAAGTTTAGCCTTATGGATGCTTAAGTAGGAAAAAAAATATGCCACGAAATCAAAATTACCGATCCGAACAATATAATCAGATTTGATTTGTAAAATCAAAATTTGTCTTCAGGTATAAACGTCTACAGACTAATAAATCAAGAATTTAACATTGATTGGTAGCTCTTTAAAAACTAGTCCTTTGAAACAATAATCTTTCTAATTAATGTTTAAAAAGTAATTATTTTTGCTTAATTTTAAATTACTTTATTCAATAAGTCACACGTGTGTTTGTCTTTCAAATATTTGCCTGTCTTAGTTATTTTAATGTCTTCGACTCCAAGGCTCAAAGCCCAAAGCTTTGAGCTGGACATGGGATTTAGGCTTGTCAGTGAACTCCGTGACACAAACGGGGTTTCTGTTGCAGATTACGATCAGGATGGGGATATGGATATATTTCTTGTTAGCATCCATAAATTTCAGGAAGGCAATAGTCAGACCTGGAGTAGATTACTGCGAAATAATGGACAGAATGGATTTGAAGATGTGACAGTTGAGTCTAAACTTCTCTTTCAAAATGAAACGCTTAGGGACGGTTGGATGGGAGATAGAATGGGAGCCAGTTGGGGAGATTATGATAATGATGGCTACCCTGATTTGTTCCTATCAAACGATGGGGGGGACGAACTTTGGCACAATGAAGGGAACGGTCGGTTTAAAAATGTTACTCAGAGTTCTGGCGTCGAAGGTTGCCTGGACTGCTATAGTTCCAACGGTCTTTGGTGGGACTATGACCTTGACGGAGATCTAGATTTATATGTGAGCGATTGGCTCAAAACGAACCGTCTTCATAGAAATGATGGTAATGGCATTTTCATCGATGTGAGTGAGTTTTCCGGACTAGATGATGAAGGCAAAACCTGGACATCAATCCCTATTGATGTCAACATGGACACCTACCCTGATTTATACGTTGTCAATGATTTCGGAGAGAGTCGTCTTTTTATTAACCAGGGTAATGATAGGTTTAGTGATTCAACAAGATATTATCAATTGGAAAATCTAGGCGATGGAATGGGGATAGATGTTTGTGATTACGATAGCGATGGCAATTTTGATATTTACGTTACCAATATTTATGATCATTTACCAAATCCTTTTTTTGTTGGCTCAGAGGAAGGCATATTTACAAATAGAGCATCTGAATTGGGAATTGAAAATACCGGTTGGGGGTGGGGAGCAAGGTTCTTTGATGCTGATAATGACCTTGATGAAGATTTATATGTTGTCAATGGAATGAAAGTTATCAATGGAAGAGGTGACCGAAATGTATTTTTTGAAAATGAAGACGGAATATTTAATAATATTTCTCAAAGTTTAGGGGTGAATAGTATCTCAATAGGAAGGGGTCTTGAGGTGTTCGACTGTGATAATGATGGAGATATGGATATGCTTGTAGGAAATAGAGAAACAAATCTAACTTTGTACAAAAACAATACAATGCAGACAGATGAGCTCAATAAGAATTGGATTCAAATTGAATTAGAAGGCACAGAAAGTAATAGGAATGCCTTTGGATCAATAGTTGAGATCAACCTTCAGGGTAAGCACTATTACAGACATTATTCTGGTGCTAATCTATTCGGACAAAGTATCAAACCTATTCATTTTGGATTGGCGCATCACGAATTTATTGATGAAATATCCGTTACCTGGCCATCAGGTAAAAAAGAATATTTTCCTACATTGTCAGCCAATCAGGAGGTGAAATTGACAGAGGGAGATACAGAAGTATACAGCTCAAATGTGGTTTTGGGAATTAATGAGTCCGATGCGCTTATAAACATTTATCCGAATCCATTCGACAAGCAAATCATCCTTCGCTTCCCTGAAAACACGTTTGGTCAAGTAAATTTTAGGTTGATAAGTACTTCAGGGCAAGTTGTTTATCACGAATTTTTACAAAAGCCCTATTCTGCTATGCTGGATTTCTCAAATACCAAACTACGCTCAGGCCTTTACTATTATCAACTAGAAATCGGCGAATATACAAGTACCGGAAAACTCTTAAAAAAATAAAAAAAATTCAGCCATCATTATTTTTCTATTATATGCCTCCATGTGACGACAACAATTCTAATTTTTATACGTATAAACAAAGGTTGATTCCGGTGAACTATGGAAAAAAATATTAATCACATCGATTGATGTCTGGAGCAGAAAAACAATTTGGTAAAATCTTTCACAAAATATTTAAAGAGAATTAGTATGAAGACAATAGTAAGAGCATTCACATTATTTTTGGTAACCTTTTTTGTTTTTGGAAACGTGTATGGGCAGAAATATGAAGCAAACTGGCAATCATTAAAACAAGTTTCAACACCACAATGGCTACAAGAAGGCAAATTTGGAATTTACACACACTGGGGCCCTTATGCAGTCCATGCGTACGGTTCAAATACAACTTGGTATTCATTTTCATTATACCAAGATGCTAAAGGTGAGGCACGAGAACATTTCGAAAAAACTTTTGGTGAGTTATCAAAAGATTATGGTTACAAAGATTTAATTCCACTATTTACTGCTGATAAATTTAATGCAGATGAATGGGCAGAATTGTTCGCAAAGTCAGGTGCCAAGTTTGCCGGCCCGGTTGCCGAACACCACGACGGTTTTGCGATGTGGGATACCGAATACTCTGAATGGAATGCTGTGAAAATGGGGCCGAAAAGAGACGTAGTTGGTGAATTAGAAAAGGCTATCAAAAAACGAGATATGAAATTTGTAACTGCTTTTCATCATGCTGCAAATTGGTTCTTTTTTCCTGTTCACGATAAACAATATGATACTGGAGACCCTAAAAATTCTGGACTTTATGGTCAATACCATATGCCAGGAGAAATGCGGAATCAAGAATTTATTAATGAATGGTATGATAAAATCATCGAAGTAATCGATAATTACGGACCTGATTTTATTTGGTTCGACTTTGCACTTGATGCACTTCCTGAAGGATATATAAAAGATTTTCTAGCATACTACTACAATTGGGCAGATAAAAATGGAAAAGAAGTAGTTGTAACTTATAAAGACCATGATATAATTCCGGGTGCAGGTGTTAGAGATTTAGAACTTGGACAAGAACCAAATGTAACATACAATGATTGGATAACTGACAGTTCAGTAGATGATAGAGGTGCTTGGGGCTGGGCAAATGATCTAACCTTCAAAACACCTAACAGATTGATTGATAACCTTATTGACCGTGTGAGTAAAAATGGCTACTTACTGTTGAATGTGGGCCCCAAGCCAGATGGAACAATACCTGAAGGGGCAAAAGAAGTATTGTCAGAAATGGGTGCTTGGCTTGAAACAAATGGTGAAGCAATCTATAAAACGACTCCTTGGTTTATAGCTGGCGAAGGCCCGACAAAAGTTGGTGACATTCAAAATCAAGGATTCAATGAATCAGGAGCAGTTTATACTCAAGAAGATATACGCTTCACTGTTAATGGTGATAACCTGTATGCAACATTTCTAGACTGGCCGGGTGACAAAGCGTTGATTGCCTCAATACGAGCTACTGGCCTTGAGGCTAAAAACGCCGTTATTCCTGATTGGGCAAAGGGTGAGGAAGTTAAATCTCTAGTAGGAACAGAATGGTTTATTAAAGGTGAGGATGACGAAGATGATAACGAAGATGATGATGTGGAAGCATCTCATTATATGTTTAAGGAAGATGGCGAATTATTTATAAAGGGAGGAGAAGCTGGTGATGGAATTGATGTTGACTATGTGCAAATAGGCAAAGAAGTAATTATGAGTTATGAAGGAGTATTTACATGGTCAGGTACATATGACGGTAATCAATTTAAAGTTAGTGACGATATATCAGGAAACTATCCAGGTTTTTACAAAGAAGAAATTAAACGCATAACAATGCTTGGCAGTGATGAAGAACTTGAATGGGCATTTACTGGAGTAGGTTTAATAATAAAAACTCCTAAGAAACAGGGTAAGTATGCCCACTCATTTAAAATTGAACGATATCATCATCCAAAACTGGATTAAAGTATTGATGCATGAATAATGAAGTACTATCGAGACAAGGTACTTCCCGGGATATGGCCAATACAAATATGATGTCAATTTGGATTGAATATGAGACGAATAAACCAATACAATTATAAATAACAAAGGGTAAGGAATAATTATAGAAGAAATCTGAAAGTTCTTTTCCTCAATGATTTTGAGGGTTTGATTGCCGATAAATTTATTCTAATAAGGAATTCCTTTATGAAGTGTGCAGCAAATACAATCAATAACTTTTGATACTACGAAAAAATAAGGTAAAAAAATGAAAAGAACTTCAGTCATCATTATTTTGTTTATAGTCCATTGTTACGTTGTTGCGAAGGCAGGTGATCCTAATTTTTACGCGTACTATACAAAGGTTGATTCTGGTGAGCCGTGGGAAAAATATTCTCTCACGTCAAAACATGCAGATTTGGTTATCCAACTGCCTCTAGGAGAGGTCATGTTTCACAGGGCATCAAGCTATCTTCCTAAATGGACAACAAATGCAGGAAGCTGGGATTTCGAAGAGGTAATTAAGCGCAGTGGTGATGGATCGAATAACAGGCCAGATAAGAATAATATCTATTCGTTTGTACGACTAATTGAAAATACTTCTGACTCGATCATCGTTCATTGGCGCTACTTTCCTCAGTTTAAATTGGGTAGCCATTCCGTCCCAACTGGGGGAAATGTTGATTTTGACGGGGTGGTTCACGAATATTTCACCTTTTTTCCTGATGGCAAGGTAAGGCGAAATATACGGGAAGGGACAAAAAAGTTAAATGATTGGCAAGATCCTGCCAATAGAACGATTCAGCTTATCCAATTAATGAAAAATGGCATTAAGGTCATTCAATCCATAGCCCCAACATTGACTAGGGGGGCGGAAGAAAAAATCAAGGGTACAGCAATTAATCCTATTGATGGAGATATTAAACCGGCTTATTCCTGGCATTTTGATGAGGGCATGAAGCAACGTGAATATGATCAAGTTGACATTACTTATGAAAATGAATCAAGACATCCCAGTGAAATAAGCGGTCCAAAAACGGTTTGGAAAGCGGGTGTATCCGGAGCAGCTTTAGCCTTTGATGGTTACAATTCAAAAGTAACAGGGCCCAATGTTAAATTACCGAAATTCGGGGACGATGGAGGATTTTCTGTAGACGCTTGGGTCGCCCCAGGTGCCTATTCCATCAGTAAATGGACGGCTATCGCCCATCAGTCTGAGTGGGAGGCTGATGTGCGTGAGAATGTTTTTCAACAAAGAAACTGGGGCAAGATGCAATTGGGTGAAACATTGAAAAATGGCTATTTCCTAGGTATTGACGAATTTGGTCGCCCAGTAATCATCATGGCTATCGACAATAGTCCAATTGTTGTAACAGCTACTAAACCAATTCCACTGAATGAGTGGTCTCATGTTGCCTTTACCTATGTCAATGAAGGAATGCTCTATCTGTATGTGAACGGTGAGCTTACAGACTTTGTGAATTTTTCAGGTCACGTAACGCTCGCTGATAAGAATTTTGTGATTGGAAAAAATGATGAATCCATCGGCTATGTCTCTCAACATGTGGTAAGGACTTATTCGACTTTCCCTTCGCCATTAGGGTTTGAGGGCCTAATAGATGAAGTAAACATATATCTAGAACCGCTTTGGCACAGAAATATGAAGACATTATACCTAGCATCCCGGCCAGTAGATGTTAAAGCGGATATACAACCCAGAACGCTACCTGGGGAAACAGGCGAAGTGTCAAAGTTTGGGGCGAGCTATACCCACCTGAAATATCATGAGTTATGGGACAATATATGGCGAGAGCCTGAGCATCCGGATATAGTTGTAAAATTCGATCTGATGCCAACCAGTGTAGTTTTCTGGCGAGGATCGAGGAGTCCCGGTTGGGTCACCGAAACCAATAAATGGATATCTGATCAGAGCGCAGAATTGACCGACTGGCATTGGGACAATAAAATTGAGGGAGCGGAAAGTTGCAGTGAGCATATGTCCGATTATCAAGGGCGTCATTCACATGTTCGAATTATTGAAAACACAGACGCGCGGGTGGTTATACACTGGCGATATGCATCAGTAGATGTATTGTATAAGCATCCTAATGCGTGCCGGAATCTGGAAGATTGGGGTGTCTGGACGGACGAATACCTGACGATTTATCCTGATGGTGTTGGTGTACGTTTTGTCGATATGCACGACGGTCAAGACTTTTACCATGCAGATGAGGGCGGTAGTATAGGTTTTCATGACACACAATTCTTGTCAGAAGCAGGTACAAAGCCAGAAGATAATATTAACCTACAGTCTTTGACCATTGTTTCATCTGAAGACAAGATTACGGAACTTGATTGGAGTGAATCTCATCCTGATGGTACATTTGACGCTCAAGCCATTTGGATAAACCTTAAATCAGATTATAAAGTCTTTGAAATATTTCCTCCCAAAGCGGATATTTATGTTTGGGCCAGTGGAGAAAAAACATCTTATTCAAAGTATTCTGCTTGGAACCATTATCCAGTAACACAGGCGCCATGTGACGGTCGATTTAGTGTGGCACCTGACCGTGTGACACACTCCGCATTGGGTGCAGCCAATAACCTGACAGGAAATATGCTAATTTATGGATTTACCAATAAGGCCGCCAAATCACTGATACCTTTGGCCAGATCTTGGAACTTTGCTCCCGATGTTACCAAGTTGAAAGGAGGAGAATCTTCTGGATATGACAAAAGTCAAAGAGCCTATCAAATAGCTACGAACGACGACAAACTTTTGTTTGTCTTGGATGCCTCAAAAAAATCACCAGCTGTAAATCCGTCTTTTGTACTTGCTGGTTGGGATAGCAAAGCGAAAGTGAAAGTAGCTGGCACATATATAGGCACTGATAAAAAAATAAGACAAGGACTTGTACGCGATACCAGTGGAGAACTACAATTGGTGGTTTGGATGGAGCTGTCTTCTGAACAACCTGTGGAAATCAGTTTCGAGAAAGAATGATATATGAGCAGTTACCAAATCACAAATGAATTAAAGATTATGAAAATAGCTTCGACATTTGTACTTATCATTTTCTTATCGCTGGCATTTATGCTGGAGTCTAAAGGGCAAGAGGACAGAGAAAAATCGGTTTTACCTCCCCTGGTGGGTAATATTCTGACTATAGAAGATGATGGAGAAGAAATAAAATTGATTTTCAAAAAAAATAATGAGGTGTTTATCTCTGGTTCTGAATTTGGTAACGGGGTAGAAGCAACCTATGAACTGGAAGATGATGAAGTAATTCTTCAAATTGGGGATGAGGAAATTTTATTAATATATGATGGCGAGCGCCTTGAATTTGATGAAGAAGAGTACTATCCGGAAGGATACGACATTTCTTCGGTGGGTATCGATGCTTATGAAGCGCGCTTATTCATAAGCTCTCAGGGTGATACGATACGATATAGATTATTTATTCCAAATGATTATAATGAGGATGAGCTATATCCGCTTGTACTCTTTCATCATGGAGCTGGAGGCATTGGTAACGACAATATTCGGAATTTAGAAGGGCCAGCTCCGCGTGAATGGGCCGGTCCTGAGAGGCAGGCTGACAACCCATGTATTATTGTAGCACCGCAAATCCCATCCAACGACAAAAGAGCTTCAAGCGGACGCCCCAGAACAGATATTATGAGAATTAATATTCAGACGATCCACGAAATGCTTGATGTGCTGGAAGAAGAATACGCTATCGATAAAAACCGTGAATATGTAACGGGGTTATCCATGGGCGGCGAATGTACCTGGATGTCTATGATAGAGCGGCCTGATCGCTTTGCTGCTGCTGCACCTATTTGTGGTGGTGACTGGATAATTGGTATGAGCGCTGAAGAGCGAGGCAAAAAATTTGCACAGCTTCCAATATGGATCTTCCATGGTGAAGCTGATGACGTAGTCTCTGTAGATGTTTCACGGGAGGCTGTCAAAGCGCTGAAATCCGCTGGTGGAAATCCAAGATATACGGAATACCCTGGTGTAGGACATGAGAGCTGGACAAGGGCTTATAGAGAAACAGAATTTATTGAATGGCTGTTTGCACAATCGCGCTAGCATTAACTGCGGAATCGGTGTGTGGCAAAACAATGATGAGTAAATGAAATATTAATTTTTTCAATAGAGGTGTAGCATGCAAAACATTGTAATTGGAAGCTTGCTAATTTATTTATTAGTGACAGGTTGTAATACGAATACAGATAAGACGCTGGTCAGTTGGGTTGAACTAAAAGATTTGGGTGTCGAGGGTGGTTCAATTCTTACTATTCAGTCAGGTGAAAAGTTTGACGGTATAGTTTTAGGTACAATAGAATCAGGAAAATGGGTTGCAGGAAGCGAAGACAAAAAACGAAGTACTTTTGAATTAGATAATGTTAAAGCTGAGACAGAAGCAAGTATTGGAAAGCTGATTCAGATGGCTATTGTTTACAAAGGCAATGAGATAATAATTTACAGAAATGGTGAACTATATGCCACAAATAAATCTGAGAACATTGATTTATTGAGAGCGAAAGATAATATTGTTGTATTCGGGGCTCGGCATAATGATGACGATGACTATATCAATGGGGAAATTGAAGACGCAAGAATTTATAGTTCAGCGCTTGCGCCGGCACAACTCAAGTTACTTAAACCAAATGAACCATCGAAGATTGAGCCGTATGCATGGTGGGATTTTGAAGGAGAAAAAATCAAAGAGAATACAGGTCGTTATATTCTAAATTTATTCAGGGAGGGTGCAGAACTTCGTGATGGCAGGTTAGTTCTCGGTAAATGGGGAGTCATGACTGCCTTAAAAGAATTTGTTGAAGAAACACCAAAATGGCCTGATAATCCTCCCGATGATTGGCTGACTTTTCACCTTGCACACCCGGGACCGGGAGACGGTTTTCCCGGCGATCCGAACCCAATGTACTATTACAAAGGACGCTACCACCTTCATTATATTTATGACAATAACTATGGACCTGCTTATGCACATGTTTCAAGCACCGACATGGTTCACTGGAAGTGGCACCGCACTGTTCTTACGCCACCCCTTACCGGGCATGGAATGTACAGCGGAACAGGATTTTTCACCAAGGATGGTAAACCAGCAATGATTTATCATGGTGAAGGTTCAGGCAGTAATATGATCTCATATGCGCTGGATGATAATCTTGATGAATGGTCGAAACCGGAACTAATTGTTGCAATGGATGAAAATGAGGAAGTACATGAAGATTATTGGGATCCTGATATATGGGAAATTGACGATACCTATTATGCATTGTCCGGAGGAAAGGAGCCAAGTCTGATGAAATCAGCTGATCTTAAAAATTGGAAACATCTTGGAAAACTACTTCACGATGATTTTCCTGAAGATATTGGCATCCCAAAGGAGGAAGATATTTCATGCGCAAATATTTTTCAGATCGGAGATAAATGGATGCTCCTTTGTATAAGTCACCGCATAGGCTGCCGATATTATCTTGGTGATTTCGTAGATGAAAAATTTCTTCCGGATGAACATCACTTGATGAATTGGACAGATACCAATTGGGAGGATTTTGGTAACCTGTCTTACTTCGCACCCGAATCAATGATCTCTGAAGACGGCAGGCGTGTTATGTATACGTGGCTCATTACTGATGTTAAACCAACCGGTGTACAGGGCCTGCCACGCGAACTTGAACTCCCAGAAGATGGAGTTCTTCGCATTAAACCTCTAAAAGAACTAGAATCTCTTAGATACGACGAGATTGGCTTTGAAGATAAAACTATCAGTAAAGGATTGAGCTTTTTACTTGATAAAGTAGAGGGAGATGCTGTTGAACTTGAAATTATATTCGAATCACCATTATCAAAAGAATTTGGTATAAATATGCTGGGGAACGAAAAGGGGAATGAAGAACTGAATATTACATATGGTAAGGGACAAAAAGAATTGCGTATTGGTAAAATTAATCCGCCGTTTGAACTCAAGGATGGTGAAGACCTTACGCTTAAAATTTTTATAGATAAGAACTTAATAGAAGTTTTTGCCAATGATCGCCAAGCTGCAGTTGTTTCCCATGCTAGTATTCGGAAGAATCCAAATATCAAAATATTTACTAAAGATAAAGATCTTGTCGTCAAAGAGATACACGCATGGAAGATGAAATCGATTTATGAATTGAACTCAGATTATTAGATAGTCGTTACAACACAATCAGGAAAACGATCCTGAATGCTATACCAGGATTTGGAATTTTCTAAAAAAGTAATACTTGAAATGAAATTGAAAACCTTGATTATTTATCAGAAGACAACTATTTTTGCCTTGCTTGTCATTTTAATGGCCTGTTCTCAACGAAAGTCCATGGAAGTTGATGACAAAACAGTAGAAGGGCAAATTTTACTTACCATGGACCAGTGGGCGGAAGCTCTCACATCGGGTGACATTGAGAAGACAATGACATTTTACTCTGAAAACTTCGCTGGTACTGAGGCAAAGAATAAAGAGGGAATGAGTGAATTGCTTAATGAAGCCAAGTCCTATGGCATGCTATTGTTATTGAAAATCGATTTGAGGACTGCGGATTTAAAAGTTGAAGGAGATACAGCGGAAATCGTCATTTATAATGAAGACGGAGAGCTGGAGATGGACTTTGCACTCGCGAAGGAGGGAAATGACTGGCGGATTATTGGTGTCCCCTCAGAAATCTGTAGCTATGAGGATTATACTGAACCGTATGGTAATGATTGTGTCAACATGGGAGGTTATCACCGTTGTTGGGATATTTTTATTCCAGAGGATTTAACAAACAAAGCGCCGTTAGTTCTTGATTTTCATGGTTGGACCGAAAACGCGTCACATCAGCGTTCAATATCCGGATTTGAAGCGCTTGCGCAATCGGAGGGTTTTATAGTAGCATGGCCTCATGGGTTATGTAGTTCCTGGAATGCAGGACCCGGATGTTGCGCTCCGGCCTCAGATAATGAAATTGATGATATGGGTTTCGTAAAGAAAATGATTGAGCAGTTGGTAGATATATATAATATAGACGAAAGTCGTATTTATTTGACTGGGCTTTCTAATGGCTGTGCCATGGCACAGCGAATAGCGAATGAGGAGAGCGATTTAATAACCGCTGTAGCATGTATGTCACTTCATCTTTTGACTGAAATAGATGCAGATTATACCGCAGTACCGGTAATGACGATTATGGGGACAAACGACGATTTATATCTTGCAAATGAAGAAATGCCTGGAGCAGTTGAGAATTTTGAGCGCTGGAAGCAAATGAATAATTGTCAGGGAGCTTACGAGGTGACCTGGAGTTCAGGTAAAAGCGTCACCTGGACATATAAAGATTGTGATAATCAAACGGAAGTAGCGTTGGTAAATATTGATGATGGCGGCCATAAGCTGTATCAAAGTGAGCAATCCAATATTAACACAACCCAATTGGCCTGGGATTTTATGAAAAAATTTAAAAAATGAGAGGTCTAATACAAATACTTACGTTGGTGGCAATTTTTTTTAGTTGCAACCCGTCCGATAAAAAAGCAAAGAACATTGATTTTGACTGGCCAAGTAGTCAGCAAAAAGGCAATGATTCTGATTATGAGGAGTTCATGGAAAGGTTAAGGGAAAATGAGCCGTATATTGGGTTTTTTGCCGCCGAGAAAAAGTATATAGGGACAACAACCCCTAAATATTTAGAAGCAAGAAAGATATGTTTTCAAGGAATCAATGGATCAAAAGAAGAACCATTTGATTTTGTAGATCCATTTATTGAATTGTGCAAAGAAGAAGGGCTTATAAAACTAAATGAGGAGGAAGCTTGGGAAAGTGTGTTGATAACATTGAGCTACGAAATGTATCCTAGCATGCCTATTTTTAATTTTATAACAGACCAGGTAATTGAGCTCAGAAGCCTTACTTTCGCAGAATATCCAAATAAAAAATTGGAACTGGATTTGTTTATCCCCAAAAGGCCAATCAAAAAACCAATGCCCGTAGTAGTATGTATTCATGGAGGAGGTTTTGTGGTGAATAAACGAATCTGGTTTGAGCCATTTGCGAAATATTTGGCTGCGAATGGAATGGCTGCTGTAACTATCGATTACCGCAAGCTCACTGCGGTAGAATTAAAGGATATAGTTGGAGACTCTAAGGCAGCAGTCCGATGGATAAGGGCGAATGCGGAAAATTACAATATTGATCCGGATAAAATTGGAGCCATTGGAGCGTCTGCTGGAGCGTATTTGGTGGCACTTTTAGGGACGACAGGCGAAATGCCGGAACTCGAAGGAACTGGAGGAAATCCGAATTTCTCTAGTACCATTCAGGCGGTATTCGGTATTGCGACTCCCGCTTTTGGGCCAAGTACAAGCCCAGAGCGGATTGCCGGACTCGGTTTCACTGAAGAAGAATTTAATTTGTTATCCCCATACCAAAACATTGATCAATCGTCGGCTCCACTATTCCTCCTTCATGGCACCGAAGATAAAATTGTACCACCAGAGAGCGCTCAAGAATTGTACGACAAATACAAGGAGTTGGGTCTGCATGTCCAATTAGAATGGGTGCCTAATGAGGGACATGGTTTTTATGAAGGGAAGGATTTTGCTATTTCCAGAGCTACTGAATTCTTTATTTCCCGTCTGGCTGAGTAAAATTCAAAGAAATGAAAGGTCGTTAGTAGTATGGATAACTTTCTTAATATAGTTAAGAAAGTATCTTTTTTTCATTACTTTTGTATTAGGTAATCAATTTTATTTACCCATTCAATTATTTGCACTTACCAATATTCAGATACTAATATGAATTCTATAATTATCAGATGCTTCAAAAGCCTAATCATATTCACAATGCTGATTTCTTTTCAATTCAGCACGCTAGCTCAGAGTTCTAAAAAACCGACAGTGGTATTTATCACTGGAGGAGATGAGTATCAGTCTAGGGAAAGAATGAAACCCTTCGCTAAAACGCTCGAAAAAGACTATGGTTTCGAGGTAATATACATTAAGGATGATGCTCCAGGTGCAGATACGGATCCGGATCATGATCCTAAACCCACAGTTTTGGAGAATGCTGAAAAAATAAGGGATGCTGATTTGATGGTTGTATTTATGCGCTTCAGAAATTGGGAGTCCAAATCACTGGCGCACTTTATGAGTCATTTTGAGGCGGGTAAGCCGGCTGTTGCCATTAGAACAACCACGCATGCATTTTGGAAAGACCGAACCTTTGCCCCCAAATATTTCGGAGGCCATTATAAAACCCATTATACCGAAAGGATAGTATGTCAAGTAAATCCTGAACATGCTGAGCACCCCATGGTAAGAGGGGTAGATCGCAAATGGGGCGATGGTGAGGGGCCTTACGTTTCTACTCCGCTTACGGATGGAGCCACACCGGTTGTTTTCTCCTACGGTCATTGGAGAAAACATGAAAAAAGCCCCGGGATTGGAAATGATAGCTATGATTCACCGAATTACCCTGTAGCCTGGGCATTCAATGACAATGGAGCGAGAAGAGCGATGATCACTTTGGGCAGTTATCGGGTAGGTGACCTAAAAGCTGATTATTTTAAAAACCTCTTTTACAATTCTGTTTTTTGGTCTTTAGGATATGAAGTGCCAGCAGGTGGGGTCTTGTCCGAAGGGAAGGCATTTAAAATGGTCGAAGAAAAAGTATCCTACAAGCCAGAGACCGTCGACATACCTGCTGTTCCAGCATATAAGCTTGAGGAAGATTGGGAGGTACTATTTGACGGCAAAGATTTATCAAAATGGAAGCATTACGATGTTACAATGGCTCCGTCACCGATATTTTTAGATTATAGAGCAAACTCTGAAGGGCCCATCGACTATGCACTGGCACCTGCCAGATGGGAAATAAAAGAGGGAACTACAGTGGCGCGACCTGGTTTCGGCGATATTATAACCAAAGAATATTACAGCAATTATAAACTTCGGTTTGACTACTATATTCCGGAATATCCTGAATGGGTAACCGGTGAATGGAGGGGGAATAGTGGTGTATTCCTTAATGGGTCATGGGAAATATCCATTCTTGATTCATATGGCCAAGAAGCTTCAAACCGATCAAATGGCGCAATTTACAGGGCCAAAGCTCCTGATTCAGAAGCTTCGAAACCTGCAGGTCAATGGCAAACCATGGAAATTGAATTTAGGAACGGCCTAATGACTGTTTCATTGAATGGTGTCATGATCCATAACCAGGTAAAAGTAGGCAGACCAACCTTTCTGGGATTTCCGGCAGCGCAATCTTTCGCTGAAATCAGCTTTGACAGTTTCATGGGTGTGGTATCAAAAGGCCCCATCAGATTGCAGGGAGAGAATTCCGAAGTGAGATTTGCCAATGTTGCTATCATGCGACTTTATAATGACGATGACGATTAAATCTAATTCTATTGAAAGGGCTCAAAAATTGATCATCTAAATTTCATATTAGGATAACTCAATATACTTATGCAGGCTAAAAAACCGAAGACAACTGCTCTTATATTACTAATAATAGTTCTTGGGCTATTCAACACCTCCGTTTTTGCCCAAGATTTAAGACCACATGTGGTGTTCATCGCAGGAGAGGCAGAGTATGGTGCTCATTGGACTTTGCCAAAAGTAGCAGATGATCTGGAAAGACGATTTAATATCAAAACGACAGTCATTCATTCCTGGAGGTCGGGTGCTCATGATTATGATATGCCTGGAGAAGTTGAGATTCCAGAATATGAGGAAATAAAAAACCTGGAAATAATAAAAGATGCGGATTTGGTGGTCATGCACATCCGCTTTCGACTGCCACCCCCAGAGCAACTTCAGATCTTTCAGGACTATTTTGATTCAGGAAAACCAGCAATAGCCTTCAGGACAACCAGCCATGGCATTTGGGCAGCCGATCAAAAAGACTGGTTTGTGCCATTTTTCGGTGGACATTATAAAGGACACATGCCCAATACAGCGGGAACTACTACAATAGTACCTGCTGAGCAAATTGATCATCCAATTTTAAGAGGAGTACCCAAAAAAAATGCTATGAACGATGTCATGGGGATTTACATTACTGCTCCACTTAATGATTCTGCCACCCCATTAATGCTTGGAAAAACAGGATTTATTGGACCTGCGCAACCTGTGACATGGACAAATGAATATCAAAAAGGGCAAAAAATATTTTATACCTCACTAGGTGGTTTGGAGAGTTTTGTGGATCCCGGTTTTCTAAATATGGTATACAATGCCGTGTATTGGGCGCTTGATAGGGAAGTACCCGAATATGGAGTTTTGGGGATTGATAACCTTTCCTATTGGGAGGAAGAACCTCCATTTGAAAAATATGGTTTTGGAGCTTTAAATGAAAATCCATTTGAATATTTAGAGGAGGACCTAAGATTGGAAAATCGTATCGTTCTTGATTGGGAATTTAAACCATCAATTCCACCCAATCCTCCAAAACGAAATACACCCAAAGATGCCGTAGTCCTTTTTGATGGTCAAGATCTGTCTAAGTGGAAACATTGGGATTTAAGTGCTGATCCAATTGCCATGCTACCTGACGCTCGAGCCGTTTCGCCCTCTCCAGAATTTCCAAATGCGAGGTGGAATATAATTGATGGGGCTGTTGAAGCAAGGCCGGGCTTCGGAAGTATTTTAACCAGAGAAGTTTTTGGTAATTATAAATTACATTTGGATTTTTTGATTCCAAAGGAGCCGGAATATATCCCATCGGGATACAAAGGTTCTGGCAGCATCTATCTTGACGGTCGGTATGAAATAAAAATTCTGGATTCTTACGACAAGGAGGTTTCAAAGGTTATTAACGGATCAATAATTAATCAAAAAGTACCTATTTCAAATCCTTCAAAACCTGTCAATACATGGCAGTCAATGGATATAATTTATAGGCAATTTATTGGACACAGACCGAAGATATCTGTGATACTTAATGGGCAAAAAATCCATAATAATGTTACTATATTAAGAAGGTCTCCCTTTGCCATCCGAGAGGATGAACCCTTATATAATTCCAATTATAAAGAGGGTTCGGATATCTTCAATATGAATGTAGATGATTGGGGCGCCGATATAAAATTCAAAACACGAACTGGAGGTTTTCTGCTTACAAATTCACCTGATAACAAGCCATGGAATGATGATTCAAAAGGGATAGCTATTTATGATGGTAAGCTTGTATATCGAGATGGTTTTGAATATCGTGAGGTTCAAAGAAAAAATGAGGCTCCCCTAAATGATGGTGAATGGCATGAAATTTTAATGTTTGCTGATAGCGGTAAAATCAATTTTTATATTGATGGTAAATACGTGGATCAAATTAAAAATAGGGGATCTTCTATGCTTAAAGGTCATATATTACGAATCGGTCAGGCAACAAAGCGTTTTAAATTGGGAGCTTCTGAGCTACCTGATCCCATAAGGGATGAAACGTTTGACGGTGAGATTGAAAGAGTGCGTTTTTTTAAAAAGGATTTGAATAAAACGGATGAAAAGTGGGCAATTTCAAAAAAATTTCTAGTGCTCGATTGGAGCCCGGATGGATTAACAAATAAACTACCAAAAATGGGTCCAATCAGAATACAGTCTGATATAAGCAAGATAAGATATGCCAATATATGGTTGCAGCCATTGAAAGACTGATAAATGAGACGGAATTTTAAAAATT
>CAJXAT010000032.1 GCA_913050055.1 uncultured Flammeovirgaceae bacterium | reverse complement strand
AATTCTTTTTATTCGGTTGAGGATTTAAAAAAAAAAGATCAAACACCAATAAAACAATGAGATATCTACTTTTTTATACTGAAAAAAATTAAAATCAATGTGATAATCATGTGGAATGGATCGGAATAAAGCAATTGAAATCATTGATTTCAAATTGTTGACATGAGCTCATAAAGGGATGAAATCATAGAGGTAATAACCTATTTCTTCATCTGCGATCATAATATCCATATCAAAACTTGCTTTAGTTGGGAAGCCATACGTTCTATCATAAGCTATCACTACGCTAGCAGGACTTTGACGCATAAGATTATTGATTTCTTCAAACAAGTATATGCCATAACACAAAGAATGTGGGTAGTCATAATTGGATATCAGATACATATAGGCACCGCAGCGGGCCCAACCGCCTATGCTCATTTAGGTATGACCGCTGTCTTAGGTGTACTTTCCTTTTTTACAGCAAAAAATAATATAAAAGTCATTAGCAAATGTTCCAAAACTGTTTGTCCCTTATTATTAAAATAGGAAGACAACGGCTGCATTTATCCCTTTTTTGTTAAGGATATTCAAAGGTTGATTGTTTCTGCTAGTTTTTTACCAACCAGATTACCTATTGCCACACCCATTCCCCCCAATCGGACACCGCAGTAAAGTTGATCAGAAAAAGTTTTTATCAATGGTATTTTTTGATTGCCTACACCCATGATGCCACTCCAACGATCATCAATTTCAAAAGCAGTTTGTGGTAAGATGACGGATTTTAAAAGTTTTGAAAGGGTTTCCTGTATAGATGCATTCAAACCAAATTCGGAAGTTGTTTCTCCTTTCAAGTCCAATTGACGGCCGCCACCAAACAAAATTCTATCATTGATGTTTCGAAAGTAATAATAACCTTGATCCATATGAAAGGTACCCTTTATAGCTAGATTTTCGATTTTATGAGTAATCAATACTTGAGCTCGCGCTGGTACTACCGACACATTTAAAAGCTGATTGGCAAAACCATTTGTGGCTACGATGATCTTTTTCGCCTGAATTTCAAAATCGTTTTGAAAATAGACTTTGCCATCGGTAGATGTTTTATTTACATTTATGCCTGTCAGAATATGAGCACCTAAACCTACGGCCTTTTTGATTAAGGCATCCATCATTTTTCCCGTATCTATTTGTCCTTCGAATGGATTAAAAAAGCAGTGATGATGTACATTTTCAAATCCAAACGGAGTAGCCTGCTTTACAAAAGCGGGTGCATTAAAAGTAGGAAGTAAAAGCTGATTGATATGTTCTAAATGCTCACTACAGTTGTTAAATAAGGGGAGATCCTGTTCTAAAAAAAGCTCATAGCCTCCATGGCATTCGTAATTCATCTGCTCATCCCCAAGTAAGGTCCTCATAGAGTTCAATCCTTCCCAACGCAACCGAATCAAATCAATCACTTCCTCTGGACTGTGGCTATCTAGATCATGGATGAGCTCTGAAAGACTTCCAAAACAGGCAAAACCTGCATTTTTAGTACTTCCTCCTTGTGGTAAGATACCCTTTTCGAGAATCAAAACTTTATGATGCGGATTAGATTCTAGTATGTGAATTGCCGTACTTAAACCGACAATACCACTACCAATAATGATGACATCCAACTTATCAAACCATTGATTATTTTCCCAATAACTGAAATTCATAATTCTATCGAGGTCTACTTCAATTACAAATTTAGACGAATCAGAATACACAGCCTAAAATCTAAAAAATCATTGCATTTTTATAATATAGGGATAGACGTATTATAAATATATGCGATACTTTTAAATAGTAAGATCGCTGCTGCCCAAGATCATTAGAAAACCTTCCCTCTTCAGGAATTTTCTAACCCATCTAGGATATTTTTTAAATATTTTTATTAATGAAACGGACTTAATAAATAAAAAGGGAACACTTGTAGACATTTTTTTTTTATTAGATATCTTCGCATTACTAATCAAATAAAATCGGCTAAAATTTATACATTATGGTATTTGATATTGAAATGATTAAAAAGGCTTATCAAACAATTTCGCAAAGGGTTGAAAAGGCTAGAACATTGAATGAACGACCGTTAACTTTATCAGAGAAAATACTCTATTCACATTTATTTAAAGGTGCACCTGAGGAGATCTTCAAAAGAGGTGATTCATATGTCGATTTTGCTCCTGATCGTATCGCCCTACAAGATGCGACGGCTCAAATGGCTTTGCTTCAATTTATGCAAGCAGGTAAAAAGAGGGTAGAAGCCCCTACGACCGTACATTGCGACCATTTGATTCAAGCCAAAATGGGTGCTGGTACCGATTTACAAAACGCCCTGAATACAAGCAATGAAGTTTTTAACTTTTTGGAGGCTGTATCCAACAAATATGGCATAGGATTTTGGAAACCGGGTGCGGGAATCATTCACCAAGTAGTTCTTGAGAATTATGCATTTCCGGGAGGTATGATGATAGGTACGGATTCACATACGGTAAATGCAGGAGGTTTAGGTATGTTGGCGATAGGGGTGGGCGGCGCAGATGCCGTAGATGTTATGGCAGGCATGGCTTGGGAATTGAAATTCCCAAAATTAATAGGAGTCAAATTGACGGGAAAGCTTAGCGGTTGGACTGCGCCTAAAGATGTGATCTCCAAAGTAGCAGGTATATTAACGGTCAAAGGAGGGACGGGTGCCATCGTTGAATACTTTGGGGAAGGAGCCAAAACACTTTCTTGTACAGGCAAAGGCACCATTTGTAATATGGGTGCAGAAATAGGGGCTACCACCTCTACATTTGGTTATGATGAGGCCATGGAACGATATTTAAGAGCGACCAGCCGTGCAGAAATTGCCGACTTGGCCAATGAGGTAAAAGAACATTTGACGGGAGATGACGAGGTCTACGCGAATCCGGGACATTATTTTGATCAAGTTATTGAAATCAATCTCTCTGAACTTGAGCCACATGTAAACGGTCCATTTACACCCGATTTAGCAACACCGATATCTGAAATGCGTGAAAAGGCTAAGAAACATGATTGGCCCATGAAAGTAGAATGGGGATTGATCGGTTCTTGTACTAACTCCTCCTATGAAGATATCTCAAGGGCAGCTTCCATTGCCGCACAAGCCGTATCAAAAGGATTAAAACCCGCTGCTGAATTTGGAATTAATCCCGGCTCAGAACTTGTTCGATATACCATAGAAAGAGATGGCTTTATCAAGACCTTCGAAGATCTAGGTACAAAAATATTTACCAATGCTTGTGGCCCATGCATAGGCCAATGGTCTCGGTCGGGTGCCGATAAGAAAGAAAAAAACACAATAGTACATTCTTTTAATAGGAATTTCTCAAAACGAAATGATGGAAATCCCAATACCCATGCTTTTGTCACCTCACCAGAGATGGTCGCTGCCTTGGCCATATCTGGTGACTTGGGATTCAATCCAATCAATGATACCTTGACCAATGACAAGGGCGAACAAGTCAAGCTTGATGAACCTAAAGGATGGGAATTACCGCCCAAGGGATTTGATGTTGAAGATGCAGGTTATTTGGCCCCGGCCGAAGATGGCTCAAGCGTTGAGGTCAAAGTAAATCCTGATTCAAAAAGATTACAACTTTTGGCAGGCTTCCCTTCCTGGAATGGAGAAAATATCATGGGCGCCAAACTGCTGATCAAAGCTAAGGGAAAATGCACTACCGATCATATTTCCATGGCAGGTCCATGGTTGAAGTACAGAGGTCACATTGACAACATTGCCAACAACACCCTCACAGGAGCTACCAACGCTTTTAATGATACCGCTGATAAAGTTAAGAATCAAGTAACAGGGGAAGTAGGGACCGTTCCGGATACGCAGCGTGCGTATAAAGCAGATGGAATACCTACAATCGTCGTAGGTGATCAAAATTATGGGGAAGGTTCTTCTAGAGAGCACGCTGCTATGCAACCCCGTCATTTAGGCGTTTGTGCGGTTTTGGCCAAGTCCTTCGCTCGAATTCATGAAACCAATTTGAAAAAGCAAGGAATGTTGGCCCTAACTTTCAATTCTGAAAATGATTACGATAAAATTCAAGAGGATGACAGTTTTGATTTCATAGACTTGAGTAGCTTTTCACCTGAAAAACAGCTGACTATCCGAGCAAATCATCAGGATGGGAGTGAGGATTTAATTACGGTGAATCATACTTACAACGAAAGTCAGATTAAATGGTTTAAGGCAGGTTCAGCATTGAATTTACTGAAATCACAGCATGATTAATGCCAAAAGAGTTTATAGATGTGATTGAAGTTGGAAAGGCGTTTGATCGTACTAAGACTAAACAACGGAATACCATCGTCGGGTAAAAAGCCTTGTCACAGAGTTATTTATAAAAGGACGTAATGAAGTTCCATGACTCTTTCAGATATGAGAGGGATGAGCTAAGGAGTCATAAAAGGGACTTAGGTAACATAAATCTCAACAATGCATTTTCACTTCAATCAACACTATCTCTTAGCGTCTTTTAAAAGCTATTTTTTGAGCAGAGGAAGCTTCTGGATCAAAATAATATCCTCCTGAATTAAATCCTTTCAAGTCTTCCGGATCGCTTATCGCATGGTCAATAATGTATTTAGACATCATACCTCTCGCTTTTTTAGCAAAGAATGAGATGATTTTATATTTATCATTTTTGAAGTCTTTAAACTCGACATCTATGACATCAGCCGGAAATTCTTTTTTATTCACCGATTTAAAGTATTCATTTGAAGCCAAATTGATGATTATATTGTCATTTTGTGCCTTGAGATCTTCCAATAATAAATTCATAATCTTCGTATCCCAATAGTCATAGAGGGTTTTGTAATCGTCAAAAGCCAGTTGAGTGCCCATTTCTAATCGATAGGGTTGAATCAAGTCTAAAGGTCTGAGTAAGCCATATAAACCAGAAATAATTCTCAGATGCTTTTGTGCAAAATCGATTTTTTTAGCATCAAATGTAGGCGCTTGTAAAGCTTGATAGACACCTCCATTAAAAGCAAAAATGGCAGATTGGGAATGCTCTACAGAAGGATCCTTTTCAAAATCATGATACCGCTGTACGTTTAATGTTGCCAAAGAAGTACTGATACCCATCAAATTTTCAATATCCTTGACAGATTTTTTCCGTAAGGTAGTGATGAGTTCATGGGTGCATTCCAAGAGTCTGGGCTGAGTCACTTGAATATCATATCTTGAGGCGAAGTCAAGATTTTTAGCTGGGGAAACTACTATAATCATGCAGTAAAATTACTATTCAATTGTCAAATGACTAAATACTATGGCTGATTTTTTTAAGTATCTTAATGAATCAAAAAAAGCGCCTATGAATAAGTTAATTTATACAAGATCAATAGAGCTTATTTTTCACCGAAATTATAAAAATACGCCCTTGAATATGATTTGTATGGGTCATCATTATTATCTACAGACTCATTGGATTTTCATTAAAAAATCAATCAAATTCGCCTCTTTTTTTAACTTTAGTTTTTTTCTTAACCGATAGCGTGACATTTCAATAGCTCTAGTACTTACATGACTCAAATTTGCAATTTCTTTTGTACTTAGGTTCATTTTAAGATAGACCGACAACCGAACTTCTGAGGAACTGATATCCGGAAATTGTGATATGAGCTTTTTGGTGAATCCGTCATTTACTTCATTGAAATGCAATTCAAATTTCGTCCAATGGTTTTCTTCGTTTTTGTTATTTTCAATTTCTTTGACGATCCGTTTAAGTTTGGGTTTAATCTTATTTCCCTCGGGACTCACCATCAATTCATTGATATTAGTTTGTATATTTTGAAGGAATTCATTCTTATCTAATAAGTGCATAGTAGTACTGGCTAATTGCTTTTTTTTATGTCGGATTTCTGTTGTGAGTTTCTCGTTTTTCAGATGATTAATCTCTTCTTTTGATTTTTCGAAGACCTCTCTCAATTGCCGGTCTTGAGCGATCAATGCGTCCTCTTGGTTAGAAATGATTTTTTTATTTTTTCTACTTGAATAGATTAACCAAAATAAAAATCCTAAGACCAAGGATAAATAAAATAAAATCATGCGAGTGGTCCGGTACCAAGGCGGGAGAATGCTAAATCTATAAGAACTGATGTCAGAAAGTTTGCCTTCTACGTTTTTTGACTCAACCTCAAAAACATAATTCCCTTCAAAAAGATTGGTATATCCCTTTTGGGCAATACGCGTCCAAAGCGACCACTCTTCTTCATAGCCCTTCAATCGATATCTGAACATAGGAGGTTTTTCATCATATTCGAGTGCCGTGAAACTAAAGTAAATGGCATTGTTATCGTAGGCGATACTTGGAATATTTGCTTGAAGTTGATGCTTAATAAGTACATCATTTGAAATGAAATTACCATAAAAAAGTATTGAATCAGTATTTGATAAGGTAATTTTCCTGATGACTACCTCAAATGCTTTATTTACGGATGAAATATAGGATTTGTCGTACACAATAAATCCTTCACGAGCGGCGAATAAAATTTCATCATTGGAGTGTATGATTATTTTTTCTAGATCATCATTAAACAGATAGTGAATTTTATTGAAGATTTTATCATCAAGAGCATACCCCCAATCATTCCTTTTTAAAATACCAGAATGATCATCGCTAATAAAGATAAGATCGCCCAAATTATCCTCTGACAGATATTTAAGATTCGTTTTTGAACCCAAAGCATCATTGATTTTTATATCAGTCAGAAAGCTGTCTTCAACGGGATTATATCGATAAGCCCCTTCAATGGTAGTAAAGATATTTTCATCATTAATTTTAAAAACATTCATACCTAAACTAGAAGGAAAACCATTCGCTTCATCGTAGAATTTCATCGTCGTTATACTGTCATATGATTTAGTGAATTTGAAAGCATAAATTCCTTTATAACCGTGACTCATCCAAAGTGTCTGATCCTGATCAAAGGACAAGATTCTACATGATTCTGAAAATCCTGAAAAGTGTTTGTCAATCTGCCAATCTTCTTTTTCCTTTCGCAATAAAAATAATCCAGCATACCCACCTCCAATGGCTATATTAGGATTGTCTGTACCTACGAATGTCCACCAACCCACACCTCCAGATACTTCGATGGCTTGGTTTCCTTCTATTTGATAGGCCCCCACATGACACCCGACTAGAATATCTCCATTTATTTCTTGAATACTGTAGACCTGTCCTTCTATACCTTCAATCTTTTTTATCGTTCGCCCATGGGTACTTTTATTATGCGAGATATAATATAATCCAGTATTGGTTCCTAAATAAGTATAATTTGCTAAAGTAAGCGCGGCATAACCTGTACCGGATAACCCCATTTCATCATTTAAATAGCGAAAAGGAGCATTCCATTCGATTTTAGCAATATCGTTATTTTGTCCCACCCATAGATTACCGAATGAATCTTCAAAAACATCATGTACAGATTTAGACTTAAGTCCTTTATTCTCTGTAAAATGATAGATTAAAGAACCCTCTGCATTCAAGAGGTATAGACCATCCGTATGGGTACCGATCGCAAAAGAACCATCTTTTAAGCGTTTAGTGACTAAAATTTCATGTTGAGAAAATATCGTTGTGAAATCGGCTGCCCAAGGTATGACTTCATGCCTTCCTACCAGAAAAATACCATGACCATAGGTGCTGATCAGATCAAAACGCTCGTTGTAGGTACACATACCTCGTACTTCTTTATCTGCAAAAAAGGATCCTTGATTGGTAAGTATCCATTTATCATTATCAAGATAATGTAAACCTAAATCCATTACTTGATTATAAATTTTATCATTTACCGTAAATGATTGAACATTTAACTTAACAAAAGGGGTAAAGGTGATTTGATCATTCGCATAGTAAAATATTCCTTTTACATTAGCAAACGCGATGCCCTCTTCGAAAGGGAAAACATTCCATATGTCATCAAATTCTTTATGGGCTTTTGGGATTAAATGCTTCAACGAGTGATACGCATATTTACCCTTATCATCAGGCCATAGATAGCCAATCTCATTTTGTGTACCCATATAAATTTTCCCATTAATCGCTGGAAATATAGATCTGACCCTATCGTTGCCGTTAATGATGTGTTTTCGCCATTGACCTCCATCATACTCTAGAAGGCCCTTATTATTCCCAACTAAAATAAAACCTCGATGGTCCTGTTTGATTTTATAATTGAGGATGCCCGCATGGTAATCCTCAGGAGAGAAATGTTCTATCAATGGAAAGCCTATTGAAGTAATTTGCCCTAATGTAGCTTCAGAGTGAAATATGAAAAATATCAAAAGAACTAAAGGGATGAAATGACACTTACTCCTAAAAACGTATCTACATATAAGTTTTTTGTACATTATGTGTATTAAAAAATTGTAAAATAATCCATAAAGTAAATATAAATACATGTTTTGCAAATATTTGTGAGGTATTGTGAAAGTAATTAAGTGAAGTCGTGAGTATATGTAGTATCCAGTTTAATTATTTCTAACGGCAATCATTTTATTTTTGTCTAGATTATTTGACAGAAGCCAAAAAAAACTTTTTTTTAAGCTATAATTTGATAAGTTATTTTATTTCAATTAAAAACTATAAAACTCTAAATAAATTTTGAAATTATAACTCATCTGTCTGGTCAGTTAAATTAACTGGTCCGTTAATTTAATTTGATAAATAAATATTAAAATGAAAGCAATTCTTGTAATACTATTATTCACCCTTACTTATTCGGCCTCTAGTCAGTGGCTCAAAGCAAAAGGAAAAGTTATTGTGAATAGTGACGACGAGGAAGTTTTGCTCAGAGGGTTGGGGCCAGGTGGTTGGATGGTTATGGAAGGATATATGATGAAAACGGAAGGCTTTGCTGGAACCCAACATGAAATCAGGTCAGAACTTATCGAATTGATGGGTGTCGAAAAAACAGATCTTTTTTTTGATCAATGGCTGGCCAATCATTTTACACAACGCGACGTGGATTCTTTAGCTTCCTGGGGATTTAATAGCATACGTTTGCCCATGCACTACAATCTCTTTACACTTCCTATTGAGGATGAACCCGTGTCGGGAAACCATACATGGCTTGGAAAGGGTTTTGAGATGGTAGACAGTCTTCTTGGTTGGTGTGCGTCCAACGAAATGTACCTTATTCTTGATCTTCATGCCGCTCCTGGAGGTCAGGGTTACAATGCTGACATTTCAGATTATGATGATTCCAAACCTTCTCTATGGGAGAGTAAAGACAATCAAGATAAAACGGTAGCTTTTTGGAAAAAAATTGCAGAAAGATATAAAAATGAACCTTGGATAGGTGGATATGACTTGATCAATGAAACCAATTGGGACCTTCCTGGCGGTACTCTTTTGAGAAATTTATATGAAGAAATTACGGATAGTATTAGGGCTACCGGAGATGAGCATATTTTGTTTATCGAGGGGAACTGGTTTGCAAATGATTATACAGGTTTGACTCCGCCATGGGATGATAATATGGTTTACAGTTTTCACAAATACTGGAGTTCATTAAACGAGTTAAACTGGATCACCCCATTAAGAGAACAATACGATGTCCCTTTGTGGATGGGTGAATCGGGTGAAAACTCCAATACCTGGTTTACAGATGCAATAGCTCTTTTTGAAGAAAATAATATAGGGTGGGCTTGGTGGACCATGAGGAAGATGGAAAGCATTAATAGCCCTTACAACATTCCTATTAATCCAGGATATCAGGATATATTAGATTATTGGAAAGGACAGGGGCCAAAGCCATCGGCAGATGAGAGCTTTGAGGCATTGATGCAATTGGCAGAGAATTTACTCGTGACTAATAATACATTTAGGCCTGACGTCATAGATGCCCTCATTCGGCAACCCAATACGGAAGAAACAATTCCTTACTCTAATCAAATTATTCCGGGGACTATATATATGTCTGACTTTGATCTAGGAAGAAATGGCATTGCCTATTTTGATGTAGATGCCGCTAATTATCAGCAATCGACAGGCGAATGGCAAGCGTGGAATTCAGGTTGGTCCTACAGAAACGATGGGGTAGACATTGAAACGAATGATTTAGTCAATGGTAATGGTTATCATATAGGATTTACTCATACGGGTGAATGGATGAATTATACTGTTAATATAGAGCAATCTGCTACTTATGCCTTGAATCTTCATGTGGCTTCGCAGGAGAGTGGGGGCCAATTTCATTTGTCAATGGATGGGGAAGACATCACACCCATTACTTTGGGAAATAGTACCGGTGGCTGGACGATATTTGACAGCATTATTATTGAAAATGTCTACCTAGAAGCGGGGAGGCATGTACTAAAATATCATGTTGACAATGACATACCTCTCAATATCAGTCATATCATATTTGATAAAACATCAGCTTCAAATACCGTCCCCTTTGCCGCTATAACAGGAACCACTGTTGAAGATCAGAAATCTATCGCTGTAGTATTAAATGATAAAATTGATGATGCTTCCTTAGTAAATGCAGTAGATTTATTTTCAGCAACGGTAAATGGTGAGATAAGGTCTATCAACACCGTATTTCAGGCTGAAAACAAAACAAGAACCTTAATACTAGAATTGTCAGGAAGTTTAATGCATTCAGATGAGGTTAAATTAAGTTATTCGGGCAGTGCCATTATCTCAAAGTCGGAAAAAATATTAGGCACGTTTACTAATTTATCCGTTCTAAATAATTTGCCTATTCAATTCGTGCTCCCAGGTGTCATTCAAGCAGAGAATTTTATAAACATGTCTGGATTCCAGACAGAATCTTCTACAGATGAGGGCGGTGGACTTAATCTCGGTTACGTCAATATTGGAGATTATGCGGATTATTTAATTTATGTACCTCAAGAAACTGAGTTTACCGTAAAATTGAGAGTTGCCGCGCTCTCAGCTGAGGGCTCATTAGGCTTTTATTCAGTGGTGGATTCTATTGAAAGTGAGATTTTCACTACTAGCACACCTGTAACTGGCGGATGGCAAGATTGGGTAACCATTTATGCAAATGCAGTGATGCCTGCTGGATCTTATACGCTCCGCATAAAAATACTTGGAGCCGGAGAGTTTAATCTCAATTGGTTTGAATTTGCAGAGGTCATAACTGGCTTTTCACTAAATAGTGAACTTGATTTTTATCCAAATCCTGCAAAAGAATTCATGAAATTCTACCCTTCTGAATATGATTATTATTCTATCGTGTCTATGGATGGTTCTAGACTCTTGTATGGAGAAATACCTGAAAATAATTATCTTTCAATAAAATCATTGCAGCCAGGCTTATATGTGGTAAAAATGATGAGTCAAACTACAGAAAGGAGTGTGAGCCATAAATTTGTAATTACAGAATAGTCTCTTCTAATACTGATTAAGCTTATTAATTCAATTGCCAGGCTCCAAGGGTAAAATAAAATGCTTTGGGTGCTAATAAATAAGACAATGAATGTTGCTCCCATTTGCTATTTTTGAATAATGAATAAAAGCTTACAGATCATTCTTTTAGCTCTTGCTAGTATTTCTTTATTGGCGTATGTACTGGCCAAATGGGTTTTAAGTGGGACAGAATTTGGAGGAGTCATGGATAAATAAAGTACTGTAAAAGCTCGAGCCTCTAGGGCATATAATGGTACTCATTTTCAAAACTCGCCCTCCGTTATCCCTTACGATATCAAGGTGAATATAGCAGACTTACTTGGAGACCAGCAACGCGTACCGCCAGCCTTATTCCCAATTGAGGTCCCGGTTTTTGCTGATTCAGTTAAAGCTGGCATGAAGGCTACTTGGTTGGGGCATGCTACCGTTTATATTGAAATGGATGGTAAGAGAATACTGACAGATCCCATACTATCAGATCTCGCCTTTCCCGTAAAATTGATTGCACCCAAGCGGTATAATCCTCCCCCCGTGACGGTAGAGATCTTGCCTTCGATTGACATCGTTACCATTTCTCATGATCATTTTGATCATTTAGATATGAAAACGGTTAAAATATTGGCTGCATCAGGCAGCCAGTTTTATGTTGGCATTGGTATCAAAGCCCATCTTATTTAATGGGGCATCTCAGCAGACCAAATCAATGAAATGGATTGGTGGGAAAGCCTCACATTAGAGGAATTCACCATTCATTGTACCCCTGCTAGACATTATTCAGGTCGTCTAGTTTGAATAATGCCACCTTATGGACTTCTTGGGTCGTCTCCAGTCCAAATCATCGCATTTATCATAGTGGTGATTCGGGTTATGGAGATCATTTTCGAATCATCGGAGAAAAATTAGGACCCATTGAGATGGGATTTATTAAAATCGGTAATTTTGGAGAAGATCTAGGATGGCGAGATATCCACATGCATACCGAGCAATCGGTCCAAGCGGCCATAGACTTAAAAGCTAATATAATGTTTCCCATACATTGGGGTACATTTAATTTATCCAATCATGACTGGTATGAACCGATCAACTTAGCCGTACAGTATGCGTCTAAAGATCAGGTTAACTTAGTTACCCCTAAACTAGGAGAAACATTGACGTATGGAGCAACCATCAATAACGTAGCTTGGTGGTATCCTCTTCAAGTATTGAACGAGGGTAGCGAAGGCTATCTAAATGATGAACCGATAGGCCGATAAATTTTGAGCGGGTAGGATTCATAGCGGTACTAAACCTGTTCAATTAAATGATTAAGATCTATTTTAATCTTTTACAATCATTTGAAGATATCTCAAATTAAACTGCTTGAAGGCAATCAAAATTAGCTCTTACTAATAATTTAGTCTACATTAAATATTACAGATTACGCTTTATTTTGATAAAAAAGCATCAAAAATGATTTTAACTTCTTATATTTATTCTATTACTTTGTTATATATTTTAATAAAAAAAATTATGATAGTTATTGCCAATAAGCTAAAATCACTAATAAGTGGTCTTTGGATACTTTCTTTTTTCATCTTTGTATCAGCAAGTGCTTGCAGCACACCTTCAAAAAAAGAGGCCGAAAGTACAGATAAAGTAGAAACTACATCCACTGAAAGTGCTGAACATCCATCAGAAAACGGTAGTAAACATCCTTCTGATAGTTTATCAACAGAAACCTCAGGCGGCGAACACCCATCAGATGATGCCTCAGACGGTGAACATCCTCAATAGGTAAAGTATTATATTTTAGGCGTTGCTCTTTTGAAAGAAAAAGTCGTTGCAACATGGTCAGACTTACCTCCGACTTCAAAAATGGGATAGGCCAAAAAGTTAATAGGTCCAGACTGAGGTAATGGATCAGGCCTAAGATCTCTGCCCCGACTGAATTCGATTCGATTGGCAGGATGATGTCCAAAATAATAGGTAGCTAATGGCGTGTATTTATTGGCCTCACTGATATCTATGGGCCACCATTTGCCTTCCGCATAAAACTCTGCCCAGCAATGGTAACCATCTATCCCACCTTCATTGCGCTCTGAGGGTATTGAAGCGCCAACGGCAAATCGGGAAGGTATTCCCGCCGAACGGGCAAGAGAGATGAAAAAGGAGTGGAATTCAGTGCAATTACCGGATTTGGAATCACAAGCGTAATTAGCATCCCCCGTCCCATAAATACCTTCTTTCGCATACCGCATATTGTCTATAATATAATCATACAAGGCTCTTGCTTTCATAAGGGGGGTGTCTGCTTGTTTTGATTCAATTACGGTACTGGAAATCAATTCAAATCGATCTCCTACTGGGTTTAGAGAGGTAGCCTTGAGATACTTTTTAGGGTTGAGCGTTTCCTCAATATAGGCTGATTTTTCAATTCTCTGTACTTGATACTGAATCATAATTTTATCATGGGCATGCTCAGGCATAAGTTTGAGATAAAGAATACTATTCTTATTTTCACCCTCGGTGAGAAGCTTATGTTCAACAGGAGCATCAATGGATAAGATTTCAACTCGTTGGAAAGAATCACTTTGCGCTAGAGGAAGCCAAATCTCAGCAGATTCATTTAATTCAGGCAGTTGCACTTTGTAAGTAAAAGTAAAACGATCAGCACTTTCAATCACGCCCAACAGTTTGGAATCGGCATTTTCAACAGGAATCGTATGCCATATTTTGTCGTCACCTTGCTCCCAAGCATAATAAGGCTTTCCATTGAGCTTATGAACATCTGTCTGGGTTACCTTCATATTACCTAAAGTACCTTCGAGAAAGAAGTCTACATCATATACATCTCCATTTTCAGTAGCAAGGTCTACGCAAGCGAAGAATTCATTGGACCCAAGTACAGATAGATACTCTGTATGCACCCGAACCAATTTCAAACTTAATTCTATACTGTCATTCCAAAAAGTGAAATAACCGTCACCTGCTTTGATTTGAGCATCTATATTGGCTCTAATGCCTTGTTCTACATCTTGGATAGTTATTTTTTGAGATACTAGGGATGAATCTATTTGAGCGTTTTTTTCTTTTTTAACTGATGATTGGCAATTTGAAAAAAATATTAAAAGAAATATAGATATGTGAATAGATAAGCTCAGGCTTTTTTTCATTAATATTTAGTTTGATTACTCTCGGATTAAATAACAATTCATAGAACAAATGGGTTCATATTTAGAATGTCTGTGATTTTAGCTAAGCGGTTTGATGAAATTGGAATAATTTACTGGTCAGGGTTCATCGTAAACTCAACTTTGTATGGAGATGGATACTATACCCAATGAGGGGTAGCACTAAAATTTCATCAGAGTTTTTGAATGATTTAAGATAAATGATGCCACAATTGCATCTATTGAGAATATATCAAATAGGAAATGATCATAATATATTTTTATTGAGATATGTTATTTTGTTATATAATTTATATTATGTTAAGTTAAAGTTTTGAAAATCAATTGAGATAATCAACATAGGTTTATTAATTCATTTTGAATTTTCTAGCAGTTCCTCTTCTCTTCATAATCTAGTGAAGATAACCAAAATAATAGTTGCTAATTAATTTTAGCGGTTTGCTACTCTACTCGTCATTAATTTTTTTCGACTAACCAAGCTGAGGTAATCCCTTTATTTCCCTTTGCGACAAATTGATTACCTATTTATTAATGATTACAGCATTTGAGCCATTAGAAATAGTATTGTAACTACAAGCCTAATTATGAATCAAACAGTATAATCATAACTCAAATCTATCAATCACTAATCCTCATAAACCTATACGACCAATTCGATCTCTACGCCTGACCCATCTCGCATAGACATCAAATTACAATTTTGTAACCGATAATGGAAGTGCAGAACGTTTTAAAAAGACTAAAAATAGATAAGAGGGCTAAATTAAAGATCTATTCCTTTATGAATTTTATCGTTTTAATTTGCCCATTGATATCTCGAAGGTGGACCATATATATACCCGCTTCCAGTTGGCTTATATTGATACTTGAATGAGTTGACTTGAGTACTTCTTTTCCTGATAATTCATAAATAATGGCCTCTTTAAATGCTTTCATTTTGATATTTAAAATCCTCCTTGATGGATTAGGATACATCATCTCTTCGGCCTCTATAACAGACAAAATTGATCCATCATCCACATCAATCAAACTAACTCTCATTATGGCATCATCGTAACCTTCACCATCTTGAACCAAAACAGTAAGACTAAAGACAGGTGTGACTTCGTAGTCCAGTGCTTGGGTATTGGCCACAGTAATTGCTCCACTTTTACTGTCAATAGCAAAAGCTTGGTCACTATTACCATTCGTTATTGCGTAGGTTAAAACATCTCCGTCTGCATCTATAGCTATGACCATTGCCACCAAAGAGTCATTTGGACTATTTTCCTCTACTAAAAAATTTTGATCGTAGATAATAGGTAATGAATTAAAATCTTCAGCTATGTCATCTGTAAGATTAATTGTAATGAGTGCTTGATCAGTCAGTACCCCATCTGAGGCTTCAATAGTTAACTCAAAGACAGGCGTTGTTTCAAAGTCAATTATCAAACTATTAGCAACCGTTAATTGACCGCTCAGGCTATCTAGCTGGAAAGCCTCATTTAGATTTCCGCTTACAATACGGTAAGACAAAACATCATCATCTGGATCATTCGCTCTAATTGTGGTTACTAAAGTTCCATTGGGAGTATTTTCAGGTAATAAGGCATTGCCAGCAATCATTTGAGGCTCACGATTAGAATCGTAGATCCAATTAAATACGGTCTGATCAGAATTACGATTATGTGCGGCATCTTCGAAGGTGTTTATATCAACGGCTATAGATTTCGTATCGTTTGAGCCAATTGGTAAGAATAAGGCTGAATAGATCTTTTTATTGATTACAGAAAAACTAGTTAAGCCTCCCCCGACTACCTCAATGTCTTCTAGATCAAAATCAGCTGTTTCTTCACTAATAGTAAAGGTAAAGGTTAAAGAGCCTTCCCGAGTGCTCTCCCCTTCGGATAGGATTCCATTTTCGCCTGAAGCGGTAATCGCTATGCCAGGTGGTGTTCCATCGTAAGTCCAATCAAATCTTCTAATGGTAACATTATCATTCCCTGCTGCATCTAAAAAAGAGGCCGTATCGATCTTAATAGAGCAAAATCCATCAGAAGTTGGAGTGAATATTGCTGAATATAATTCATTACTCGTTGATTTAAATTCACTTATGATCCCACCGACAACTTGTAGGTCTTCTGCAACGAATCCCCTCACGATTTCATTGAACGTAAAAGTTAACATCAGACTTTGATCATTAGTTGTTTGACTATTTGAAAGTTCAGTTTGGCCATTACTAGCGGTTATAGAGAGCCTTGGTGCTTTGCTGTCATAGGTCCAAATAAACGGTCTGGCCTCCATATTATTGATACCCTTATCATCCGTAAAAGTATTAGCAGCCACATCAATGGTAATCATACCATCTATCAATGGTGTAAAAATTGCCGAGTAAACAGAAGCACTTGAACTAGCAAAATCAGTTAGCGTTCCCCCAGTCACGGTCACATCTTCCAAAGTAAAATTAACGGTAGGACTGCTACTTGTGAAATTGACCAAAAAGTCAGAGTAATTGTTAGTCCCACCATTCAGCACAGTGAAATTATCATCTATAGCCGTTATCGTCATGGAGGGCCCTTGGTTGATATAAGTCCAATTGAATGTTGATATGCTGTCATTACCATTTCCTGCGATATCGAAAAAAGAATTATCCAAAAGATCAATGGTGGTAATTCCAGCATCTGAGGGTATAAATGTGGCAATATAAAGGGTACTACTTATCACATTAAAATTACTTAGAATGCCCCCTGAAACAACCACGTCTTCCCCATCAAAGCCCGTTATTTCCTCACTGCTCGTGAAGGTTAGTAATAAATTAATGTCATTGGTAGTCATCCCACTTGATATCGTATCGTTACCGCTCGTAACCAATAAAGAAACAGTTGGAAGGATACCATCATAGTTCCAATTAAATGAGTTGGCGGCAATATTTCCATTTCCCACAGGATCTGTAAAGCGATTGGTATTTATATCAATGGTTACGGACCCACTCGATGAAGGTATTAACGTTGCCTTGTATACTGTCCCGCTGGTTGATGCAAAGTTGGAACTAATAAAATTACTCAGATTTCCACCCGTAACGGAGATGTCATCTACTTCAAAATCAGTCGTCGCCTCACTCGTGACGAAGGTGAGGGTTAAGGTGCTGTCATTACTTGTAGAGCCCTCATTGATAACTACCCCAGCCGCTTCAGCACTAATAGTTATGGTTGGGGCTGTACCATCATAAGTCCAATTGAATGAATTTGATACGGTGTTATTATTCCCTGCATAATCCGTAAAAGTATCCGCTCCAACGTGAATAGTAGTGATTCCACTGCTGGACGGACTGAAAGTAGCCGTATAAACGGAATTACTAGAAGCTGAAAAATTACTTAGGATTCCTCCCGAGACAGAAATATCTCCTAAAACAAAATTAGCAGTAGCATCACTCGTTGTAAATATAATCGTCAAAGCAGCATGATTGGTCGTCGCACCATCAGCAATCGCCTCATTATTATCATTAGTTGCCGCAATGCTAATAGATGGTGGCAATCCATCGTAAGTCCAGTTAAATTGACTAGATGCTGCATTCCCATTACCTACCGCATCATTAAAAACACCTGCATTGACATCAATCGTGGTCGCTCCCTCTGCATTAGGAATGAATTGGGCAGTATAAACGATACTACTGGTAGCCAGAAAATTACTGACAATACCTCCTCCCACCGTGATATCGCTAATCCCAAAATCGTCAGTAGCCTCACTAATGGTAAAAGTCAATGTCAGCGTACTATCCTTAGAGGTAGAACCATCATTTATATATGTATTATTAGCATTTTTAGCCGTTACCACTAGGGTCGGACTCACGCCGTCATAGGTCCAGGTAAATTGACTTGCCGCATTATTGTTATTCCCTGCACCATCTGTAAAAGTATTAGCGGCAATATCAAGGGTCGTTGCCCCACTTAATGAAGGAGTAAAGGTGGCAGTGTAAACCGTACTGCTCGTCGCTGTAAAACTACTTAAAGCCCCTCCTGAGACTGAGACATCTTCCACACTGAAATTAGAAGTAGCCTCACTGCTGGTAAAGGTAAGGGTAAGGCTGGCATCATTGGTGGTCGAACCATCACCAATCGCATCACTTCCACTTGCAGCTGTGATGATCATGGTGGGCCCATCGCCGTCATAGATCCAGTTGAACTGGTTGGCTGCTGTATTTCCATTTTCTACTGCATCAGTAAATTTATTTGTGGACACATCAATGGTAGTAGCTCCCTTTGCGGCAGGCGTAAATGTGGCAAAATACACCGTGCTACTGGAGGAAGCAAAATTACTTATCGTACCCCCTGTTGTAGAAATGTCTCCTGACACAAAATTTGTAGTGGGCTCACTACTCGTGAAAGTCAAATAAAGAAGGCCATTATTTGTTGTGGCACCGTCAGTGACCACGTTGGTTCCGTCACTTGCCGTAATCGTCATGGTTGGAACGATACCATCATAAGTCCAATTAAATTGACTTAATGCGGTATTGTTATTTCCCGCTTGATCTGTAAAGGCATTAGCTGCCACGTCAATTGTGGTAGCTCCACTAGAGGTAGGCGCGAATGTAGCGGTATAGACATAACTGTCCGTTGCGGAAAAATCACTAATTGACCCACCACTTACGGTGATATCGCCAGCGACAAAGTTATTGGTAATCTCACTACTTGTAAAGATGATGCTCAGGGTTCCATCATTGGTACTAGAGCCATCAGATACCGCATTACTACCATTATTTGCACTAATAGTCATCGTAGGAGCGGTAACATCAGCAAATTCAAACCATGCTATATCATCTCCGTAAAAAGCAGTTCCAATCACATCCATATCTCCGTCATCATCTATATCTGTTACTTGTACATCCCAAGCCCCAAAAAAACCTTCTGAGATCGTATGCTTAGTAAAAGATTGTGAGCCATTGTTTTCGAACCAAGCTACTTGACTGCTAACTTCTGCTGATCCTATGATGTCCAAGTCACCATCACGATCTATATCTACCGTTTTTACATGACCTCGCGATTTAGCAAATTCTTTTTCAATCGAGTATTTGGTAAAAGATTCTGAGCCATCGTTTGCAAACCAAAAAATATCATCATTATCTTCCGATTCATTCCAAGCAGATCCCACCACATCCATATCTCCATCTCCATCTAAATCTACGGGATAAACAGAAGAGCCATTAAAACTGGGTTGAATGGTTTGCTTCGTAAAAGACTCTGATCCGTTATTTTTATACCAAACGATACCCGCAGCATCGATACCCGCAGCTGCTATGTCTAAATCCCCATCACCATCCATATCTACGGGATGGACATCCCATGCACCATCCAAACTACCATCAATAACACGCTCCGTAAAAGACTCTGACCCGTTGTTTTCAAACCAGGAAATATCATCATCCCAAGTCGCAGCACCCAAAACATCTACATCCCCGTCCCCATCCAAATCAACAGGATATATGGAAATCGCTCCGCTAAAATTACCTTCTATTGTGCGCTTTGTAAAAGATTGGGCGCCATTGTTTTCATACCATACAATATCACCTATATCGTAAGCACTAACAATTATATCTAAGTCGCCATCACCATCTAAGTCAACAGGATATGAAGCTGAAGCAGTATTGAAATTTCCATCAATGGTGATCTTAGTAAAAGATTGTGAGCCATTATTTTGATACCAAACAACATCATCACCTTGGTAAGCCACTCCTACTACGTCCATATCTCCATCCCCATCTAGATCTATCGGGAAGGCAGAGATCGCCCCATCAAGGTTGGCATCAATATTATGTTTTGCCTGGCTTGAATACTGTTGGGAAAATCCTAATACAGGAAGTAGGAATACGAAAAAGAAAAAATAATAAAATTGGTTCATTATTATCTAAGTGTGGTGAATGATAATAATTATGATGAGATTAAATGCTTATTGCTTCAAAAATAAAGCATTTATATCAAATTTATGACGATTAATGATTTATCTATGCCTCGAGTATGCGAAAGGTGCCCTCCCTTCAATTTATATCAGTAGGTATTATTTTCTTTGACCGCTTAATATTCAATACAGCTTGGAAATAGTTGAAGTAGCAATTTTACTAAATTCCTACTTTTTAATAAGTTACTCATAACAGCTATAAGAACGCAAAAAACAGAGCTAAATACCTCCCTCCGATTTTAAAAGATTATTAGGATTTACTTTCAATTTCAAGAAAACTTTAAGGCACACGGGACGCACAACACTGAACATGATGAACGCAATGATGAGATACTCATTTTATATTAATGGTAAATTGATTAGTGACTCCGATCTTACCCTTACCTAAAGGCTGCAAGCATTATACTTTAAATTGGTTTTTTTTATAAGAGAAATTTATCGAGAACTCCATTTATTTTCCTTTAATAAATCATTATCAAATTGATTGTTTCAAAACATTGATAGGGTAGCACTGGCTCAAATAAGTAGAAATTATAATATTATTCAAAAAAATAGTGTGTTGGAATACCTCTTTACAGGAAATAAGTTTAAAATGTAGGTCTTAAAATTAACTTTTTTGGAAGCCCTTCATCCTATCCTACCAGAACAAATAGAGATATGATATAATTTGAGCACAAGATGAAAACAGCAACTGCATCCTTTTTATTAAATAATTGATGGCCCTTCTTTTCTAAAAACAGCTTATCAGTTATTTAAACAAACTAATCATAATTTGGCATCAGAATTAATATGTGACAACATCCACGCATAAATATCATGTCCCCATCGAGAATCTAACTTATATGTGATCGGCCAAATACCATGTCCCCATCCTCTAAAAATTGTCTTGCGTGCATCGAGAGGAACTGAGCATATTTCCAGATCAGCATCTTCAGGACACTCATTTGCGCAATTATTTAAACCATCAATCGGAATATTGGCATTTCTAACAGTTACATTATCTTCATCTCCATGAAAAGCCCAAATTGGTAAAATTCCCATATTACAACCAAGCCTATTCCAAGTATATTCTCCCATGAGCGCTGCAACCGGCACTGCAGCCGCTACTAAATCATCAGAAATATATTTCCCTATATAATTCCATACTCCACCACCTCCACAACTGTATCCAGAGAGATAAATTCTTTTAATATCAATATCGTATTCATTTATTGCCCACCTCATAAAATCATTTACTTTATCTGCTGTTGGGCATCCTGAATCATTTTGCATAGAAAGCACAACAAAGGCATCACCCGCTGTGGAAGCAGCATTTGAGGCAGTAGCTGTTATGGGCCATTTATCTTCACTTATCAAATTGGGCAGACCCGTGTAAAGTACTCTATATAAATCTGAATTACCATTACCATTATCTCCTAATCCGTGAAAATAAAGGATTAACGGCCATTTGTTCCCCAGACCGTAGCCTGCAGGAAGATATTCCCAATAACCAATACTAGGATTTCGACTTCCCTTTACTATCCTACTAAAGCGTTCCGATGATGGACCATTTGGTAATGAGGTCAATGCTTTTTTATACAAATCATAAGGTGCGAGTATTAATGTTTCAAAGAGCTCCGTACCAAAAATATTTTCTTTATTAAATTCTTCCTCTGATGCCTATGTGTTGTATTATTATCGGTTGATGCCGTGTTTTTTTGACGTCTACAGATGTATTAATATTGTAGGCGGAATTCATACGTGCTTCGTCATTTTGTGCGATCGAATAATCAGTGTAGAAAATTGTCAAGTTAGATCTGGCGAAAATAGTAGGTTGCCTCTTGGTAGCACTTCAGAGCGGATATTCCCTCGCTTACGTGACGTGTGCCATGGTGCCGAGCAGTGTCCTAGGAAGCACCCCAAATGACCATGCAGTTTCCCTGAAGGGTTCTCGCCATGTTCCTACTGCAATAAAAAGGCTGGTTGCAGATATGTGCACCGTCATCTCTTTCAGTGCGTCCGTAAGTAACGCTATAGATGTAGTGGAAGATTTAGAAAGTTTCCAGGACGTAATCTGGAGCAAAGACATTATAAAGCACCGGGCGAAGCTAAAGCGTCAACGTGCCCTTATTGAACGGCGCCTGCGGGCAGCGAGGGCGAAGAAGAAGCCCGCCCAGAACTTAGTTCTGCCTTTTAAAAAAGAAAATAGTAGAAGTTCATTCAGT
>CAJXAT010000031.1 GCA_913050055.1 uncultured Flammeovirgaceae bacterium | reverse complement strand
CCTGTTACCAGGATGAAAACCTGGCGTCCTAACCCCTAGACGAACGGACCATTTTCTAAAAATCGGCCAAGTGTCAAAATTTCTTTTGAACTTCCTCCGATTTTTCGAGTGGCAAAGATAGAGTTCCCATCATTATTTGCAAATAAGCATTCATTTTTTTAATTGAATTTTTTAAAATTCAATTATGAAGCCAATCAAGATATCAAAGAACCACTTCATCGAGCTATTCATGAACTTATTTTACTATAACCTCCTTATCATGTGAGACCCGTCACCAAATAAAGTTAAAAAGCCCTTATAACCGATTTTAGACTATTTTATGATTCATAATAACCCATTAATTGAAAATCAATTCTATTCAAAATCAATTACCTGACAAAGAAGTTGTCTTCAAAATCAGAAAATACTTGAATGGTAGTTTGTATGGAGGTCAACTAATGATAACTTTGCGCACTGAAAATGCATACTAGGTTAAAGTTATTAAAATGTCTAAAACAAAAATTGCAATAAATGGATTTGGCCGAATCGGTCGACTCGTCTTCCGTGTAGCAGCACAGAATGAAAATATAGAAGTAGTAGGAATCAATGATCTCATTGATGTGGATTATATGGCTTACATGCTAAAATATGATTCTACGCATGGTAACTTCAAAGGGGAGGTGTCCGTTGAAGAGGATAAATTAGTTGTCAACGGCAAAGCCATTCGAGTAACTACTGAACGTAATCCTGCTGACTTAAAATGGGGAGAAATAGGAGTAGATTACGTAATCGAATCTACAGGACTTTTCTTAAGCAAAGAAGCTGCCAAAGGCCACATCGAGGCAGGTGCCAAAAAAGTAGTTATGTCTGCGCCATCCAAGGACGATACTCCGATGTTTGTCATGGGAGTCAATCACACCGATTACCATCCGGATATGCAGTTTGCTTCTAACGCCTCTTGTACTACCAATTGTCTGGCACCTATCGCCAAAGTACTCAATGATAATTTTGGTATCAAGGAAGGTCTTATGACAACAGTGCATGCAGCTACTGCTACCCAAAAAACGGTAGATGGCCCTTCCATGAAAGACTGGCGCGGTGGACGTGGAGCTTATCAAAACATCATTCCTTCTTCCACAGGAGCTGCCAAGGCAGTGGGTAAAGTCATTCCTACTTTAAATGGAAAATTAACAGGTATGTCTTTCAGGATACCTACAGCTGATGTATCTGCAGTTGACTTAACAGTAAATCTTGAGAAAGCCACCAGTTATGAAGAAATATGTGCGGTCATGAAAATGGCTTCAGAGGGATCCATGAAAGGGGTTTTAGGCTACACCGAAGATGCTGTAGTGTCTAATGACTTTTTAGGAGATTCAAGAACTTCCATTTTTGATGCTGGTGCAGGCATTCAGTTGTCCCCTACCTTTGTCAAGGTGGTTTCATGGTACGACAACGAATGGGGTTACTCATCGAAAGTGATTGAATTGGTCGAATACATGGCTTCAAAATCATAAAACAACTTATAAAAAAAGCCGCAACCTAGAGGGGTGCGGCTTTTTTTGTCTATTTTATTTCATGCTTGAGCCAGATAAGCTCGTATTGATTCAATAGGCGTTCTCATCAAGACCATTTACCTTGATCTCAATAATATGATCCTCAATATCTGAAAGCATCAAATGCTCAATATCTTCAATATCTGCAGGCACTTTACATACCTCCAAATGCTCAATATCGTTGATGGCCGCCTCCTCCCCTATCAAAGCCTCCAACATCAAAAAAGTGGCGCCCATATAATGCTCTTCGATCGCCTCCTCAAAATCATCAAAGCACACTTGGATTCCGACCGAATCCAGATAGGCATCATGCAATAAAGGGATCACAATAATCTCTTGAGGATCAAATGACTGATCCTCATAAGTGATGACCACCGGACCTGGATGTGGAGGTTTGAAAGCAATTACTTCCCAATCCTCCATGGAAGGTGCGGCGACTACAAGTTCCCTTACCTGCGGAAAAAAATCCGGATCCCCCGCAGCACTGATAATCAATGCCCCACGATGATCTCCTTCCTCTCCTCCGATTTCAAAGAAAATCTGATCACAAAACTTGTTCAACTCAAACTGCATTTCATCGACCGCTGCATCTCGCAACTCAGGCTTAATTTCTCCAAGAGTCAAATAACGAGACTGGTGTTTTAAAAACCAATTCCAAAAATATTCAGGTTTATACATCAGGCAATATTGGTGTAAACGGCTTGAACATCGTCATCTTCTTCGATTTTATCCAGCATTTTTTCAATTTCAACCATCTGATCCTCTGAAAAAGATACCGGTGTGGTGGGTATTCGTTGTAACGAAGATTTTTTTACGGCTACCTCAAGATCCTCCAATGCACTTGATAAGCTACCAAAAGCCGTATAATTCCCCGTCACATAGACCTGACCATCGTGTTCCTCAATTTCTTCAAGTCCAGCATCAATGAGCTCAAGTTCTAACATTTCGAAATCAATTTCTGCTACTTTTCCAAACTCAAATACGGCTTTTCGCGCAAACATAAACTCTAATGAGCCCGACGGGGTAAAGCCCCCCCCTGCCTTACTGAAATAGGACTTAATATTGGCTACGGTTCTATTGTTATTATCCGTCGCACATTCGATAAATACTAAAACACCATGTGGCCCTTTTCCTTCAAAAGTCACCTCATCAATCGCTTCAGCATCTTTACCAATGGCACGTTTGATGGCATTGTCAATATTATCTTTAGGCATATTTTCAGCCTTAGCATTTTGAATTGCGGCCCGCAGTTTGCTATTCATTTCAGGCTCGCCCCCACCTTCCCTTGCTGCCATCTGGATGGCTTTAGCCAATTTAGGAAAGACCTTGGACATCTTATCCCAACGCTTTTCCTTAGCGGCCCTTCTATACTCAAATGCTCTTCCCATTTTTTTTCTTATTTGATACAAAATAAAATAAAGTCTCCTTCAAATTCAATGTTCCTTCAATTTGAATGTAAAATTTAAGGCAATACCCATCAACACCAATACAATCCCTATGTAGGTCAGCAGATTGAAATACTCATTAAAAAGCACAAACCCAAAGACCAAGGCATATACTACCCCTAAATAATCAAAAATAGCTACCTTAGAAACTTTGGCCTGTTGATAGGATTTGGTCATGAAATATTGAGCCATCTGCGTGGCAATGCCTACCATTAATAAATAAAACCAATCCCAACCTTCCGGTTGTACCCATAACCACAAGGAACCTATCAAGGATACGGGAAGTACGACCAGGGGGAAGTAAAACATGATCACCAAAGGATGTTCTGTCTCACTTAATTTTCTCACCAGATTATAGGCCACACCACTAAAAAAAGAAGCTAAAATGCCCAGAAATAAATGGGTCCCAGAGATCCGTGTATCAAAGCCTTGGATGATCAGGATGCCTACGAAGCTCAATACAAAAAAAGCAATCTGAGCTGGGTGAATTTTCTCTTTCACCAAATAAACCCCAATAAGGGTCGCGAAAATAGGAGTTAAGTTCGTCAAGGTAGAAGCCGCCGCTAACGGAATTTCATGAATTAAATAATAATTGAGAATCAGGGCGGTGGCGCCTACCGCACCGCGCGCAGTTAATAGGGATCTTTTATTACCAAAAATGGGGATTTTTTTGGGGAGTAAATAAGCTAAACTCAAGGTCAAGGATATTACGGCACGAAAAAAAACAATCTCAACGGCCGGAATATCGGGAATATACTTCACAAAAACTTTCATTAAGCTAAAGGCCAATGTCGCGAGCAACATATAACGAACACCCAAGGGAATTTTCATTTGTATTTTATTGTAATTTAAAGCATTAAAAACTCATACTTAGTCTCACTTAAATCTCATTATCACTAGAAATAAGAGCCTCTGAAATTAAAATTTCTAGTTCTATTTTTCTAAAGCCTTATTTACTGAATCATTGCTTATCCTGGAAATTATAACTAAAAAAATGAAAATAATTTTTTATTAATCATTTATTAAATTGTTTATTTTAAACTAAAATGCATTCTGATTTATCAAAGAATTCAAATTCAGAATAAATATTTATAATATTGGATAGTGAGACTTGAAAATAATTTAGATTGTGGAATCTTAGCATGAAAAAAAACAACGATTCTACTCTAACCCAAATTTCTAAGCATTTAAATCTTTCAATATCGACCGTTTCCCGTGCTTTAAATGGTCATGCCAAGAAATATCGCATCAGTGAAAAAACCACAAAAATTATTATTGACGCTGCCAAAAAATTTAAATATGAACCAAATGAATTAGCCAGAAGTTTAAGGTTAAAAAAATCTAATACGATTGGTGTAATTGTGCCTGATATAACAAATTCATTTTTTGCAGTAATAGTTAGGTGGATTGAAAATGCAGCACGCCTTGATGACAAAATAATTTTTATTTCTGATTCTAATAACGATACAGAATTTGAAAAAATAGCAATCAAAGCTTTTGCAAGTAGAAAAATAGATGGATTAATTGTTGCACCTGTGGGTGATGCATCATTTCATCTATCGGAAACGAATCAATTAGAAATTCCAATCGTAATTATTGATAGATATTTAGCCCAATTAAATTTACCATTTGTCGGGTCCAATAATTATGAAGGATCAAAAGAAGCTACTCAATATTTAATTAGCAAAGGGCATCAAAAAATAGCTTTTAATCAAGGACTTCAAAGATCAAAATTAAATTTAGATCGAGTCAGAGGTTATTGTGATGCATTGAAAGAAAATAGAATAACAATAAATCATAATTTAATCGTTGGCGAAAATTTTGATGAACAAAGTGGCTATGATGCAGCTAAGTTTTTATTGAGCAAAAATACTGGTGTTACTGCAATATTTACGGCGAGCAATCAGATAGCTCTTGGCACAATAAAAGCGATGAAAGAAAAAAAATTACATATTCCAAATGATATATCTCTATTATCTTTTGATAATCAGTCGTACTGGGATTATTTCTCTCCTCCAATAACAACCGTAGAGCAACAAACTAAAGAAATAGCTGATAAGGCTTATAATCTCCTTTCTCAAATGATTAACAACAATAAAATTATTGGACCTTCAAAAGTTCAGCTGTCCACCAAACTGATTATAAGGAAATCGGTTAAAAATAAGATAATAAAAACGACATAATTTTTTTGTAAGTATTTAAAAAGTCTTGTTAAATTCTTCATCGATGTTTTGAATAAATGAAAAAATTGTTAATTTGCACAAACCTTTGTGCAAAAAAATTGTTAATTTTATAAAATCTTTTTGCTAACTATCAATTAAAGAAACAATTATGAAAACTAATCAATATCTAAATTATATAAGTGGTTTACTTTTTTCGTTATTCCTTTTGACACTAGCAGCATGCGGAGATGATGACTCAAATGATGCTCCAGTTGTTATCAATCAACCCCCAATAATCTCAGGATTAAGTGAAATAACATTATCCCCGGGATTTGAAACTTATGAGTTAGATTTCGCCAATTATGTAACTGATCAAGAGGGCGAAATAATTACTTATTCCGTTGTTAATTCTGATGAAACAATAATTACAATAAATCTTGCAGGATCTCTACTATCAATTAATGAGGTTGGTAATCCTGGATCTTCAATTATCACTATCACTGCAACTGACGGGCAAGCCAATCATGAGGTCTCGGAAAACTTTACTGTTACCGTAGAAGCTATTAATGGAGCCGCTGACTATACTGGTAACGCCGTTGTAATGTATGATTTTAATAGCTTACCACAAGGAAGTATTTTTGATAATTCATTACCAGGTTGGTTATTTGAGGGATCCACGGCTGACGGTGAGTATAATGCCGCAGAAATTGGTTCTATTATTGTAGAAAATGATCACCTCTCAATAATTCACAACGTAGATAGTACTTACATATGGTCTGAGATGGTACTTGAAGATGGGAATCAAGATTTTACGGGTAAAAAATTTAGATTCGACTATAGGTTTTACACCGTCCCAAACCTTAACGACATGCATTGGGAGGATGAGATACCGGGCATTGATATGCAGATCTATTACATTGATGCTGATTGGGGAGATGTAGGCGGTGGTCAGTATAGATTCAGTGATATGAAACTAGAATATAGTTCAGATTGGCAATCTGTTGAAATACCACTCTCAGAATTTGAAAGTCTTTGGGAAAATCCCGTGGACGCATCGGCAGTTGGCATAATAGGCTTAGAAATTTGGGGAGGAACTGCTAACGCACCTATTTCTTTCAGGATTGATAATTTTGGAATCGTAGATTAACACATTCTGAACCTAAGCAGCAAAAAAGTACAACAACATGATAAAACACCTTAAATTATTTTTAGGTACTTTCCTTATTATTTCTTTCCAAGTTCATGCACAAATTACCATCAAAGGTAACATAGTAGATGATAAAAATGAATCTGCTATCGTTGCAACAATTATTGTAAAAGGAACAACAATTGGAACTGTTTCAGATATTAGGGGTGATTATTCAATAAGTGTTCCGGAAAATTCCGAAACACTTATTGTTAGTTTTATTGGATATAAGTCAAAAGAAATACCTATTAGTAATAGAGCAATCATCGATATAAAATTAGAAATCGACATAGCAGAATTAGAAAGCATTGTTGTTACGGGTTATGGTTCGCAAAGAAAGCAAGATATAACTGGTGCCGTTGCGATTGTAAATACAAATGAGATGTCTAAAAGTCAATACACAAACGTGACCGACAGATTGCAAGGTAGAGTACCTGGCGTATCGGTAAAAACGAATGGTGAGCCCGGTTCTATGGGTGATGTGACAATTCGCGGGGTATCTTTTTTTGGAGATAATAACCCACTATACGTTATTGATGGAATTCCAACAGAAGATAGTCCCAATATTAATCCGGCGGACATAGAAACTATACAAGTACTTAAGGATGCGTCCTCTTCAGCTATTTATGGATCAAGAGCTGCCAATGGCGTTGTGGTTATTACTACAAAAAAAGGGAGAATTGGAAAACCGACCATCTCATTTAATTCGAATATAGGTTTACAGCAAATTCCCAATAAAATGAATGTTGTAAATACTTCGGAATTCGCCAGAATTCATAATGCAGCCTATGACAACGCAGGGTATCCGAGACGGACCTGGTCAAATGATCTATCAAGGGGCATTGATACAGATTGGCAAGCTGAGATTTTTAATGAGGCTGCTCTTCTTCAGGATTATAATTTATCAATATCTGGAGGAAATGATAAAAGTAAAGTTTACTTTAACCTCAATAATACAAAACAAGAGGGTACTATTGAAGGTACTACTTTTGAAAGATTAGGAGCTAGAATTAATTCAGAGTTTGATTTAACAAAGCGCATAAAAATTGGACAAAACCTCTCAGTAAGTACCACAGATCAAAGTGGTCAACAAATATTAAATGCACAAGGAGTATTAGGGGGATCAGGAAATGGAGTAATTAATACTGCGATAATGATGTTTCCAACTATTCCAGTTTACGATCCCACAAGGCTCAGTGGATATGGGCATGGAACAATTGAGGATGCAGAGATTTATCTTTACAATCCAGTTGGAATTCGAGAGATGTATAGCAGTAAAGAAAATCATACTCGAATTCTTGGAAATATATTTGTTAACGTAAATCTCACCTCAGATTTGGAGTATAAATTCAATTTTGGAACTGATTCTGATTTTGGATTTAGTAAAAGTCATCAAAGAACAGGACAAATCACAACTGAATTAGTGCACCTCTCTGGACTAAGTGAATATAATAGTAAAAGTTCAATGTTACTTTTTGAAAATAGATTAACATACAAAAAGAAATTTGGTAATCACGACTTCTCAGTCATGGCCTCACAAACAGAGCAAGAATTTAAAATTCATCAAAATGGTATTTCTATTGTTGGAGGTTTTGCGAGCACTAATCCATTTTTTCAAATTTCAGCAACAACAGCAGCACCCACAGATATCACAACTTCTGGTGATGAGCTTACATCAACCATAAGTTCAATATTGGGTCGTTTTACCTATAATTACGATGGGAAGTACTTATTTACAGCTAATGTTCGATCGGATGGCTCCTCTAAATTTCCTAAAAATAATAGATGGGGTACGTTCCCATCGATTTCAATAGGTTGGAATATTAGTAAAGAAAGTTTCTTTCAGTCATCTGTAGTGAACGATCTCAAGTTCAGAGTAGGGTATGGCATAGTTGGAAACGCAAGTATTGATGATTATGCCTATCAGTCATTAATTTTTTCCCGATCAATAGGCGGAAATAATTACAATTTAGGATATGATGATCGCAGCATAATCGGTGCAACAAGAGCAGGAATTGTTAATAATGATCTAAAATGGGAAACATTAAAAGAAACTAATGTTGGAATGGATCTTTCATTAATAGATGGAAGTATAGAAATAATTGGAGATATTTATTTTAGTGAATTAGAAGACTTGCTTGTTGACGCTCCAGTCCCTGGAAGTGCTGGTGAAGGTCAATCTAGCACAATTATTAACGCGGCTACAATGGACCGATCTGGATGGGAATTTTCTTTTCGATATCGTAAATTAGATGGAAATCTTAAATTTGACATAACTGCCAATGTGTTCCAAAACAAAAATGAAGTGACTTATTTGCCATTGGGCGATATGTATGGATTACATTCGATAACAAGCGTTAGTCAGCCTATAGGTCAAATTTATGCACTCGATTATCTTGGTATATATACCGATGAATCTGAATTAGGTAATAATACTGTGGTTGGTCAAACACCTGAATTAGGAGATGCCAAATATCGAGATATTAGCGGTGACGGAGATATTAGTGAAGGGCAAGATAGAATGATCCTAGGTGATCCCAATCCCAAATTACAATACGGATTAAATTTTAGCGCATATTGGAGAGATTTCGAATTTACGATCTTTTTTCAAGGAATGAATGGTGCAGATGCCTTTAATGCAATTAAATATGCTATGAATACTTCCGCACAAACTAGTTATACTGGCGATTATGATCCCTTTATAGAAGGTATAGGAACCGATCCCAGGCCTACAGCAGACTTTGGTAGCCCAAATAATATTGCAAGTGGCCTTTTTGTTGAAGATGCTTCTTATCTTAGATTAAAAAATGTAAGAATTGATTATCAAATACCATGGAGAAGAACCAGTAATCTTGGTATTTTCATCGGTGGTCAGAATCTTTTAACATTTACTAAATATTCGGGGATGGATCCTGAATTTAATAGTAATATATTAGCTCCTGGAGTCGATTGGGGAGGATTTCCAAATATTAGAATATTTAATTCGGGTTTTAATATTACGTTTTAGCCATAAAGAAATATGAAAATTTTAAATTTTAAAATAAGAATGATATGTCTAATTATCATCTTTTCATCTTGCGTCAATTTGGAACAAATAAATCCAAATCAGCCAACAGAGGATAGTTTTTGGAAAACAAGGGATGACTTTTATTCAGGATTGATAGGAGCATATGATTATTTGCAAAGTGGTGAGATGTATGCTGGTCAAATTCAGCAAACTTTTAATTTGCTTTCTGACGAAGGTTTCACTGGTGAACTAGGAGAAACTCTAAATTTGGCAACATTTACCTCGGATTTGGATAATGAATTCCACGAGAGCTTATGGTATAATTTCTATATTTTAATAGCCAGATCATATGAAGTTATTGAAAGAGGAAATAACACCACTTTAACTGGTATTGATGGTATAATCGCTGAAGCAAAGTTTTTGGTAGCATTTTCCTATTATCACCTTATAAATGTCTATGGCAATGGTGTTGCCTATGTCGACAGGATTCAAGGTGCCAATGATAGGCCAAGAAAAGCGCAATCAGATGAGATATGGGTTCTCATTGAGAGATTACTTAATGAAGCCATACCAACATTACCCACGTCTTATCCCTCATCAGAATTTGGGAGAGTGACAAGGGGGGCGGCACAATCATTGCTCGCCAAAGCATATCTTCAGCAGCGAAATTATATTGGTGCAGAGCAAATTTTAAAATCTATTGTTGAATCTGGACTTTATGAACTTAATGAAGATTATGAGTCTAATTTTACGGAGGAACTCACTACCGGAAATAAGGAGGTTATTTTTCAAGTTAATTTCCTTCAAAATGGTCCCCAAGAGGAGTCTGACAATGCGTGGTATTTTAGAATAAATACACCAGGGCCATCAAATATTGGAATTTGGGCAGATCAGTTGGCATCAGAATTCGCAATTCGATCTTATTTGGTGGAAGCAAATAAAGATGGTAATCTTGATCCAAGAATGAATGTCAGCCTTTTTACAGAATATACTGATCAAACGCTCTACGGTCAGACATGGGCATGGTGGATTACAAACACTACAGAAATTGTTACCGGAGCCAGTTTTTATAAGTTTAATGAGAATGATGCAGTTTATAATGAAATTAATAACGGTTCAGGTTATGTTCAGTGGAAGAATGGAGGGCGAGATATGATTCTAATTCGATATTCAGATATTCTTCTTTTATTGGCAGAAGCTCTTAATGAAAATGGTAATACTTCAGAGGCCCATTCATATGTAAACATTGTGAGAAATAGATCTAATATGAATGATTTGGAAATTACTGCTGGTCGCGAATTAAACCAAGAAGAATTTAGGCAGCAAATTAAGCATGAACGTTTAGTAGAGCTTTGTGGAGAATATTTAAGATTTTTTGATTTAAAAAGGTGGGGAGAATATGGGCCTCAAGTGGCAGCTGACTTTACAATTCCAGCTACGAGTACTACAATCAAAAGAGACTCTATTTTTGAAAATTTTAGGGTTAATAAGGATGAGCTATTTCCCATTCCATTAGATGAGTTAGACATCAATCCTAATCTTTTACCGCAGAACCCAGGATGGTAATATAGAGCTTGATCACCATCATTTTATAACTATTAGTGAGCTTTTTCTTGCCGAAATAATCTTAATATCCGGGTTAGAAAAATTAATTAGATCAATTTTAAACGACATAATAAAAGAGCTTAAATGAAAAATATAATAACACTTTCTTTATTAATGCTATTACTTTCATGCGAAAGACCATCCCAAAAATACCTAACTATCTCGGAAGATATTCTCCGTGATAAGATTGCTGGTGGTTGGGCTGGTAAAATGGTAGGTGTCTCATATGGAGCCCCTTCAGAATTTGTATATAATGGACGGATTAATGAAGACCCCATAGAATGGTCCCCCGAAACATTGCGAACTTCTATAACCGAAGATGACCTTTATGTGCAGATGAGTTTTATGATGACTATGGATAAGTATGGAATGGATGCATCTGTAGAAAAATTTGGGGAAGCATTTGTCAATGCAGGTTATATGTTATGGCATGCCAATCGAGGAGCTAGAATGAATATATGGAATGGTATAAAGCCTCCCATGTCCGGACATCCCGATTATAATCTTCACGCAGATGATATTGATTTTCAGATAGAGGCGGACTATATCGGACTTATGAGTCCTGGCATGCCTCAGACAGCTAATAAAATTTGTGATAAAATTGGTCATATTATGAATTATGGTGACGGGGTATATGGGGGGATGTTTGTTAGTGCATTATATGCTGCTGCTTATTTTGAAAATGACATAAAGCAAGTACTCTATAATGCGATGAAATCCATACCTATCGAAAGTCAATATCACGCGATATTAAGAGATGTGATTAATGGTTACAAGCGAAATCCAAAAGATTGGAAAAAAACATGGCATGAAATAAATAACAAGTGGGGGGATTCTGATATTTGTTGTGCTCTTTCTGAATTCAATATTGATGCCAAATTAAACGGTGCATTTATAGCTATGGGTTTATTGTATGGAGAAGGTGACTTTGAAAAAAGTATGGAGATCAGTGCAAGATGTGGAGCAGATTCTGATTGTAATCCGTCCAATGTTGCAGGTGTCATGGGTATAATACTTGGATATGATAATATTCCAAAATTATGGACAGGATATATGGACAAAATAGCTGATTCATTATTTATCTATACTGATTATTCATTCAATATCGCAGTTGATAGGACCTTACATTATGCAAAAAAATTAATTATTGATAACGAAGGAAAGGTAGAAAACGGAATGCTTTATATAAAGGAGCAAAAATCTGTTCCAGCCAAATTAGAAATTTCATTTCCAAATACAACTCCTAAGGAAAAAGTGAGCATCAGTGATGAGAAATATTGGGAGTGGAAAGGAGACTGGCAGATCATTCAACAACCCAATCAATGGGATTATGAAGAAAAGCAAAAGCAAGCAGATAAGAAAGATTCTGAAGTTATTTTCAATTTTGTCGGAACCGGAGCGGTATTGCTAGGAAGATTTGATCTGGATTGTGGTCAGATAGATATATTCGTTGACGGCCAGTTCTTCAGATCAAGGGATAATTATTACGAAAGGATGGATTGGGGTGCTGGAGATGGTTGGCTCAATGGGGCCCATCTTGCGCATGTAATGAATTTGGACCATGGTAGTCATACAATCAAAATGGTAATTACGGGTAAAAAGAATGAAAAATCAATCGGAACCAAACTTAAAATTGCAGGAGCCATCGTATACGAAAAAACATAAGCGCGTGAAAAAGTTAGTAATATATATTATTCCGATATTCTTAGCCCTTTATTTATATACACCTTGCTATTCTCAAAAGCCGGATCATAAATACAGGGCAACTGTTCATACATTCAACGAAGTATGGAATACAGGTAGTTATGGTTTATTCGATGAGGTGGTACATCCATCCTATAAGAAATTAGAAGGTGATTTGACTTTGAATGGAGTCGAGTCCCTAAAAAAATATGTTCAGGACTATAGGGAGTCGTATATTGATGTTAAAATTAACTATATCGATGAAGTTTATGGAGATGAAAAGGCAGCAATCAATTTTACAATTGAAGGAACACCTAAAGAGAGTGGGAAGAAGTTTAAAGCTGAAGGTATCGTAATATTTCGATTTCTGGACGGGAAAATAGTTGAAGATCATAGTGTTTTTGATCAGCTATCAGCTTCAGATCAGCAGGGATATGTACTAACAAAGAGAGGTGAACAGAAAACGAGAATACTCATCGATACAGATGCCAACAATGAGTTGGATGATCAACATGCACTTGCTTACCTGTTGTTCAATGGTAATGTTTTTGACGTTGAGGGTATTACCATCAACAAGACTAAAAATGGAGGGGATATTGATGAACACTACCGCGAGGCTGAAAGAATTGTTCAATTATGTGACCTTTCTGATAGAATAGACATTTTTAAAGGAGCCACTGGCAACTTTGAGCAAATCAAAAAGGATATCAAAGAAGTTACATTCGATGGGATGGATGCCGTTAACTTCATTATTTCAAGCGCGAAATTTTCAGCAGACGAAAAATTAGTTTTACTACCAATTGGCAAATTAACCAATATTGCTTTGGCTCTTTATAAAGACCCATCTATTGCTAGTCAAATAAGAATTGTATGGCTTGGCTCCAATTATCCAGAATCAGGTGAATATAATCAGGAAGATGATCGGGCAGCCCTCCAATACTTACTCGATTCTAATGTGGATTTTGAAATAGTGCTTGTACGCTATGATCAATCGACTGGTACTGATGCTGTTAAAGCATTTTTATCAGATATACAGGAAATCATGCCTGGCAAAGGACCTTTGTTATCGAGTCCTATCATGGGCAGAGATGGCATGGAATATTTAAATTTTGGAGACTATTCTGTTAGCTTATTTGAAAAGATTGAAGAGTACGATGATGGCTATGATGAAGGCTATGATCAAGCTCGCGCCCTCTTTGATATGGCAGCAGTGGCAATTGTGAAAAACCCTTCATGGGCAGTCCCAATTCAAATCCCTAGTCCTAAGCTTGTTGACGGAGTTTGGGAGGACAGACCTGGAAATTCTCGGATGATTACAATCTGGCAAAATTTTGAAAGAGAAAAAATCATCTCAGATTTCTACAAAACAATGGATAATTTTGTGCTTGTTGAAAAAACCAAGTAATGGATGCATTCGAGTCCTTTCAAAAATTGAATTATGAATAGAATAACTAAACTATTGCTGCTGATTATGTTAGTCCATGTTCAGTTTTTAAAGGGGCAAACGATTGGCAAAGTTGAATATAAAGAAAAGTTGAAAGGGTTTTGGCTTGGCAGTTGTATAGCGAACTGGACTGGCCTCAAGACCGAGGGCCAAAGGAATAATAAGCCCTATTATACTGATGAGGATTGGAATACAAACCAAGGAAATGAAAATTATGGAGCGTATATTGACTTTGTATTAGACCCAGAGATATGGGGTGCTGATGATGATACAGACATTGAGTATATCTATCAGCATGCTTTAGAGACTTACGATACGTATTTACTTACTGGAGAACAAATCAGAACCCAATGGCTTGAGCATATTTCATCAGAAGAAGAAAACTTTTTGTGGGTATCCAATGAATCAGCCTTTAATCTCATGAGAGAAGAGAATATGGTTCCTCCCGTTACTTCTCTACCTCACTTAAATGAGAACTGGGAGATGATAGATGCACAACTAACGACAGAAATATTTGGATTGCTGGCACCGAGCAATCCAGATATTGCATTGGATATATCATATTTACCAATTAGGACAACTGCCTATTCCCATTCCATGTATGCTGCACAGTTTTATGTAATCATGCATTCTCTGGCAAGTGTTGTAGATCAAGGGCTGTCTCGAAAAGACCAGATATTGTGGTTAGCAGATTCCGCACGAACGTATATTCCTGAGGTATCCTACATAGCCAAAATGTATGATTGGGTGAGAAATGAATATATGAATTCTACGGATATAGATGACTGGGAATCTGTACGTGATGGATTCCATGATTACTATATCAAAGGGGGAGCAGATAATTACACTTACTCAGCTTTTTATGATTGTGGGAGCAATTTTGGGTTCAGTATTATTAGCTTACTGTTCGGTGAAGGGGACCTCAAAAGAACCATTCAAATAGGTACGCTTTCAGGTCAGGACTCTGACAACCCCACTGCAACATGGGGTGGTTTACTTGGTTTTATGTATGGATTTGAAGGGATTCAGGAGCATTTTGATAAGTATGATTTTTCTGATTTATATGATATTAGTCGGACGCGGTTAAATTTTGGTGAAGAGCTGGATACATTTTCAGCCATGGCCGATAGGCTTATACCTTTGATCGACAAAGTGATTTTGGAGAGAATGAAAGGTACAGCTACTCAGACAAACTGGATTATTAATTTACAATCAAGCCATAATTATTATATCTCATCAGTAAATGGAAATGATAACGGAGATGGTAGCAAGAATAATCCCTGGAATTCCCTAGATAATATTGATGGCTATGCCTTTTTGCCTGGCGACTCGGTGCTTTTTGAACGTGGATCGCAATGGATAGGAACTTTTGAAATCACAGCATCGGGATCTCTATATTCTCCAATCGTTTTTAGTTCTTATGGCGAGGGAGAAAAACCAGCCATAAGTAATCCGGATGTATCTTTAGACAAGGGAAATGCAATTCGCATTTCAGCAAATCATATATTGATAGACGACTTTTATATATACGATTGTGGAACGAGCGATCCGCGTACAGTAGCAGGGATTGCTTCCTTTAATCGAGTCAATCACAATATTACAGTTCAAAACAGCGAATTTAGTGGATGTCGTGTTGCGGTAAGGTTGTATGCTCATGATGTACTTGTGACAAATAATCACATGCACAGCCCCGGTGGTGGAATCGATAAATGGTGGGGCCCAATGGCGATTGTAGGTGCTGGGTATAGTGGAGAAATTTCATATAATAACATTGAAGGATTTTTAGCCCCAAACTCATATGGTTTTGATGGAGGAGCCATTGAAATTGATGACGAGGGTATTCATACCAACTGGAAGATTCATCACAACATCAGCATTGGTAACCAGGGCTTTCTAGAGACCTACGATGACTCAGAATGTGATAATTGTACCTGGGGTAATTTTGAAATCTATTATAATTATAGTGATGATTACCAGTGGTTTCTGGATGGACCAATCGGTAATAATCCAATTATTGAAAACAATACGATACTTAGGGTACTTCCTGCTAATACTGATTTTAACTGGGGTATCAGTCTTCATCATACCATTCCACAGGGATCCGTGCGCAATAACATATTCGTATTGGCCAATGGAGTTAAGGCATTTGAATGGGAAAATCCTGGAAATTCTACAAGTGATAATATCTATTTCTCGGTAGATGGTAGTTTGGATAATCCCAAAGGTTATGTATTGGGAAATAATGAGATCATTGCCGACCCACTTTTTGTAAATTTTACTGAACGCGATATACATTTATTACAGGGTAGTCCTGCAATAGACATGGGAGGGCCTTCTCAGTATTCGCTAGACTTAGATGGTAATTCTATTCCCTTTGGAAATAGAGAGGATATAGGGGCTTTGGAATCAAAATTCTTTGCCGTTGTTGCACAATTTGAAATAACAGCCATCAATCATCTTACGATTGAGCTGGATGGCATTGTAAGCTTGGCGGAAGATAAGCAAAGCATAATAAGTTACACCTGGATTTTTGGAGATGATACTGAAGGATCGGGTAGTTCTGTATCCCACACATATGCTGAACCTGGGACATATGATGTGACTTTGAGTGTAACATCAAGCACCGGTGAATCCGCTTCTATGAATAAGACCATTACAGTTAACAAGCCACCAGATTATATAAAAGATATTTGGCGTTCTTATGACGCGCAGTCTCAAGGCGAAGGTCCACAGGCTACCGTGAGCGATGGGATCACAAGTGCCGCGCTCCAGTATTATGAATCTACAGATAATAATGGAGTTGACCTTGGAGAACTGCTCGAACCTTACACCCCTGGTGAGCATCCGGAAGTTTTCAATCATTTAGAGAACTATTGGGGGGAGTATCCTTATGTAGGCAAAAGCACAGTTGCCCAAGGTGCTGATATAGGGGAAAACAAAGGACGTGTACCAGGCGTATTAGATCTTCAAATGCATCCACCAGAATCCGAGCACTTAATAGTCTGCTCATTTGAGGCTCCCTTTTCAGGAAATTATACTGTTACAGATTTAGGAATACGTCGCGTTTACAATGACGATTCAGGTACGGAATTAAAGCTTTTTGGACCTGATAAAGAATTGATTACTACCATTTCTGGAACTTCTCGATCGTGGAAGTACGACGTAAAAACCTTCCAATTGAAGAATGTTGCTAAAGGTGGCATGATCTATTTCGCCGTGGACAATGTAGATGGATTCACCTATGATGCAGTTGAGATTTCCTGGAAGATAAAATTTGAGGGGTTAAGAACTGGTTTTAATAATTCAAATGAGAAACAGGGTGTACAGGTATTCCCGAATCCCTCATCTGGGTTGATTCATTTGAATTTCACTAATGAATCTTTAAGTGAAGATTCTATATTACGTATAAATGATATTACAGGGAGACAGATTGCAGTTTTTATTCTAACCGAAGTTGATGTGACCATTGACCTATCACAATACCCATCTGGAATCTATATTATTAATTATGGAGAGATTTACAAACGAATAATAATTAGCTAGCTTAAAAAGTAATCTCTAAATGCAAATTATTAGTTCATTTAAAAATAAAAAATTATGTTCATCGTCGAATCTTACCCTTTAGCAATATTGCTATGCATAGTAACTATGCTTTGCTGGGGGTCTTGGGCAAACACCCAAAAAATGGCTTCCAAGGAGTGGGGGTTTCCGCTGTTTTACTGGGACTATACGCTTGGAATCATTCTTCTATCCTTAGTTTTTGGACTTACTATTGGCAGCATGGGACAAAATGGGCAGGAATTTATACCTAATTTGCTCCAATCCAGTATGAAAGCTATTCTTTTAGCCCTTTTGGGTGGTGCTGTTTTTAACATGGCCAACTTACTTTTAGTGGCTGCTATTGATATTGCCGGAATGGCTATTGCCTTTCCAATCGGTATTGGAATCGCCTTGGTGTTGGGTGTCGTTGTAAACTACGTCGCTGTACCTGTCGGAGATCCAATATTATTATTTACTGGAGTTGGATTCGTTACTGCAGCAATTATTGTAGATGCGTTAGCTTATAAAAGAATTTCAAAGGGAAACTCAACGAAAAAAGGTATTTTATTTTCTTTGTCTGCCGGTATTTTGATGGGTTTCTTTTATCGTTTTGTGGCTGCTTCTATATCCACTAATTTCGCTAATCCAACTCAAGGATTGTTAACGCCATATACAGCTGTATTTATTTTTGCACTTGGCATATTCGTCTCAAATTTCTTCTTCAATACATTTTTCATGTATAAACCCGTAACGGGAGACAAAGTATCATACAATGATTATTTTTCAAAAGGTAATACTAAATTACATATAATCGGAATATTTGGTGGAATGATCTGGGCTCTTGGTATGCTATTAAATATGATAGCTGCTGGCAAAGCTGGTTTTGCAATTTCATATGGTTTGGGTCAAGGGGCAACAATGGTAGCTGCAATTTGGGGTGTATTTATTTGGAAAGAATTTAAACAGGCTCCTAAGGGGACTAATAGTTTAATATGGCTGATGTTCCTTTTATTTATTTTGGGACTTGGTCTTATCATAATGGCTAAAAACGTATAAATATGGGAAAGATAGTTGTAGTTGGAAGTAGCAATACCGATCTTGTAGTTGATTCAAAAAAAATACCATCGCCAGGCGAAACTGTACTTGGAGGAGATTTTAATATGATTTCAGGCGGTAAAGGTGCTAATCAGGCGGTTGCAGCATCAAGAGCAGGAAGTGAGGTTACCTTTATCTGTAAAATTGGTAACGATTATTTTGGAAATAGAGCTATTGAAGAATATAAAAAAGAGAATATTAATTTAAATCATATTTTTATTGATAAAGTACATCCCTCTGGTGTAGCAATAATTTTAGTTGATGAAATATCAGGTGAAAATTCAATAGTTGTAGCGCCGGGATCAAATAATTATTTGTCTGTTGAAGATATTATGTTAGTTGAAGAAAAAATTGCTCGAGCCGATATTGTCCTTATTCAGTTGGAAATTCCAATATCAACAGTAGAGTATGTTTTGAGATTGGCAAAAAAAAATAATGTAAAAACTATTTTAAATCCAGCACCAGCTCAAATTCTTTCGGATGAATTACTAAGTATGGTTGATATCATTACACCCAATGAGTCAGAAACAGAAAATCTAATAGGAATATATCCTGATAATGAACAAAAACTAGAGACCGCTGGAAAGAAATTATTAAAAAAAGTTAGGAATGCAATTTTGATCACACTCGGTGAAAACGGTGTTTATTTAAGTTCAAAAAATACAAATGCTCAATTAATCCCAGCCAAGAATGTGAAAGCAATAGATACAACTGCCGCAGGAGATGTATTCAATGGATATTTAGCATCTTCCTTATCTGACAATAAAATGTTGGAAGAAGCAATAAAAATAGCCATTGAAGCAGCTGCTATTTCAGTAACAAAACGAGGAGCTCAACCTTCTATTCCTTTAATGAATGAGCTAATTAGCTTTAATCAATAAATTATTTTGCGAGATTACGTTTTGGAATTATTTTTTATCAAATTTTTAATTTAAACTATAATTAAATTTGATCAGATTAGTTCATTGGTAAAGTGCAATAGGAGAAAAATGTCCCATAAAAAGTCATCAAAACTAACTTAACCTGCGAAAATTCATGGATAGAAAAATTCTTATTCAATTGCTCTTTCTAATAATCATAACTAATTCTAAATATGCTCTAAGTCAATCTAATTCAGAAGTTATTTATCCTTCCAAAAATACCACTATAGATTATCATGATCGATGGACAAAAAATCATTATAAAAAAAGGATAAAAAAATTTAAAAAGAAACCTATATATCCTGGAGATATTGTTTTTATAGGTAATAGCATTACTGAGGGCGGTAAAGATTGGGGAGCTAAATTAAAAATTGATAATGTAAAAAATAGAGGTATTTCTGGAGATGTTACGGATGGAGTTCTTTCAAGACTCGGTGAATTGATTAAATATGAACCTGAGTCTATTTTTATAATGATTGGTGTAAATGACCTCTTCAATCTTTACTATCGTAAGGAAATCCCCTCGCCCGACTATGTAATTAACAATTTACTTAAAATTACTACTCTGCTACACGAAAAATTACCCAATACAAAGCTTTATCTTCAAACACTCTTACCAACCGCTAGAGATTTCATAAATGAAAAAATAGATATTGTAAACGCTTCAATTAGAATACATCAATCGGATGGAATTTATTCCTTAATTGATCTTAATCCACATTTCACCACTGATGATGGATTGATTAATCCATCACTGACATATGATGGTACCCATCTAAATAGTAAAGGTTACTTACTATGGTCAGAACTAATAATGAAATACTTATAAATAATTTTTTACTGATTCAATACCATAACTAATCGCAGTTTAGTATTCTCTTTTTAAAACAATAGTTTTTCGTGGTCTCATGTAGAAGATATTCTCTTTCAAGTGAATCCATTTTACGGCATAAAAAATCAAAATGTGATTTTACTCACGTTAACTTTAACTCCATGAAAAAAAGTATCCTTACCTTTTTACTCATTTTTACGGGTATTCAGCTTTATGCACAACGTCAAGGCCTCTTGTTAGATCAAATCGATCGACAGCCAATTAAAGGAGCCTATATTTTCAGTAGGGATACGGTTCAAACCAATGATCAAGGTGTTTTTTATTATCATCCAGGTCGTGAAATTTTGATTCAAAGCATGGGCTATCAAGATCTCCAAATACTGGATTTAGATACTCCCTTAGTTATATTATTAGCTCCCGGTCCCGTCCTACTCAACACCATTACGGTCAATGATTTTGGGATCCCACAAAGGAATCAAATCTATCCAGGTGCCATCACCCAACTATCCTCAAAAGAAATAAATACCAGCGATCCCACTTTGATGACTGAACTTTTCAATCAAGTACCAGGAGTTTTTATGCAATCGGGAGCTTTGAACACCAACAAAATCACCATGCGTGGCGTAGGTTCTCGTGCCGCTTTTTCCACAAAAAAGATCAGAGCTTATTACCAAGACATTCCCCTCACCAACGGCAGTGGCGAAACCACCATTGAAGACATTGATCTCAATACCATTGGGACGATTGAAATTCTCAAAGGACCCAATGCCAGTATTTATGGAAGTGGGCTCGGCGGAACATTGATCCTCCACCCAAAAAAAACACCCTTGGCATCACAGTCCCTTTCAACAGCAGCCACCGTCGGTAGTTTTGGGCTTTTGAGAAACAGTCTGACCTATGCCCTCGATCAAAACCAAAGAAGTATCCACCTGTCACTCAATCGTCAGCAAAGTGATGGCTATCGTGATAATAATACCTTCAAAAGAAATACGCTCTTGGCCACCTCGAGCCTCAATACAATCAAAAATACCTTCAACTTTCTGATGTATTATGTGAATCAATATGCCGGTATACCGAGTTCATTGAGTGAAACAGATTATCAAAATGAACCCACTAAAGCCGCCTTCACTTGGGGCCAATCTCAAGGGTTTGAAGATTATGATAAATTTCTTTTAGGGAGTTCATGGACGCATACCTATCACGCCGGATGGACCCAACACGTGAGTCTGTTTGGTTCCTTTATCCAAAGCTTTGAAGCCAGACCCTTCAATATCTTGGAAGATCAAATATATGGGGTCGGCCTTCGTGCTCGGCTCATCAAAAAAATCACCAAAACCCAACATCAAGTCATGGCTGGACTAGAGACCTATCAAGATGCCTATCATTGGAAAACGGCTGAAAATCTTTATGCCGATTTTCCTAATACGGGAAGTGTTCAGGGAGCATACTTATCAGACAATGAAGAAATCAGACGATACTACAACGTGTTTTTGGAGGTTAATTTAAAGCCGTTAGCTTTCCTGAATATAGACCTCGGATTGAACCTCAATCAAACCTTTTATGACTATACCGATGCCTATGACTTGGACAGTATAGATCAAAGTGGAAATTACCAATTTCAGACCCGCTATTCTCCCAGAATAGGCATTTCGCATACGTTTCGGCCCGGACTCACTCATTTTGCCCTTATGAGTCACGGTTTTTCACCGCCAAGCTTGGAGGAAACATTAACTCCTGAGGGAACCATCAATCCCGATATAAAACCAGAAACGGGTTGGAACTTCGAATGGGGTATGAAAGGGCATTCATGGGGCAAAAAGCTGACCTATTCCTTCTCTATTTATCAAATGAATATTCGTGATCTCCTCGTATCTAGAAGAACGGCCGAAGATCAATACACGGGTATCAATGCCGGTAGCACGCGGCATAGAGGCATTGAACTCAGTATCAAAAGTCGCTTGATTCAAACACTTAATTTCACACTCAATCAAAGTTTAAATTATAACCATGCAGCCTATAAGTTTAAAGAGTTTGAAGAAGAAATTAATGGTGAACTGCTACGCTATGACGGCAATGCACTTACGGGGATTCCAGTCAATCAATTGAGCCTTTCTTTTCAAGGAAATTTCAAAGAACGCCTCTATACGCAGTTAAGTTACCAATACATTGATCGTATGCCGCTGATCGATAACAACAGCCGCTATTCGACTGCCTATCAAATCACCAGTTTTCAGATCGGTTGGCAGCCCACGATCTTCACAAAACTCGATCTAGACCTAAGCTATCGCATCAACAACCTATTTAACGAAGTCTATGCCTCCATGCATCAGATCAATGCCCGAGCCTTTGGTAGTGGTAGCCCGCGGTACTATTATCCTGGTCTGCCCAGAAATCACATGATCACCTTGAAAATGAAATTTGCCCTTTAGGCCATTCGGCCATCCCGCATCACGAGTTTTCGATCTGCCATGTCGGCAAGTTCTTCGTTGTGCGTGACAATCACAAAAGTATGGCCCAAGTCATCCCTGAGCTCAAAGAACAACTTATGCAAGGCTCGCGCATTGGTAGAATCTAAGTTGCCTGAAGGTTCATCTGCAAAAATGATCGCCGGTTGATTGATCAGCGCACGTGCCACGGCTACGCGGTGTTGCTCCCCGCCAGACAATTCCGAAGGTTTGTGGGAGGCTCTTTCTATGATTCCCAAACGATCTAAAAGCTCCATTCCCGATTTTAAAACTGCCGCCTCGTTACGATTCCCTATAAAGGCAGGAATACATACATTTTCGAGGGCCGTAAACTCAGGCAGTAGGTTGTGAAATTGAAAAATAAGACCAATATGATCGTTACGAAATTTAGCCAACTTATTGGATGAAAGTGAAAACAGGGCTTGCCCCTTCAAGCTGACAGATCCTTGATCGGGCTGATCCAAGCTCGCTAAAATATGAAGCAATGTACTTTTGCCTGCTCCAGAGGCGCCAACAATGGATATCACCTCTTTCTCAGCTACTTCTAAGTCAATTCCTTTCAGCACTTCGTGTGCGCCATAAGTCTTACTGATGTCTTTGGCATAAAGCATAGTTGCAAATATAGGTGTCATTTGTTTTAATGAACTTGATTAAACCCGAACTATGAATTAGATTCGCAAAATAATCAAGAAAACAATTGTGCTTTCCTCTGTTCAGAATTAAAAAAATTAATCCATGAATATTCACGAATACCAGGCAAAAGAAATATTAGCGC
>CAJXAT010000030.1 GCA_913050055.1 uncultured Flammeovirgaceae bacterium | reverse complement strand
ATTTTGCTCCCCCATTCCCCCAAGAAATATCTTACAGAATTCATCAAAGAGGCTGGCATTTGAAATGCTAGACAAAAGATGGCCTTTGTCATAAATAGCTTCCTTAACCTCATTATCAATTTTAAAGCCAAGTTTATTACTAAATCTAATAGCCCTTAGACTTCTTACAGGATCTTCTTCAAATCTTCTTTGGGGGTCACCGATAGAAACAATAATTTTCTTATGTATGTGTTGTAAGCCATTATTTTTATCTTCGATTTCTTTTGAAATGGGGCAGTAATATAAAGCATTAATCGTAAAATCCCTTCTATAACAATCTTGCTCTAATGTTCCCCAAACGTTATCTCTTAGAATCTTTCCAGCATCATCTTTAATTAAATTAGAGTTAGTTTATCAAAGTGGATAAAGGGGGCTCTGACCTATGGATCATTGGGCATAAAATTTATAAACATAGATAATGTATTCGGTTGGCATAGATTTGGGAGGTACCAGTGCTCAGGTGGTTGTAATTAATGAGAGTGAAATTTTATTTCAAACTTCAATTGTGGTTCGAGATAGCTCAAGTGTGCAATATATACTTGATGATTTGTCGAGTTGCATTGATGAATTTTTTGTAGGTCATTCCGAGCATGTGAATTCTATTGGCATTGCCTTTCCTTCTATTGTAGATGCCTATAATAATAAAATTTTGTCTCGCTATGTTAAGTACCCAGATGCTATGGACTTTGATTTGGAAAAGTGGTCCAAGATGAAATTTGGAGCAACTTTATTTCTAGAAAATGATGCCCGAGCAGCCTTAATTGGTGAGTATCATTTTGGGAGGGCCAAGGGCTATCAAAATAGCTGTATGTTGACATTAGGTACGGGCGTAGGTAGTGCCGTTATATTAGAAGGTAAGCTTTTAAGAGGATCAAATCATCTAGCCGGTAACTTATTGGGCCATACGATTATTCAATACGAGGGAGGCAAATGCAATTGTAACGGAGTGGGATGTGCCGAAAGTGAAGGTTCTGGTTGGTGGTTAAACAATAAATTCCACGAGATAAATCGTGGGGATTTATGTAGCCAGGGTTTCAAGGCGCTGCTCGCGCCGGAAAACGCCAGCTCACCTGTTTTTCAAAATATTTTGGCTCAGTTAATTAAAGTATACAAGACCATAATGATTAATGCAGTCCATTGTTATGATCCTGAACTCATTGTTTTGGGTGGTGGGATTGCTGAAGGCGTAAGTACCTACATCCCTGAATTTCAAGCCGCGGTAGATCAACATTGTTGGACACCCCCAGGAGTAGTTAAAATAATGAAATCTGCTTTGGGGGGCTACGCAGGAGCTATTGGGGCTGCTTGTTTGGACCGAACCACATCTAGAAGAACTTCTTCCAATGCAAACTAACTTTATAGGTGTTATTCTTATAGATTTTGATCCGGTACTCTACAAATGGGATTACTTGTCATTGACCATCTACGGAGTTCTATTTGCTACTGGGTTTGCCATTAGTCGATATGTGGTAAAATATATGTTCTTACGGGAAGGACGTTGGCGTATCGAATCAGATATGCTACTTGTTTATATGATTCTAGGCACTGCCATTGGGGCCCGTTTGGGACATATCATTTTTTATGAGCCTCATCTGTTAAACAGCTTCACTTCGGCTTTGATGATGTGGAAGGGAGGATTGTCGAGTCATGGGACTTCCGTTGGCATTTTGGTAGCGGTTGCTTTATATACTTATCACTGGGATTTTACTCAGAGTACATTTATTCCTACTGAAAGAGAAGGTTACAGTTATCTTCAATACATCGATCGGATGGTTATAGTGGTAGCATTGGGGGGTTGTTTTATTAGAGTGGGTAACTTTGTAAATGCAGAATCATTGGGAAAGCCCTCGTCAAATTTTTTTGGTGTAATACATAGTTGGCCACTTGAGCGTGATATTTTATCACGTTTGGGGTCTATAGATGAGATGGAGGTAAGCCTTGGTATGGACGACAGTTTAATGCTTCTTTTTCATTTTCACGACAGAGTACGAGATTCAATGGTAGTAGTGGGTTATCGTCAAAATGTTATTGAAAACAGGCTTCAAGTTCTGGCAAGAAATAAAGGGAACAATTATGGGGCATACGCCCCTATTATTATGAAAAAGCATTTGGATCATTTTGATTTAAGTACGGCGGTCAAAGGAATTCCTCGACATCCCGTACAATTATATGAGGCTCTTGTTTATTTAATTTTATTTTTATCTTTAATTGTCTTGTGGCATCGATATTATTCAACGTTATCGATTGGTAGAATCTTTGGTATTTTTTTAGTGGTTTTGTTTGGGAGTAGAGTGCTATTAGAGTTTTTTAAAGAAGAAACTTCTATGTTTAATTTTTCTTGGCTAAATATGGGCCAAATGTTAAGTATTCCTTTTCTTTTGTTAGGCATTTATTTCTGTTATCAGACATCGAAATCTCACAATGATCATGAAATATAAAATTTTTAATAGATTCTTTTTTATCATCATATTGCTCGACTTTTCTTGTCGTCAGCAAAATGATTATTTTCAAATTACAGTTCTTGATAGTGTTACAAAAAGAGGCATCCCGATTGCCAAAATATCTAATATTAATGGGATCACTTATTACAGCGATAGCTATGGAAATATTGCTTATAATGAGCAAGAGGCCATGGGCCGAGATCTTTATTTTTTGGTAGCGGCAGAAGGTTATAAAATCCCCAAAGATGATACGGGTAGACAGAGTGTAGTATTAACACCAAATAAAGGTAAAAAAGCGATTATTTTCATGGAAAGAATTCAGCCGGCCGAGCGTCTGTATCGGATGACGGGAATGGGCATCTATCGCGATACTGAATTACTTGGATTAAAAGTACCCTCTTTTGCAACATACTGGGATCGTGGACAAGTATTAGGTCAAGATTCGAATTTGGGGAGTATTTATAAAAATAAAATTTTTTTCATTTGGGGGGACACTTTCTTACCGAAAAGCTATCGTGGAAATTTTTCGGTTGCTGCTGGTACTATCCCGCTCCCAACTGAATCTGGAATTGATCCTGATATGGGATTTGAGATAGATTATTTTATCGATCAAAACAATCAGACCAAAAAAATGATCCATCTTGCTGGTCCCGGATATGTTTGGTTTGATTGGATGATGGTGGTAAAAGATCAAAAAAATCAAGAGGTCTTGGCTGCGAAATACGCTAGGGTTAATGCGTTATTTGGGAATTATGAAAGAGGAATTGCTGTTTTCAATGATCAAAAAGAGGAATTTGAAAAAAGGACAGAGATTTTAGAATGGCTGACGACTCCCCATCTTACTCAGCATCCGCTTCTGACTAAATCGGGAAACGATTCTTACTTTTATTTGACTTCACAATTTAATTTTTCGAGAGTGCAACCCTCACTTAGGCATATTGAAGACCCCAATCAGTATGAATATTTTACATGTCTAGTCCCTGGCAGTCATTGGGCTGAACGCAAATTAGAAAGGGAAAATGGTCAACTGGTTTATGGCTGGAAGCAAAATACAGATGCAATTGATGAGCAAAAGCAGAAAAAATTAATAGAAGAAGGGCTCATGAAACCTGAAGAGGGTTGGTTGCAACTGATGGATGTAGCGACAGGTCAGCCCATAACATCTTTTAGAGGCTCAGTTTTTTGGAATGAATTTCGTCAAAAATGGATTTTGATATCCGGCGCCCAAACCATTTGGTATAGTGAGGCTGATACGCCGTTGGGCCCTTGGCACTATGCTGTAAAAGTGGCTGATCATCATAATTATTTTTATAACCCCCATCAACATCCCTATTTAGACAAAGAAAATGGACGGTTTATCTATTTTGAGGGAACTTATACCAAGTTTATAGGACCAGACCCTCAAGTGCCTCGCTATGATTATAATCAAGTGATGTATCGATTAGACCTATCAGATGACAGATTGAGATTACCTGCTCCAATCTATGAGCTAGATGGAGCGTTGAAAATGGGACATGAGCTCTTGCCAGAGGATTGGGAATCTATTTCTCGGGTTGCTTTTTATGCCCTTGCACCCGAGCAAGCCGCACCTGATCAGATAAAAATTTTTGATCCTAAAACGGGCTTGGCAGTTTTTGTTGGCGAAACCCCTTATGAATCGTTGATTTCGGCGTATGAAGGGAGCTGGGAGATTCAGATTGATTATGCCTCATTTGAAAATTTCTTTCAAGTAGATATTTCAAGTGATCAGGGGAAGATTGAGGTGAAGGCAAAAAAACTAAAATTTGAGATTTCAAAGGAGCGCCTTGTCGGAGATAGTATTTATTTTTCATTGAGGCATGAGGGGGTGAAATTTTATTTGCAAGGTAAGGTTATCGCTGGAGAGATTATGGGTACCTGGCGACAAGAAGGGTTTGATTTAGGAGGTAAATGGAGTGGAGATCAGTTTAACAATTATGGCTGGTGGCCCAAGTACAATGGTCGATTGATCAAACTTTATGAAGCAAGTAATGTTAAAACTGGAGACAAAATGTATCAAACAGAAGCCGATGAGGTACTCCAAGGTTGGAAGCGTTCCAAAGATCCAATTTGTCTGGTTTGGGAAAACCCATTTGAGTATCTTATTGTAGATCCCGAGGCGCGCCCAATGGCTACTATTAATTAGGTCTTTTAATGGTAATTTCATATTTGAAATCGCGTGCTAAATAATAGCAAAAATTGTATTCTAGGATTCTATTGGCAACATCAGAAACCAAACGTTTTCTGAAAAGGATAGGATCATTATTTTTGATACGAAGTTTCTGTGCTAATTCGTCGGTAGCCAAAATAGCACTAATTTCTTCTTTAGAATTAGCGGGTAAAATTTGATGTTCTTTTTCTAAAATATCGTAAAGATGTAAAGTAAAATCTTCCGAGCCGGTCAACCCAATTCTGGGATGGAAATAGGAGACGAACAGCACCATAGGTTTGTTTTTTAAGCCTCTCAATCGAACGAGTTTTAAAATTTTTGAACCCTTTTCAATTTTAAGTTGATTAGAAATATCCACGTTTGATACGATCCAACTGACTTCAATTTCATGGTTCAAAAAGTCAAGGCCTCTGGTATGCATTTCTTGACTGAAGCTGTACCAATTTTCTAATCCAGTGCTCATTAATGGAGGAGCCACTTTTGTTCCAACTCCTTTGGTCCTAATAAGGAGATTTTCATGAACCAACTTATTAGTAGCTTGTCGAATGGTATTTCTTGAGATGCCTAAAATTTTCGAGAGGTAAACTTCTTTCGGAAGAAGTTTACCCTCCTTAAACTCTTTTTGAGAAATTAATTCTCGTATTAATTCTTCGACTTGTTTGTGCAGCGGAATATTGCTTTTTGGATCGACTGTAAGTTCCTCAATTGATTTTTTTTTATTCATACCAAAATGGGATGGTTCTAAATTACAAGTCTAATAACTATTGTAAAATAATGTTTTGTTTATTGTTTTTAAATTACTATGTTTAAACATATGAAAGTCACTCAAATTAGCTATGTAATTAAAAAAACATCTCTAGTATGTCTGGTGATTGGGCTTTTTCTGATGTGTGAAAGTCCAATATTTATACCAGATGGTGCTTTTCAAGAAGTTACGGTAGATATGTCTGGGTCATGGAAAATTACCTCGGCGTATCGTAACGGAATAGAAATATCGGACAAGTTTGATTTTACTGGCTTTGAATTGAAATTGGATTTTGACAATTCAGAAGCGACTGCTTACCAAATTGAAACCAAGCAAGTGCCATTTCCCGTAATTTCGGATGGTAATTGGAAATACAATGATCCGGTTTATCCAACTCAAATGGATTTGTTTAGTACCCTCGACACAGCCATTATTGAGTTTGTTGAGTCACCTATTTCAGGTTTTAATGAAATGCGAATTAAATTTCAATTGGGTTGTTCTGACAATGTATATATCTATGATCTTGAGCTGCATTGAAAAATTTTAAAGGACATAGATTTGAGTGGAATCCCTATCGCGCTATGGCAGTATTTTTTGTCTGTATGCTGCTCATCTTTTCTATGTGCATGACCATATTACAGATTGATCAACCATCTGTGGTCAACGCGGGGGAAGCCTTTGAAATCACCATGCAGGTGGATGTTTCGAAGGACGATGATACAGGAGATCCATTTTTTTTAATAGTAGGATTTCTGGCACCAAGGGCTTGGAATGCTAGCGTATATACAACAGTTAGGTTTGAGAGTAGCGTTGGAAATTCAACGATGCGGCTTACGACAAGTGATGAGATCGATGGTAATACCAAATTGCCTTGGAATTCAGCTTTTGAGAGAAAATTTGGAATTGGTGATAATTATGGAGAGGTCGAATGGGTCACTTTTATAGCTGATGAAGCTTTTGTGGCGGCTGATGGCGCTACTGGAACAGTTTATATTACCACTAAAGCGGGTGAAGACAATATGATTGTTCAATTGGCATATGGTATAAGTAACCAAACTTGGGGTTTTTCTGATGATAATTTTGATCTTGTTTTTACGGATTGTATGCAAGTAATCGATGGCATTGGTTATCCTAGCAACTTATGTGGTCCCAAGCCCAGACAGCTGGTTGAGCAAGCAACCTTTACTATGAATGATTTGATTACTATCGTTTTTGATGCCAAGGATGGTGATGATTTTATGCTCGGCGCGAGTTTTATCGATTTGTGCGCCAAGGCATATTCTGGGGATCTTGTTTATGAAATTTGTGATCATGAAGATGTGGCTGCGCTGAATTATATGGGGGATGACGTTTGGGAAATAACACTTTGGCCGAGGAGTTATTTTGATATTCCTGAAAATCAGGATATTGATTTCATGGAAGTAACTTTTACTAATGACAAAGGTAATCTGGTTGTGAGCAATGAAGATGGTTCAGCTTTTATTATTGCACCAAAATGTTTTGATTAATGAGATTAGGCCCAAAAATCATGAACGCATCTATTAAATTATCTCTTTTTGGAGTGATTATTTTATTGAATAATGGTTTGGTATGGGCACAAGAACGAGTTATTTCGGGAACTGTTTTTGATGAAAATAAAGAAGGCTTACCTGGGGTTAATATTATTTTAAAGGGGACGACCATTGGGACTATTTCAGATTATAATGGTTCTTATACGGTAAATATGCCCGAGGAAGGTGCAGTACTTGTAATGTCTGCCATTGGATATTCAACCAAAGAAATTACCATCGGTGCGAGGGCTATTATCGATGTGACAATGACTGTAAATGTTGAGGAATTACAAGAAGTAATAGTGATTGGTTATGGTACCCGGGCCAAACGTGATCTTACAGGATCTGTAGCCACTGTAAGCCAAAAGGAGCTCTCTGTAATCCCTGTTATCTCTGCTGATTTAGCCTTACAAGGTAGGACGGCTGGGGTTACAGTTACTCAAAATTCTGGAGCACCTGGAGCGGCTACATCTATTAAAATACGGGGGACGAGTTCGATCTCGGCAGGAAATGAACCCTTATATGTGATTGATGGGGTACCTATTTTGAGTAGTGTTCAAGATATAACAACGGGATCTTCCAAAGGGGATCAAATGAATCCATTATCGACAATCAATCCCAATGATATCGTTTCTATGGAAGTATTGAAAGATGCTTCAGCGGCTGCTATTTATGGTGCTCGGGGGGCAAATGGAGTGATCATCATAACCACAAAGAGAGGAAAATTGGGGGCTCCCAAATTGGAATTCGCAACGTATCAAGGTTGGCAGGAAGTGCGTGATCCCTATGAATTACTAAATGCAACGCAATTTGCTCATTTCGTTAATGAATCTTCTTTTAATGGAGGTTTAGGACGTATTTATTCTAATCCCAGCTCCTTTGGAGAAGGTACTGATTGGCAAGAGGCTATTTTTCAACGTGCGGCTGTTTCTAGTTATGATATGACTTTGACAGGTGGTTCGGAGAAAGTGACCTATGGAGCCTCAGGTAGTTACTTTCAGCAAGAAGGTATCATCGTTGGGAGCGACTTTAAACGATATTCAACTCGTATCAACGTAGACGCACAAATTACCAGAAAATTAAAGTTTCAAAATACACTTTTGGCTAGTCATGTGCGAAGCATGAAAGTGATGACTGACGATAATTCTGCTTTTGATGGCGGTTCAATAACCGCTGCCCTATCATTTAATCCTATGCTGCCAATTAAATTTGAAAATGGTAATTACGTGGATAAGAATTATCAAGTGTCCGATGATGGAGCGATTATCCTCGCGGACAGTAAGCTTCAACCCCTTAATGGGAATGCAAATCCACTGCTCAAAAATTTAGGGTCGCCAAGTGAGGATCGCTTATCTAGAGTCGTAGAAAATATGTCAGTCACTCTTCAAGTTTCAGAAAAATTGAAGGCTAAGGTAAGCCTTGGAGTGGATTTTTCAACCAGTCGTGAGGATCAATTTACGCCTTCGTTATCACGTTCTGGAGGGGATGCCTTTGGATCGTCAGGAACCAATTCTAATTTAACTATACTCAATGAAAATACACTTAGCTATAGTAACAAGTTCGGAATCCACAATCTAGATGCAGTGATTGGATACACGGCCCAAAAGTCGGAGCTTTCAAGAATGACCACTAATGCTATACGATTTGACAATGAGATGTTGGGTTATTATGATTTAAGTTTGGGGGAAGGTGTTTCCTTGAACAGCAATCAATCTGAATATACTTTTCTAAGCTTTTTGGGAAGAGTCAACTATATTTTGATGGATAAATATCTTTTCACGATTACTGCGCGGCGCGATGGATCGAGTAAATTTGGAGCTAATGAAAAATGGGGATTTTTCCCATCGGGATCTTTGGCATGGCGAATCAGCGACGAAAACTTTATCCAAGCGCTTCATTTTTTTGATGATTTCAAGTTAAGGATAGGGTATGGGGTGGTGGGCAATGAATCCATTGGACCTTATACCTCCTTATCCCCTTTGATTAACAATGTGACCTCTTTTAGTGAATCTTTAGCTTTTGGTTATGAGCCTTTTTTTCTATCTAATGCTGACCTAAAATGGGAATCAACTTCGCAGTTGAACATCGGATTAGATCTTTCTTTTTTTGACGCTAGAGTCAATATTACCAGCGATATTTATAGTAAACGAACTACGGACTTATTACTTACCACATTGGTACCATTATATACCGGTTTTGGTAGCGTTTTAGGTAATTTAGGAGATCTCAAAAATGAAGGATTTGAGTTTTCCGTCACCTCCAATAATTTAATTAAAAAATTTAAGTGGAATACTTCCTTCAACTTTTCAACCAATAAAAATAATATTTTAAGTCTTGGTGATAGGGATTCCATACCTAATTCAGCAGGACCTTTTACCAATGAAAGTTGGGCTATTTTGGTAGAGGGTCAGGAAGTTGGAACATTTTATGGTTATGAATTTGAGGGAATAGTCCAGCTGGATGATAATTTGGATGAGATCGCAAAATTTGTTGGCGAGACGCTGCAACCCGGAAATCGGTATTATCGAGATTTGAATAATGATGGAATCATTTCGGCAGATAAAGATCGAACTTTTATTGGACGTGCACAACCTCAATTTACGGTGGGTCTTGATAATAATTTTTCTTATGGGGGTTGGTCCTTGAGCTTATTTTTTCAGGGAGTAGTGGGAAATGATATCATGAACTTTAATAAGTTTCTGACGGAACGACAAGCACCAAATAACAATATTTCGTTGGAATATTATGCCAATCGCTGGACCCCTACAAATCCAAGTAATATTTATCCGAAAGTGACAACAACGGTCCCTACTCAGCATGTTTCTTCTGCCCAGGTTGAATCAGGTTCTTACTTGAGGTTAAGAAGCGTAAGTTTGGGTTATGATTTTCCTGCGAAAATTTTAGAATCACTAAAAATATCTTCCGGAAGAATGTATATAACAGGTAAAAATTTATGGACATTAACAAATTATTCGGGCTATGATCCAGAGGTCAGTCACTTTGGTCAATCGGCCACAGATTTTGGTGCAGATTTGGGTGGTTATCCCAACTCTAAAATGCTTTTAGTAGGCTTAAATTTAGGATTTTGATGGATCAGAAAGATTTAAATATAACTTTTAAACAGGGATTAAGAGCGATGGGATGGTCATTTTTGATGGTTTTATTCTCAACCTGTCAGGATTCATTAGAGGAGATTCCGAAGGCATTTTTGACCCCTCAAAACTTTTATGAAACAGCTGAGGATGCATTGCTTGCAGTCAATGCTTCTTATGATCACATGGCGAGTGGGACCAGTAACCGTGATTTTGGTGGAGTGTATTTTAATAACTATTGGGTTGTACAGGCGCTGGCTTCGGATGAAGGATCTGCCTCAGGAGCCAATAATCCACAATATTCATTGCCTTTGACGAATTTTACCTGGGATGCTAATAATGGCTACTTAGAGGATGTGTGGGAAGACCTTTACAAGACCATCAATGTAACTAATATTGCACTCCAACAAATACCAATCATAGAAATGGATGAAGATCTAAAAAATAGATTTTTGGGAGAATGTTATTTCATTAGAGGGCTGATGTATTTTGAATTGGTAAGGATGTTTGGAGATGTTCCGTTATCACTCGAACCAACCGTTGATTTATCTACCATATCTATTAGCAGGACTGCTGTTGCTGAGGTTTATGCCCAAATAATTATTGATTTAGAGCTTGCGCGCGATCAGTTGCCATGGGCATATTCGGGTGTGGACATGGGAAGGGCAACCAGAGGGGCAGCGGGAGGCTATTTAACTAAGGTATATTTGACCCTTGGGGAATGGCAAAATGCGATTGACGAAGCAAATGACATCATTCAATCAGGAGTGCACGAGTTGATGCCCAATTTTGGAGATATTTTTAAAATTGAAAATAGCAACAATAGTGAGCTTTTGTTTAGTGTCAATTTTACACTTAATAACGATGCTATTTGGGAAACAAGCCAATTCAATGTACGGGTCTTGCCAGTAGAATTAAATAAAAATTCTTTGTCTTGGGAGTTACCCACTCAATATCTCTATGATTTGTTTGATCCTTCAGACCTGAGAAGAGACGTTACCTTCAAAGTGGAATGGACCGATAGCAGTAGTGGTGAAACGTATACATTTGATCCACATATTTTTAAATATTGGGATGAAGCCGCTGAGCCCAATGCAAGTAGCTCGAGTAGTGATTTTTTCAATCTTCGTTATGCAGATCTTTTATTGATGAAGGCTGAGGCGCTGAATGAACTTTCAGGCCCCACCAATGAAGCATTTGAGTTGATGGATCAGGTTCGATCAAGAGCAGGGCTCGATGGTATCGATATTACTTTGAATAAAGAGGCGTTTAGAGAAGCTATTCTTTTGGAAAGGGCAAAAGAATTCGTGTTTGAAGGTCACCGCTGGTTTGATTTGGTGCGCACGGGTAAACTGAAAGAAAAAGTATTACTTGCAAAACCTAGCTTAAGCATAGATATGAGCAGGCATATATTATTTCCAATTCCGCAACGGGAAATAAATGTTAATCCTAACCTTGTTCAAAATCCAGGCTACTGATGAAAAGTATATTTATATTTTGTTTCAGTTGGAGTTCGCTTTGCTTTGCTTATGGACAATTGGATTCGATGCGTGTTGAGCCATCCTCATTCTCTGGTTCCTCATTTAATTATGTACATCTCGATGAATTACTCATAGGGAAGTTTGCTGGGACATGGGTAACTCAGGCTTCAGGAGCACCAGGGAGTGATTATTCGATAAGAGTCCGTGGTTCAGGTAGTATTTTTGGGGGAGCTGAGCCACTTTATGTCATAAACGGGATTCCTCACTACAATACTGTTAATAACTCAGCCTACGTATATGGTTCTGGAGTAGATTTTCTATCGTTAATTGATCCTAGCAATATCAAAGAAGTTAAGGTTTTAAGTAATATAATTGCAACAGCACAATATGGTTCTAGAGGAGCCAATGGAGTAATTTTAATTGAAACTAAGGTCGGTGCCCAGGAAGCATTTAGTGTGGATTTTCAGACCTTTACCGGTTATCAAAATATCTATAAACTACCTACATTACTTGATGGGAGTGGATTCGCTGCGTACCAAAATGACGTTGGAACCAATGACGGTAATGATCTGATTTATACGAATCCAAGTAATTTCGGAAAAGGGTCTGATTGGCAGCAGCGATTGTATCGTAAAACTGCCTTAATTCAAAATTACAGAATCAATCTTAACGTTTCTAATAACAATACCTCTTTCTCAATGTTGGGATCTTATATGGATCAATCAGGTATTGTTAATCAATCAGGGCTGAAACGATATAATCTACAAGCGAGACTGGCAAGTCGGCCTAATGATCGGATGTCTTTTAATTCTAGTATGGTACTGGCGCGATCTGAAAGCAATTCAGTTTTGACTGATGATCCGAATGGATATGGTGTGGTTACCGGTGCATACTTGTTTTCACCCTTGTTAGGATCTTCAGATATTTTAAACTATCAGGTTGATAATGATGGATTACCCAATAATGGCAATGATGGGAGATCCTTAGATTTATTATCATCGCACAAGATTTTGAATCCCATTGCTTTAAGTCAAAATGCCAGTTCTTTCTCGACTATTTCAAGGTTGTTTTGGTCATCTCGTATTTCATATGATATTACTGATCGACTTAGTTTTTATACTCAGTTGGGAGTTGACGAGATATTTAATGAAGATTTTTCATATTTCGGATCCGTATTGCAACCTGAGCTATCAGTAGGAGGAGTTGGAATGAATGCCAAACAGCAATCATTTAATTGGTTCAATGAATCTTATCTATCTTATCAATTTAACCAAGGGGCAAATATTCTAAAGGCAAAAATAGGTGCAGTGATGCAGGGTACTTTGGTTGAACTATTGAGTGGACAGTCTAGAGGGTTTGATAACGAAAAATTGGGGTATTACGCCTTAGGGAGTGGAGCCGCTAAAACCATAGGTTCAAATTTGGATGAGGTCCAATGGTTTGCAGCTATGGCAAATTTAGATTACAAATTAAGGGGCACTTATGATGTTAATTTAATTCTAAGGACCGATGCGAGTTCGAGATTCGGTGGAGATTTTGTTTTTTTACCTGCCCTTGGATTTAACATGGATTTAAAGGCTGCTGGGGTCCTTTCGGGAGCGGGTTGGATATCTGGAGCCAACTTCTACGCAGGTGCGGGACGTGTGGGCAATCAACAAATATCCTCTTATTTGCGGTTCAGTCAGTTGGATCAAAGTATATTTTATCTAGGAAACACAGAACTAAAATCCTTTGTGCCAACTCGCATAGCCAGCGATCAATTACAAATGGAGATCTCCAATCAATTTGACTTAGGGGGAGACTTCGTAGTCAGAAATGGATTGATGGGTTCACTTGAATATTATAATCGAACAACGACCAATGCTTTTATTGCAATTCCAATGCCTTTCTACAATGGTGTTGCTAGTTTAGTTACCAATTCTGGAGTCATCAGAAATGCAGGGATTGAGATGACTGCTGGATTCAAAAATCAAATTGGGAAATTTGATTGGAATGTTAATGCCAATATTGCCTTTAATTCAGGAAAAGTAATTTCTGAAGGAAGCTCGCAAATTTTGTATGGATCCGATGTTTATGGGATGAATGATTGGTTGATTATTGCTGAGGGAGAGGCTATTGGGGCTATATATGGATTGGAAATTAATGGTATGGTCACAACAGTAGGTACTGATATAGCGACACTTGATGGCGAAGTAGCCAAGGTAGGGACAGTTTCTTATAAAGACCAAAATGAGGATGGTTTGATTGATCATAGTGATCGAGTTTTATTGGGTGACGTCACTCCAGACTTGGTATACGGCTTTTCGACAAAAGTAAGCAGCTATGGATTTGATTTATCACTTTTATTTCAAGGGGTAGCTGGAAATGAAATTGTCAATTTTAACAAGGTCATATTGAATAATATAAATGGATCAGGAAACATATCTGAGGGGGCCTATGAAAATATGTGGAGTGGTACAAATCAACAAGGTAATCTACCCATTTCGACACCAAACGATGGTAAAATTGTTGATGAAAGTTTGGTAGAAAATGGTTCGTATTTAAGGCTGAAGTATTTTTCAATTGGGTACAATCTACCCAAAATTCTATTAGAAAAAATTAAGGTTCAGGGCATTAATATTTTTATCTCTGGTAACAATATTTTTACTCTAACCAAATACTCTGGAATAAATCCTGATGTGAGTTTATTCAATTCTGAGGCTCAAAATATGGGTGCTGACTTTGGGGGGTATCCAAGTACAAAATTATGGTCGGTTGGATTTAAAATAAGTTTATAAATGCGTTCACTAGCTTATTTCATCGTTTTTTTATTAATCTGTATAACAGGGTGTAAAGATTTTTTACACGAGGAAAATTTGTCCTATTTGGATGAAATTGATTTTTATAAAACTTCTGAGGATGCAGAAAATGCGCTCAATGCAATTTATAATCTCTTGGATGATCAAGGCGCTTACGGGGCTTCCTACTGGAGAGTTAAAGGGCTGGCTTCAGATGAAGGTTTGTATGAGGGCAACTTTTCAGACATTGCGACGCTGGCAAATGCTTCATATGGTCCCAGTAATTCAGAAATTAAAAATGTTTGGAGTAGCTTCTACGCTGTCGCCTATGCTTCCAATATTGTGATTGAAAAAGTCCCTAGCATAGAAATGGATTCTGCTAGAAAAGTCGTGGTTCTGGCGGAAGCTAAATTTTTTCGTGGATTGGCCTATATGGAACTGCAGCGTCTCTTCAATGAGGTGCCCTTGATGCTTGATGCTCCCTTTTCCGATTCTGAAAAGTATCTCTTGCCCCAGTCGAATAAGGTGTCCATCCAGCAACAGGTAGTCACCGACTTGGAGCATGCGGTGACTTCGCTACCGCTTTCAAGTGCTTGGGGTCGACCCAATAGTTATGCAGCAGCTGCATTGTTATCGCGTATGTATTTTCTGAATCAAGATTGTGCTCAAGCTAAAAAGTGGGCTATGGTGGTAATCAATTCTACTGCATATTCTTTGGAGTCAGATGTCAATTCTCTATTTAAAAACTTAAATGATGTTAATAATGAAACCATTTTTGCGATCACAAGAAGCGCCAACAATTTGGGTAATATTAATGAAGATTTATTGCCTCCATCTTTGGGTGGGTCAGGAAATTATAGAGTTCCATCCTCTTTTTTAACCAATTTTGATTCACTAGATCGTCGAATAGAAGTTTTCTTGACAGAAGAAGATGACAGATATTACGTAACCAAATTCTGGGATGAGATCAATGAATCTGATGGAGGGACTACCTCTGTAGATTTTCCAATCATACGTTTTGCCGATATTTTGCTGATGTATGCAGAATGTGAGAATGAAATCAATAATGGACCAACAGCTGAGGCCTATTCAGCAGTCAATTTGGTACGCGCAAGAGCTCGACAAGCCCTTGTAAATGAGGTGCTAGAAGTTAGGGATATCCTACCCGATTTGGTGGGATTGGATTATGATACGTTTGTAGAAGCATTGCATCATGAACGAAAAATTGAATTTTTATGGGAAGGACTTAGATGGGCTGATTTGGTAAAAAAAGAGTGGCTCATTGATGCTGTTTCTAAAGTAAAGCCAACTGCAGTTCCCTCAGCGCGAAATTATTATTTTCCTATTCCTTTATTCGAGATGGAATTGCATCCGGATTGGTCACAAAATGCAGGTTACTAAATTGTTTCGTGACAAATAGATACAAATCAAATTATGATAAATTTCCGGTCGTTGTAATAGATGAGCGTGAGGTAATTATTTCCGGATGGGATCGTATTATTTCAAAAATAAAAAAGGGTCAATCTCAAAAAATAGTAATCGAGTGTTACCATGGAGTAGCTGTGAGCCTAATTATTTCGCAATTGAAATTGCACTTCTCCGAGGGCATTATATTCAGTACTGAAAAAGGATTTCGAAAAGAGACATTGATGAATGAATTCCTAGACCCATTTTTAACTGAAGATAGAATTTTTGGACATATGAGCGATTTGAACTTGGAGGTTTATTTCGATGATTCGGAGCTCAATAAAATGAGAAAGGAGTGGCGTCAGGCCAAGGGCGTGAAAATAGCAATAGGATTGGGGGCCTCACTTTTGTGCCTCGATCCAGATCTATTTATTTATGCAGACATGCCGCGGTGGGAAATTCAAAAGAAATTTAGGAAGGGTATTTTAGGGAATGTTGGTTCGAGCAATGTAGGTGAGGATTTTTTTCGCTTGTATAAAAGGGCTTATTTCTGTGATTGGAGAGCTTGTGATAGAATGAAACAAGGGACTTTTTCCGCATGGGATTTTATTCTAGATACGACCCTTGAAGAAAAGCCAAAACTGTTACCTGTCAAGAATTTATTGATGGGATTGGAAAAATGCGTTCAACAGCCGTTTCGCTTGTTACCATTTTTTGATCCAGGCCCTTGGGGTGGGCAATGGATGAAGGAGGTTTGTGATCTTGATCGTTCAGTGAGCAATTATGCTTGGTGTTTTGATTGTGTTCCTGAGGAAAATAGTTTGATTTTAAAATTTGGTACTGAGCATATAGAAATACCGGCTATTAATTTGGTTTTTTTCCAATCAGAAAAACTTTTGGGGACTCACATTCTCAATCAATTCGGCAAGGAATTTCCAATACGATTTGATTTTTTGGATACGATGGGCGGTGGGAATTTGAGCCTTCAGGTGCATCCTCTAACAGAGTATATTAAAAAACATTTCGGTATGGATTATACCCAAGATGAAAGTTATTATTTTCTTGATGCCGGTGAAGATGCTCATGTTTATCTGGGGTTACGTGATGGCATAGACCCTACCTTAATGATGGCGGATTTAGAAAATGCTCAAAAAGGGGAAATGGTATTTTCTGCGGATAAATATGTAAATAAGTTTAGCGTTAAAAAGCACGATCATATTCTGATCCCAGCAGGAACCATTCATTGTTCAGGTAAAAATTCAATGGTTTTAGAGATCAGTGCGACGCCTTATATTTTCACATTTAAGTTGTGGGATTGGGGAAGACTTGGTCTAGATGGTTTGCCTCGACCGATTCATCTGGACCATGGAAGAGAAGCCATTCAATGGGATCGAAATACGCATTTTGCTGAAAACGAATTAATCAATGCTATTGAGATTATCAATGAATCTGATGGGGTCAAGGAAGAGCGTACGGGCTTACATGCGTTAGAGTTTATCGAAACTCGAAGACATTGGTTTTCAACGAAAGTATCACACCATACAGAGGGAAATTTGAATGTATTAAACTTAATTGAAGGAAGCTGTGCATTAGTAGAAAGTCCAACACAATCATTTGAACCTTTTGAAGTTCATTTTTCAGAAACTTTCATTATACCGGCTGCCGTGGGGCCCTATGTGATCTCTCCGAGTGGGGATGCCATAGGGAGTCAATGTGCTACTATTAAGGCATATATAAGATAATGATCTAAATCATGAATGAGCTATCTAAAGTAAAATATACCTATCTTGTTAGTGCAGTGGCTGCCTTTGGCGGTTTATTGTTTGGTTATGACACTGCAGTCATAGCGGGGGCTATTGGATACTTGCAAGTAAAATTTGAACTAAGTCCAATGCTAACAGGTTGGGCCGCCTCGAGTGCCATTTGGGGATGCGTATTTGGCGCCCTTTTTGCCGGTGCCCTTAGTGATAAATACGGCCGTAAAAAAGTCTTATTATTATCAGGACTATTGTTCACCCTATCGGCTCTGGGTTCGGCAGTTCCGGACAATTTGACACAATTTGTGCTGGCAAGATTTATAGGTGGACTTGGCGTGGGTTCGGCCTCCATGTTATCTCCATTATATATCGCTGAAATTGCACCTGCTCAAATTCGGGGAATGCTGGTTACCCTTTACCAATTGGCAATTGTGTTTGGTATCAACATCATTTATATCGTCAATTATTTAATAGCCAACACGCATGATCAGGCATGGAACGTTCAATTGGGATGGCGATATATGTTGGGATCTGAGGGAATTCCTGCAATTTTATTTTTTATACTTCTTTTCTTTGTTCCAGAAAGTCCGCGATGGTTGGTAAAAGAGAACAGATCTGAGGAGGCCCTTAAAATTTTAAATAAAATTAATAGAACAGAGGAAATCCATCAAATTTTGGAAGAAATTAAAGAAACTGTTAATGAGGAAAAGGGTAGTTTTTTAGATCTATTTAAGCCAGGGATTCGAAAGGCGATGGTTGTGGGATGCGTTTTGGCATTCTTTTCACAAGTAACGGGAATAAATGCCATAATATATTATGCTCCTGAAATTTTCAAACAAGTTGGATTTGGATCTGAATCCGCACTTTTCCAAACTATGATCATTGGTTTCGTTAATATGCTTTTTACTCTTGTGGCAATACGATTAATAGATTATTGGGGTCGCAGAACTCTATTGATATGGGGGTTATCCGGCATGGTGTCTTGTCTTTTGGGAATGGGCATGTTTTTTTATTTTGAAATCACGAGTGGCCCGCTATTGTTGTTATTCATTTTGGGTTTCATCGCCAGTTTTGCCAGTTCTTTAGGTCCTATTCCTTGGGTTTTGATTTCTGAAATTTTCCCTACAAAAACAAGAGGAACAGCTATGTCGTTTAGTATTGTTATCTTATGGCTGGGGGTTGTTTTAATCACTCAATTTTTCCCTGTTTTACTTTCCTTATTTGGAGGAGCCTTTACCTTTTGGATTTTCATGATTAATGCCTTGATTTTGTTAATATTTACATTAATATTTATCCCAGAGACGAAGCAAAAAACATTAGAAGAAATTCAAGAAATATGGAAGTCGTGATAAATGCTTTGAAGTTCCACTTAATAATCCTCTATTTTTTCTTTTTTTTAGGTAGTGTATTTGCTGGACCTAAAAATATTGCGTCTAAAGCCAAGGTCACCTCATCGAGTAATCTTAATGATTACTTTAATGCCAAAAATGCAATTGATGGGGTTATAAGAATCGCGGATAAAGGCGAATGGGCTTGTGAAGGGAATGGTACTTTTTGGGGGTTTATTAGGTATCCTTGGATTCAACTTGATTGGGATACACTTCAAAACATTGATAAAATTATTTTATATGATCGTGCTTCTTTGGATATACATACGGCTGGAGGTCGTTTAAAGTTCAGTGATGGATCGGTTATATCAGTAAATGCGTTACCCAATAATGGCGCTGCAAAAGTCGTTACTTTTGAAAGTAAGAAGGTCGATTGGGTTCGTTTTGAGGTTACCGATGGCATAGGTCTAGCATTGGGATTATCAGAAATTGAAGTGTTTCCATCATCCAAAAGTTATGAGGATCTTATTTCATGGGTGAATCCGTTTGTAGAAACATCGCGAGGAAGGTATTTTTATTTTACGCCCGGCGCCTTGCCTTTTGGGATGGTAGCTACTGCACCTATCACGCGTAATAAAAACCAATATGGGGGTGGTTACAATTATAATTCAATAGAGATATTGGGCTTTAGTCCCATACATGGTTGGATGATGTCGGGCATTCAATTGATGCCCACTACGGGGACTATTGATCCTACTTTGGGAGAAGCCCATTGGAAATCAAGTTTTAGTCATGATGATGAATTGGCACATCCAGGTTATCAAAGAGTGTATTTAGAAGATTATAATACTTGGGTAGAATTTACAGGAACAACTAGAGCTAGTATTTTTAGAATGACTTATACTCAGTCGGATCAAGCTTCTATTCTGACCAATTTAGGGGGCTATTTGGGTAGCACGACGATGTCTGGAGCAGCAGCCAAAGTAGTAGGCGATACCAAAATCGAGGGCTCCTTTGATTCTGGTGGAAGACTCTGGGGTGGGCCTACAAAAGTAAAAGTATTTTTTGTAATGGAATTCAGTAAGCCTTTCGAATCTGTAAGCGGCTGGAATGAACGTGGCAATCAAAAAAATAGTTCTCAAATCTATGGGTCTAAACAGATGACCCGTCGTGACTCAATGGATTATGGGGTAGTTGTGCAAAGTTATTGGGATGCCCCAACTGCTGGGCTTACCGTTAATTATCAGGTCGCGGCGGGAGATCAAATTTTGGTAAAAATGGCTATTTCTTATACGAGCATAGAAAATGCTTGGGAGAACCTTAATACAGAACTCGATCATTGGGATTTTGATTTGGTCCAAAAAAATGCCGAGCATGAATGGAATCAAATATTACAACGGATAGAGGTAAAAGGTGGGAGCGACCAGCAACAGATTAAATTCTATACGGATCTATGGCATGTTTTATTGGGGCGTAAGATCATCAATGATGTGAAGGGAACCTATCCGGACTATACCCAAGGAGAGAAGGATTGGAAATTTACAAAAGCCGATTTGAAGATAAAAATGTTGCCTATGAACAAATCAGGAAAGTCTTTGTTCAACATGTACAATTCAGATGCTCTTTGGTTGACTCATTGGAATCTTAATATTCTATGGGGGCTCGCTTGGCCAGAAATTCTTGATGATTTTTCTGCATCTCTCGTTCAATATGCCAAAAACGGTGGATTACTTCCTCGAGGCCCCAATGCAGGTGGATATTCCTATATTATGACGGGAAATCCTGCGACCAGTCTACTGGTGAGTACCTATCAAAAGGGACTTATGACCAAAACATCTCCTAAAGTTGCCTTTGATATAATGAATAAAAACCATAGGCCTGGAGGAATGATGGGTGATACCCCTGAGGAATTGCAATTCTATATTGATTATGGTTATTGTCCAGGGAATGCGGGTAAAACGCTAGAATGGTCGTTTCAGGATTGGTCGCTCGCACAAATGGCCAAAAAAATGGGAAAACTTAAAGATTACAATTATTTCAATAACCGTGCTAAAACTTGGACCACTCTTTTTAGATCAGGAGAGCATTTAATATTTCCAAAAGATGAGAATGGAAAATGGTTGCACGATGATCCTTTGAGTATGTCGGGTTGGGTAGAATCCAATTCTTGGCAAGGATCTTGGCAAGTTTCTCATGACATACCGACGCTATCACGTTTTATGGGAGGTAATGATACCATAGCATCAAAGCTTGATTATGCTTTTGAAAAATCTAAGGATGATGATTTTGTATTTGGTTATGGAAATGGATATGTAAGCTATGCCAACCAGCCGGGATGCTCTAATGCCCATGTTTTTAATTATATAGGGAAACCTTGGATGACTCAATTTTGGGTACGTGAGGTCAATGAGCGGGCCTTTGGCGATATAACACCCGAAGGCGGTTATGGGGGCCATGATGAAGATGAGGGACAAATGGGAGGTGTAAGTGCTTTGATGTCTATGGGGCTCTTTAGTTTAAGAGGAAATAATTCGACCGCACCAATTTATGAATTGACCAGCCCTGTGTTTGATGAGGTCATCATTCATTTGAACAAGGACTATTATAGGGGCGAGACGTTTAAAATTGTTACGGAAAATAATGGGGTTGAGAATAAATACATTCAATCGGTTCATCTAAATGGCATTGCTTTGAATAAAATTTGGTTTTATCACAGTGAGTTTCAAAAAGGAGGTGAGTTGCGCTTAAAACTAGGTAGTGAACCCAATTTTAATTTAGGCTCAAATCCGAGTGATGCTCCCTATACCAATGAGCCCAAATGATTCATCCGAGAAATAGCGTCATGAGAATAGATTGATTTTTTATTATGGAAAAGGGCCTACTTTTTTTAAGCGTTAATAGGGAATTTAAATGGGATTAAATTCAATGGGAAGTTTTATCAAACTGAGTATTGCGTGTATTAGTTTATTTTTTACCGCTTTGGCTTACGGTCAGTGGGGGCCGAGTTATACGCCGGTAAGGGTCATCGTATCTGCAGACCATTCTGATTGGAATTATCGATTAGGAGAATCGGTAATATTTAGTGTATCAGTTTATAAAAATGGAAATCCAATCGAGGCTAAGGTACAATACGAAATTATGCCAGAAAAGATGGATCCTATTGATGCAGGTATTCTCTATCTTGAAAACGGGAGGGCACAACTTAAGCCCCAGCAGATGAAGACACCAGGTTATCTTAGATGTAAGGTTACCGTTGATTCCGAGGGAAAATTTTATGAAGGCATGGCTACCGTGGCTTTTGCAAATGATCAAATAATGCCTACAACTACGATGCCTGATGATTTTGAGAAATTCTGGGAGCAAACGCTTTTGCAAAACAAGGATATACCGCTTAATGCTAAAATGGCCAAAATCGAAGCATTGAGTGATGAAAAATTGGATGTCTATCAGGTTAAGTTTCAAAATTTTAGACTGGGAAGCTATATTTATGGTGTGTTGTCGGTCCCTAGAGGGGGCAAAAAATTTCCCGCATTGATCAAGGTCCCAGGAGCAGGGGTTTGGCCTCACTTTATGGTTCAAGATGCGGATGCACTTAAGGGATTGATTGTTTTGGACATTCGAATTCATGGAATACCTATGGTTATGAATGATCACAATGAGATCTATGGAGAATTATGGAATGCAGCTTTGAATGATTATTGGGCATTTAATTTGGACAATAAAGAGCTGTATTATTACCGAAGGGTCTATGCGGGGTGTGTAAAGGCGATTGATTTTATCTATAGCTTACCACAATTTGATCAGGAACATTTAGGTGTCAGTGGAGGCAGTCAAGGAGGTGCGTTGGCCATTGTCACAGCGGCATTGGACGAACGAGTGGATTATTTAGTTTCCTACTATCCTGCGCTTTGCGACTTAACAGGATATCTCAATGGCCGGGCGGGAGGATGGCCTCATTTATTTGACAAGAATAATTCCCCATTTCACGCTAAGGAAGATAAAATTAAGACTTCTAAGTATTATGATGTCGTAAATTTTGCGAGAATATTAAAAGTACCAGGCTATTATTGTTGGGGGTATAATGATCAAAGTTGCCCTCCTACCTCTATTCAAAGCATGTATAATGTAATCATGGCACCTAAGGAATTGGGTATTATGAAGGATGCGGGGCATTACATTTACCCTGAACAAAAAGCGGTAACCGACGAATGGATATTTCAAAACTTGAGTGGTATAAAATAATACTTTTGTTGAGTAGTTTTTGGTTTCATGATTGTTCTCAAAAACAGCAACCTATTCATGCGCTTTCAAGTCATCATACGGGCGTGTTATTTAATAATCAAATTGATCTGGATACGGACTTTTCGATTATCGATTATATGTATTTTTTTAATGGGGCAGGTACGGCCTTGGGTGACTTTAATAACGATGGTCTCGAAGATTTGTTTTTTACGGGTAACAGAGTGTCAAATGCACTTTATCAAAATACGGGAAATTTTAAGTTTCAAGACGTGACCAAAGAGGCAGGGTTAAGCACGAGTTCATGGTGTACGGGAGCATTAGTTGAAGATTTTAATCAAGATGGATGGTTGGATCTATATCTATCTGTCGCAGGAGAAAAAAATGCTGAAATGCGAAAGAATCTGCTCTATATAAATAATAAGGATATGACTTTTACCGAATCGGCAGCTCTATATGGTCTTGATTTTGAGGATTATTCTACCCATGCGGCTGTATTGGATTATGACTTGGATGGTGATTTGGATGTGTATTTATTGAATCATACCAATCAATTTAATGACGTAAATGACCCTATTCCAAGAAAACTAGATGGTAGCGCTGCCAATACAGATCGATTGTTAAGATGTGAATGGATAGATTCTTTGGATCATCCAGTATATGTTGATGTCTCAACACAGGCGGGAATTGAAGTAGAGGGTTTTGGATTAGGCGTTGGTGTTTCCGATTTTAATCTTGATGGATGGCCAGATTTGTACATTTCTAATGATTTTATATCTAATGATATTCTCTATATGAATCAGCGAAATGGAACCTTTGTCAATGAAATTAATAAGGCCCTGAAGCATCAATCTTTTAATGGCATGGGTAATGATGTGGCAGATTTTAACAACAACGAATTGCCAGATATTCTAGTCGCCGATATGTTGCCCAAAACTAGAAAATCCAGGGTGATGATGGCAAATAATTTGAATACTTATTTGCAATCTGCTGCAGCTTCCATGGGTTATGAATTACAATATCCTAGAAACACGTTACAGCTCAATCAGGGAGCTGCCGACCGCGGGAGCACCTTTAGTGAACTGGGGCAATTTGCTGGAATAAGCAGTACGGATTGGAGTTGGGCCCCATTGTTTGTCGATTTGAATTTGGATGGTTTTAAGGATGTTTTTATTAGCAATGGCTACTTGAAGGATATTACCAATCAAGATTTTATAGCTTACAGAAAGAATCGATCTACCTTTAGTTCAATTAAAAAAATTGATAGTCTTTATTTGGCATTAATTCAGGATTTGGACAAAGTTAAT
>CAJXAT010000029.1 GCA_913050055.1 uncultured Flammeovirgaceae bacterium | reverse complement strand
TTTTAGTTCTTGGTCCTCTATTAGCAAAATTTGGTAAAGCAAAAGTATCTCTTCCTGGTGGCTGTGCAATTGGAACAAGACCTGTTGATATTCATTTAAAATCATTATCTAAACTTGGTGTTAAATATAAAATAATACAAGGATATGTTCATGCTTTCGCTCCGAACGGATTGATTGGAGCAAATATAAAATTTTCGAAGATTTCTGTTGGAGCTACAGAAAATTTAATTATTGCATCATGTTTAGCAAAAGGAACAACAAGATTAGCTAATTGTGCAATTGAGCCCGAAGTAAAGGATTTAGTTAATTTTTTGATTAAAATGGGGTGCAAAATTAAATGGACTTCAAAAAGAACTGTAAGAATTGAAGGTGTTAATAAATTAAATAAAGTTAATTATAATGTGATGCCAGATAGAATTGAGGCAGGCACTTATTTAATTGCTGCGGCTTTAACAGAAGGAAATCTTAAAGTAATAGGAATAAATCCTAAAATTATCAATACAGAAATTAACATTCTTAAAAAAATTGGAGCAAAGATTAATCTTAAAAAAAACGAAATAATAATAAGAGGAAAAAAAAAAATAAAAAATATAAATATTAGAACATCTCCCTATCCTGGTTTTCCCACTGATCTACAGGCACAAATGATGGTCTTATTATGCAAGGGTAATAAAAAATCTTATATTAGAGAAGAAATATTTGAAAATAGATTTATGCACGTTGCTGAGTTAAATAGAATGGGTGCAAAAATTACTATTAAAGGAAACTGTTCATCAATAGAAGGTAATATAAAATTTGAAGCAGCTGAATTGATGGCAACAGATTTAAGAGCATCAGTATCATTAATTCTTGCTGCTCTTTCAGCCAAAGGAAAGTCCACAATTAATAGAATTTATCATCTTGATAGAGGCTATGAAGATATTGAAAAGAAATTAAAAAAAATAGGAGTTAAGATAAGAAGAATAGACTAATGGAAAAAAAATATTTATCTAAAATTATAGCAACTGACAATGAAGGGTTACAGTTGATTTCTGCTTGTTGTTCAGGAGCTGAGATAAAAATTGAAGATATTAAATATCTTAAAGATAATAAAGTTTTTTTATTATCTTTAAAGAGATCTAAAATTGAAACAGAAAATAAAGATAAAAAGGTTATTAGTGTCTGCAAATTTGAGTTTGTAGACCAAGTAAAGTCTAAGAATATTAGACAGGCCAATTTAGAACAAAAACTCGAGTTAATTGGAATAGATTATCTTAAAAATAAACAAAATTACGAGATAAGTTTAATTTTTACTAACAATGCATATATAACTTTATCGACAGAAATAATTGAAGTAACTTTAGACGATCAAAATAAAGCTAATTAATGATTAAAATATTAGAAAGTAAAAATAAGAACTTTGATGATAAATTGATTAACTTATTATTTAAAAGAAAAAGTAAAATTCAATTTAAATCAGCTACAGTTACTAAAATTATTAGAGATGTTAAAAAAAATGGTGATAAAGCAATTTTAAAATATGAAAAAAAATTTAATAAAAATAATGTAATTGTACCAAGCGCTAATCAAATTTCTAAATCAATAAAGTCTCTAGATAAAAAAGTTAAAAATGCAATTGATCTTGCATATACTAGAATTCATAAATTTCACTCTCTTCAAAAATTTAAGAATATTTCATACACAGATAAACTAAAAAATAAATTGGAATACAAATATGTTCCAATAGAATCAGTTGCAATATATGTGCCTGGTTCTACAGCTTCATACCCTTCAAGTGTTTTAATGAACGCTATTCCAGCAATTGTTGCTGGTGTTAAAAGGGTAATAATGATCAATCCTGGATATAAAGGAAAGCAAAATCCAGCAGTATTATATGCAGCGCGTAAATGTAAAATAAAAGAGATTTATTCAATAGGAGGGCCATCAGCAATTGCTGCCGCAGCTTATGGAACAAAAAGAATAAAAAAGGTTAATAAAATTGTAGGTCCTGGCAATGCATTTGTTGCAGCCGCTAAGAAAGAAGTTTTTGGCGATGTTGGAATTGAGGGAATGACTGCAGGACCATCTGAGGTAACAATAATTTGTGATAAATTTTCGAATCCAGAATGGGTCGCAAGTGATCTAATAGGTCAAGCAGAGCATGATAATCTTGCTCAATGTATTTTAATTTCTAAAGATAAAAATATTGTAGAAAAAGTTAAATAAGAAGATGAATTGAGCACCAAAAGTAATAATAGCGGCTACTGTTACAAATGAATTTAAATCTACAAATGAACTAAAAGCATCAAAATTAGTGAATGAGTAATATCTTCTAGGAAAACCCGCAATACCGATATAATGTAAGGGGAAAAACACTAAATAAACGCCTACAAAAGTTAGCCAGAAGTGGATGTAACCCAGTTTTTCATCCATCATCCTACCAAACATTTTGGGGAACCAATGATAAACACCTGCAAGCAGGCCAAAGAAAGCCGCGCTACCCATGACGAGGTGAAAATGGGCTACCACAAAGTAGGTATCATGCAAATTGATATCAATCGCCGCGTTACCAAGGAAAAGGCCCGTCAATCCTCCTGATATAAAGAATGATACGAGTCCAATCGAGAACAACATAGCTGGAGTGAAAACAAGATTACCCTTCCACAGGGTCGTTATATAATTGAAAGCCTTCACCGCAGATGGAATGGCTATGATCAAGGTCAGAAACATGAATATAGACCCCAAAAATGGATTCATCCCTGTGATAAACATATGATGGGCCCATACAATAAAAGATAAAAAGGCTATCGCTAAGATAGAACCGATCATAGCGGTATATCCAAAAATCGGCTTTCTAGAGTTGGTTGAAATGACTTCCGATGTAATACCTAATGCGGGTAAAATCACTATATAAACTTCTGGATGACCAAGGAACCAAAATAGATGTTGGAATAGAATCGGACTACCTCCTAAGTTTGGAAGAGCCTCTCCTCCAATGAAAATTTCTGAAAGGTAAAAACTTGTACCAAATGATCGGTCAAACACGAGTAACAATACACAAGCTACTAATACAGGGAAAGACAATAGACCTAAAATAGCTGTAATAAAGAAAGCCCAGATAGTCAATGGCATTCTTCGGAAGGTCATTCCTTCTGTTCTTAAATTTATGACGGTAGTGATGTAATTGATTCCACCCAATAAGGTAGAGGCGATAAAGAAAACCATGGATACTAACCAGAGGGTCATTCCCATTCCTGATCCACTCATAGCCTGTGGTAGGGCACTTAATGGAGGATATATGGTCCATCCACCACTTGCAGGTCCCGTGGATAAAAACATAGATATGAACATAATCACACTAGAGAGGAAGAAGAACCAATAAGATAGTAGGTTCATAAATCCAGAGGCCATATCACGGGCCCCAAGTTGTAGAGGAATCAAATAATTACTAAAAGTTCCACTTAAACCCGCTGTTAGTACAAAGAAAACCATGATCGTTCCATGCATGGTAATCATGGCTAAATAGAATTCTGGATCTAGTTTGCCCGAGTTAGAAATCCAATCTCCTAAAAAAGGCTGAAGGAAACCCATATCCATATCTGGGAACCCTAACTGCAAACGGAAAATAACTGAAAGCCCACCTCCTAGAATCGCCCAAAAAATGCCTGTGATCAAAAACTGTTTAGCAATCGTTTTGTGATCTGTTGAAAAAATATACTTAAAAATAAAACTTTGCTCATGATGTTCTTCATGATGGTCATCGCCATGAACCAACTCGTCTGTAACTTGAATATCTGTAATCGACATATTTTAATTATTTGGAACCACTAATTGTTAAACCGTTCGGAGCATCTAAATCTCCAGGATTTTCTATCCCTGCCACAATACTCGCCGCTTCTCTTAATTTTGCAGGTATCTCTGTGAGGTAATCTGCATTTTGTTTTAACCAAGGCTCTTGAGATTTAAACCATTCCTTATAATCCTCGAGCTCATCAACCACAATGATGTACCTCATAGCGAAATGGCCTTGTCCACATATTTTATTGCAAACGAGTTCATATTGAAAATCGGGGTTTTTGGTTTCTGTACGCATCTCTTCCGTAGTTTTTGTGGGTTCAAACCAGAATTGTGTCGGCATTCCCGGTACCGCATTCATTTGTAAGCGAAAATGAGGTTGATACACACTGTGGATCACATCTCGAGCACGAATGTTAAAACGGACAGGTTTTCCTTTGGGAACGTGAATTTCTCTTGGGATAAAATCATCAAAGGAAGCGCGATCAGAGAAATCAATGCCCATTTGATTGGTTGCATCAATTTTTAAATAATCATAATCTCCTAAAACCTTGTCTGCTCCTGGATACCTCACCGACCAGGCGTATTGATATCCCATAATTTCAATTACTTCCGAACCTTCTGGTGATTCTCTTGTAATGTCCATCCAGGCTTTCCATCCTGTAAAAACAAGGGCTGCAAGCACAATAGCAGGAATAATGGTCCAAATCATTTCTAATTTATTGTTGTGCGGATAGAAATAGGCCACTTGATTTTTGCGATGCTGATATTTCCACGAAAAGCCAAAGAGAAAAATGTGTGTAACAATGAATACGACACCCGTAATCGCCATCGTCCACCAGAATAGCGTATCAGTAATAACCCCATGCTTAGAAGCCACTGGTAGTACAAAATCGTCTTCTAATCCTCCAAAGGAATAATAAAAACCCCCGACTAAACCCGCCATTAGAAATAAAAGCAATAAGTTGGCTTGTGTGCCGTTTGATGGAGGAATTTTAGTGCTTGAATCTCCTTTGATGACATCAACAAGAGAAGACACTCTAAATATGGCAAACAATATTACCAGAATAAGTATTGCAGCGAGGATTATAATTGTATTCAACATAGAATTATTTATAATTTATTGTACGTGGTGATGTAAGCTTTCGTTCAACATAGGGTCATTTTTAGCAAATAAAGTTGCTTTAGACAGGCTATTTAATACCACATATAAAAAGGCGCCACCATAAATCAGCATGGTCCCAAATTCTACTAATCCATAACCTCCATTTTCTTTTAGCGAGCCTGGAGTAATCATTAAATAAAAATCAATCCAGTGTCCAAAAATAACAATGGGCATAACCACCTTTAAAATTGCTGAATGCCGTTTTGCATCCCTAGGCATTAGCAAAAGGAAAGGTAAAATAAAATTTAAAAACAAGTTCACAAAGAAAATAATTCCATATTGGTCATTATTCCATCTTTCAACAAAATATATGGTTTCTTCCGGGATATTCGCATAATATATCAATAGGAACTGTGAGAACCATATATATGTCCAAAATACAGAGAAGGCAAATACGAATTTCCCAATATCATGTAGATGATTTTCATTGACAATTGAAAGTAAGCCTTTCTCCTTTAAGTGAATAGTAATAAAGGTAATTAACGCAAGGGTAGTTACCCACCAACTGGCGAAAACATACCAACCAAACATGGTACTGAACCAATGCGTATCAATAGACATTACCCAATCCCAAGCTGCGATAGAAGAGGTTACAGCAAAAATAATTAGAAATACGGCAGATAGCCTTCTCATACTGTACCAAGAGGCTGTGCCTCCTTCAAAATCCTCTTGAAACGCTAACTTTCTTAATTTCATGAATAAATAATACCACAAACCAAAGAAGAATACCATCCTTGATATAAAAAATACAGGAACAGATGGATGATCGCTCAAGGGCCAAAAGAAATAAGCTTTTTTGGCATTGATGATACTATCAAATTCGTGAGAGGTAGTATCGTATAAATCATGATGTGTCCAATGAAACAGATCATGCCCAAATACAAAAAAACTGACCAGCATAAGGGTCCCTGCGATAGGTAACCAGCTTCCAAAGGCTAAGGGAATTCTTTTTATTCCTGCAGACCAGCCTGCTTGTGCGGCATATTGCAAGGCAAAAAAGAAAACCCCCACAATCGCAATTCCAGTGAAATAAATATTATTGATCCAAATGTCAACACCTAAACGATTGATCCAACTAAAGGCATGTCCACCTTCGTGAGCAACTTCTTCATGATGTCCTCCCGTGCTCATTAAAACAATACCTAGAACCGTAAGGGCAATTCCAATACCTACTGTAATTAAGAGATTCTTTTTGGCTTTCGCCGAAAAATCATATTTTTCTTCTACCGTGGTCATAGACATGCGAATTTATTGCTGTAAAACTTTAACATACATAGCGATCTTCCAACGCTCCTCTGGACTTATTTGAGAAGCATGCGAGCCCATTCTTCCTTTGCCATGAGTAATGACTTGGTAAATATGACCCGTTCCTTTATTTACTACTGAGGCAGAAGTATAGGCAGTCACCCCCTTGTACACCTTTCCCACTTTACCATCACCCATACCTTTGGCACCATGACAATGACTGCAAAAGTGCGTATACAAAGCTTTGCCATCTGCGAGTACCGCTTTCGTTGAATCTAACGGATTCTCTAGTAGCAAATCAGCGGCCGCATAGTCATCAGGAGCAAATGTAGGAGTTAGATACTGACCTCTTTTAACCGTCCCTTTTACCGGTTCCCTCATGGTCATATTAAATGCATTGTAGGGGTTGGAATTATAGAATTCGGCAGGAATATCTTCCCCGTTTGAACTTACCCACCTTCCCGCTTCTTTATCAACGATCTGACTCAAAGGTTCATAAGGGGTAGAATGGTACATCTGTGGCGAGAATTCAACACCGGGATTATCGGGTCCAGCTGCACACGAGAACATGAACAGCGCTATCATGGTTGTATAAATAAAGTTTATTTTCATTTTAAGTCTCATCAAAGGTTTTCTGATTTACTTCACTTGCGCCATTATCTTTCAAAATTTTATCAATTTTAGCCACATCGATTTTGTTATGATCTAAATCAATGGCCATGACATGCTTATCATCTGTTATTCTTAGATCAAAAATTCTTGGTCTCGCCCAAGGCTTTAAGTCACTCACTATAAAGAAAGTAAAACACATTCCATAAGCCGCTAATAAAACCGTTAACTCAAATATTACTGGCACAAATGATGGGTAAGGAATAAAGTCTTTACCTCCTATGATCATCGGCCAATCTACACCCATCATACCTATTTGCATGGTCAATGCCAAGGAAGTCCCTAAAAGACCAAACAAGAAAGCGACGATGGATAATTTCGATCGTTTGTATCCCAAAACATCGTCAATACCATGCACAGGAAAAGGACTGTAAACTTCATGTATTTTGACTCCAGCAGTTCTAATTTTCGTTATTGCACTTAAAAGAATGTCTTCATCCTCGTAAACACCTAAAATAAATTTTGTATTTGACATCACTTAGCTTTTTCTCCCGTTGTCTTTATTATACTCTTTACTTCAGCCATATTGATCACGGGAAAGAACTTCGCAAACAAAAAGAAACAAGTAAAAAATAACCCAAACGTAAATACATATACTCCCACATCTACAAAAGTCGGATAAAACATGGCCCAACTAGAGGGCAGAAAATCTCGATGCAATGAAGTAACGATAATGACAAATCGCTCAAACCACATACCAATGTTAACCACGATAGACAGCACAAAAGTCGCAGCTATATTCGTCCTTATCTTCTTGAACCAAAATAATTGCGGTGAAACTACATTACAAGTCATCATCGCGGCATACGCCCACCAATAAGGTCCTGTCGCTCGATTTAAAAATGCATATTGTTCTGCTTCTACTCCTGAATACCAAGCAATAAATAACTCCGTTAAATAAGCTACACCCACTATTGATCCGGTGATGATAATTACAATATTCATCATTTCAAGATGTTGTATGGTAATGTAGTCCTCAAGCTTATAAACTTTTCTAGTAACAATCATGAGAGTTAAAACCATCGCAAATCCAGAGAATATAGCTCCTGCCACAAAATAGGGAGGAAATATCGTGGTATGCCAACCAGGAATGACCGAGGTTGCAAAATCCATAGAGACAATGGTATGGACTGAAAGTACCAATGGAGTGGCTAAACCTGCCAATACCAATGCAACCGTCTCATACCTACTCCAAGTCTTGGCAGCGCCATCCCAACCAAAGCTCAGTGCTCCATAAATAGATTTGGAAATCTTATTTTTAGCACGATCCCTTATTGTAGCAAAATCTGGAATCAAACCGATATACCAGAATATTAATGACACCAAAAAGTACGTGGAAATAGCAAATACATCCCACAAGAGTGGAGAGTTAAAATTAACCCAAAGGGATCCAAACGTATTGGGTAAAGGAAACATCCAATAAATGGCTAACCAAGGTCTTCCCGTATGTAAAATAGGGAATTGCAAAGCACATATAACTGCAAAAATTGTCATGGCCTCAGCAGCCCTGTTGATGGACATTCTCCAGCGTTGTCTAAACAACAATAAAATAGCTGATATTAAAGTACCGGCGTGACCAATACCTACCCACCAAACAAAGTTGGTAATATCCCAAGCCCAACCAACAGTTTTGTTGAGACCCCACATGCCTACACCATGCCATAGAAGTAAAAATACAGTGTAAGCACCGACCGCAAGTAAGCCGAGCGAAATGGTCATAGCCAACATCCATAATTTCGTTGGCTTCTCCTCTACGCGTCTAGAAATATCTTCGGTGACATCGTGGACTGTTTTTCCACCTGTTATTAAAGGTTCTCTAATTACTGATTCTGAACTCATATTCTAATCTTTAAGAGTGAGCATTCGCTGCTTCCGTCTTTTCATCTTTATTTCTGATCTTCGTCAAATACCAAACATTTGGCATTTCTCTTAATTCTTCTAAGACGTGATACGCTCTTGGCTCTTGAGCTTCAACGCCTTTTTCCATTGATTTAATTTGAAGCATTTTGGATATTCTAGATTTGGGGTCTTTCATATCTCCAAATACTAAAGCTTCAGATGGGCATGATGAAGCGCACGCAGTAGTAATTTCTCCATCTACAGGCCTTCTTCCTTCTTTTTTAGCTTCAAGCTTTCCAGATTGGATGCGTTGTACACAAAATGAACATTTTTCTATGACTCCTCTTGACCGTACAGTTACGTCAGGGTTAAGCACCATTTTGCCTAAATCATTGTTCATCGCAAGATTATCTCCAAACTGCTCGTTATCGTGAAATTTAAACCAATTGAACCTTCTTACTTTATAAGGGCAATTATTCGCACAATATCTAGTCCCGATGCAACGATTATAAGTCATTTGATTCAGCCCCTCAGAACTGTGAGTAGTCGCTGCTACCGGACAAACTGTCTCACAAGAAGCATTGTTACAATGCTGGCACATCATCGGCTGAAACGTAACTTCAGGATTTTCAGCAGCAATTTCCATATCGGCATAGCTATCGCCATGAGAATCACTTGAATAATATCTGTCAATTCTGATCCAAGCCATGTCACGCCTGTTAAGCACCTCCTTCTTTCCTATCACAGAAATATTATTCTCTGTTTGGCAGGCAATTGAGCAAGTACCACACCCCGTGCATGAATTTAAATCAATCATCAATCCCCAATGGTGATTAGCATACTGATGGCCTTTCCACAATGAAACCGCTGTAGGTTTCTTGAACCCTTCTGAAGTCGCAATTTTGGGCATGTGTCTACCTGCTTGAGGGTCTTTTTGATACTCAGATAAAATAGCCTCTTGGATGACATTTCCTCTCCTCATAAAAGTATGATGCGTTTGGGTCTGGGCTATTGCATACACTTCGTCCGTTGGTTCAACGGTCACATTCGTATAAATATTAAAGTCAAGCTGGCCTCCTTCATTAACATTGATCAGGGGATAGGCATTGAAACCTACTTGATTACCCACCTTACCCGCAACGGATCGACCATATCCAATGGCTAAACCTACAGTACCGTATTTTTGGCCTGGTTGAGGTAAAACGGGTAACTTCAGACTTTGACCGTTGACGGTTAAGTTGACCATTTGAGTCGTCATGTCACCCAACTCGATGTCCCATTCTTCCACTTGTTTAGGAGAAACTGTCAAATAATTATCCCAACAAGCCTTGGTGATGGGGTCTGACATTTCTTGCAACCAGGGGTTATTAGATTGAATTCCATTTCCTACCGTACCATTTTCGAAAATGACTAATTCTAGAAGAGAACTTGATTTAGTAATATTAAAGGCAGCTTTTCCAAGTACTGACAAATCTGCATCAACCTCCTTAATAGCTACCATTTCTGGTTCAAAAACTCCATCATGGAGACATCTCTCCCAAAAAGCATCAAAATCAAGAATAGATTTTTTACCGAAAGAAGCTAGGTTTTCAGCCCAATTGGTTCTTAAAAAGTCATAATAGTTGACCCCCATACTTGCCCATGAAAGTAAACTGTCCTGAACTTGTCTGGTGTTAAATAAATTAGAAATCACCGGTTGTGAAAGACTATATTTACCGTGAACGGGCTCGAAATCATTCCAAGCCTCTAAATAATGATGATCAGGTGCTAAATATGAAACCAAAGAATTTGTTTCATCCATCCTATCTGTAGTAGCCACTGAAAAACTTATGTTTTTGAGTGAAGCTGCTATCTTAGATCCCAGTGGGTGATCGTAAACAGGATTACAATTATAGAATATCACTCCTCCAGCGGAAGGTAATTGCTTTACGAACTGGCCGAAGATTTTATCATCACCTGATCTGATATTTTGATGCTTCTCAAAGTCAATGGTTCCTCCAATATTTTCTAACATTATATTGATGGCATTGACGAACATTTGGGTACTTGGATCATTGGAACCAGATACCACAATAGAAGATCCTTTGACATGTAATAAGTCGCTTGCCGCTTTTGATAAAATTTGGTTGTCAATCGAAGGTAAACCATTGATAACCTGACCTCCTGTTTCTTTTGCTATTACGTTGTAGAGACTGGTAATGTAAGCTCCTTGTTCTGAAGCTCTAATAGGTGTCCTGTAATCAGCATTGGCACCGGTGAGCGATAAAATACTTTCAAATGAATACAATCGAGACATCTCCTTTTTAGAGTCAGATAATCTTCTGCTTTCAGCAAATTGCTTATTGGCAAGCGGAGTATTTACTCCTGTTCCCAAGAAATCATATCCAAAAGAGACAATCGTTTTGGCTTTTGAATAATCATGTGATGGCAATACACGTTTCCCAAATACAGCAAGATTCGCGTCTAATTGACCACTTACTGAGTTTTGATCATAGGTCACATGTAAAATCGAAGCATATTTATTTTTGAATCCTTCGATCACCTTTCTGGTCGATGGACTTGATAAACTGTTGGTAACCAAATAAATAGGTCCAGAAGCAGTCGCCAATTCGTTTTTGATTTTGGCATCTAATTCTTCCCAAGACACCTCTTTTCCTTGAGCAGCCGGACCTTTTAATCTTTCTTGGTCATACAAGGAGAGTACAGATGCTTCAATTTGTGCACTTGTGCCTCCTCCCGTCACTGAAGACAATTTGTTTCCTTCAATTTTAATAGGCCTGCCTTCTCTTGTTTTGACAACAACACTGGTCTGATCACTACCTGAACTGTAAGTAGATGCAAAGTAATTAGCAATGGTTGGATCTAAATTTACTGGTTTTTTGACGTAAGGTATCGCCTTTTTAATGGGTGTTTCACAAGCTGCTAAGGATGCAGCGGCCACTCCAAAACCCATTACCTTCAAAAAATCTCGGCGAGATGTTTCTCCATCACTATCACCTAGGGGCAATTCTTGTGCGAACTCCTTGTTAGCGTATTTCTCAAATCCTGGAGTCTTCTGAAGCTGCTCCAGTCCTTTCCAGTATTTTTTTGTTTCTTTCATTTTAGCTATTTCGTACGCTGTGGATTAATAATGACATTTAGAACATTCAAGACCCCCAATATCTTCTACTTTCATCGGTTCTTTTGTATTCTTTTCGTTGTGCAATTCGACCAAATTGGTATAATAACCATTACCCTTTGAATTTACATTGGTCTCACGATGACAATTGATACACCAACCCATGGTCAGGTTAGAATATTGATAAACTACCTCCATCTCTTTAATGGGACCATGACACGTCTCACATTCTAGCCCACCTACTTTGACGTGCTGAGAGTGGTTAAAATAGGCTAAGTCAGGTAGATTGTGCACCCTGACCCATTCTATAGGTTGTATATCCTCACCATACTCTCCGGTCTCTGGATCATAATCGATAGCTGCATAGATCTTTTGAATCTCCTTGCTTTCCGTTTTTATGGCTACATGACAATTCATGCAAATATTTGCTGAAGGTATGTTTGCAGATTTACTTTTTCGTACACCTGTGTGACAATAATTACAATCAATTTCATACTGCCCGGCATGTAACTCGTGTGAGTAGGCGATGGGTTGAGTAGGCATGTACCCCTGTTGAACTCCAATTGTAAAAAGACCATCAATCCCTGTCTTCAATCCAACGGCTACAAAAATAAAAATAATCATTCCTAAAACAGTGTTGGACTTAATAAAAGCGAAGACATCGACTTCTTGATCATTAATTAACTCTTGATCTTCTCGGGATACCTCTTTGTTGGTTCCTATGTACTTGGTCAAAAGTGAAATAATCAAACCCAAAACCACCAAGATCAGACCTAGAACGAAAATAAACACAATGAGTATGGCGTACATGAAGGTGTTTGACATGCCTTCTTTGCCCCCTCCTGCATCATTATCCCCTGCTGCCGCAACTACGGCAGCAACCTGAGGAACTGCCTTTGAGGCAACATCAATATATTCTAAAACGGAAATGATCTCTGCATCGGTAAATGGGTAAGCGGGCATAGCTACTTTTTTGTACTTTTCGTACAACGCAACAGCGTATTCGTCGCCACTTTCAATTACTTTTTGAGAATTCTTTATCCAATTTATAAGCCAAGGTCTCTGACGACGCTCTTCAATTCCTTTAAGCGCTGGGCCAATCACCACTTCGTTGATGGCATGGCATTGGGTACAGTTTGCATTGTATAATTTTTCACCTGAAGCTATGATCGACGGATCGATTTCGTCTTCTTGACTGAAGGCAGTGGTCGCCAAAATGATTCCAAGAAAGAAGATGGTAGCTCGTTTGAAGCCCCCGATGGGTATAAATTTTTTAGACATCTATTTTTTAATGATCTAATTTATGTGAGTACAAATCTAATATTGGGTTTTTGCAAATCAAACCTACAAGGCCTCTTATTTTTCGATTTTTGAGACCTAGATTCCCTATTGGGTGTAATGCATTCAAGATCAATACGTTAAACAGTAATACATTAATAATAAAAATATTATTTATAATGATTCTAAATAACAAGTTTTTTGAACAAGTTATTCTAAATTATAGTTCAGTTATCGTTTGATAAAACTACTTATCTTCAGTGGATAGAAGAAGAAACCTTGACCATCAGCACCCTTTCGAGTCCTTATGCAAATACATCACATCACCAAGCTTTTTACTTTTATTTTATCATACCTGCCCTGCTTAAATTCAAAATGAAGGTTCTGATTTGAAATAATATTGAGATTTATTTTTTTCTTTTTCCGCATAACATTTGTACCAGAACAAGTAAGTGAAATCAAATGAGCACTGCAAGTGGAGTTGATAGCGTACTGCGCAGTTAAAAATAGATGTCAAACCGTATGGGGACGAAAACCAATATTATCACTACTAAGGCCCGTAGAACTTATTATCCCCACAAAACATTATTTACAATCATCAATGAATAGGATCTTTAAAAGGTTTCGAAAAAACAGTTAACATTTAAATAAAAAATGGATTAAACTCATCCGGTAATAATTAAGTTCTGAATTATCCTCTTTTTTTGACTTTGTTCTAACCTAATTACAAGAAGAAATTCTACTTCACTCATTTTCAATGAAGAATGTCGATCTATACATCTCCGGAACTCTTCAAGTTTTCAGAATGAAAAGTTTACCATAAAAATAAAGTAATTGATATAAAAAAATAACTGTACGAAGTATTAACATTGCATTTCAAAATCATCTACCCTTATAATTGAAAAGCATAAAACATTTTATCATCGATTTTGACTCTACCTTTACTAAGGTAGAAGCGCTCGATATTTTGGCTGAAATTGCCCTAGAAGGAAATCCTAAAAAAGAGGCTATTATCAACCGCGTGAAGGAAGTTACTGACTTAGGGATGAGTGGGGAATTGTCATTTAGGGATTCCTTGGAGGAACGTATTTCCATCATCAAGGCCCACAAAGATCACTTATCGCCTTTGGTAAGCGATCTGAAAAATAAAATTTCAAATTCATTCAAAAGAAATAAACAATTTATTAAAAAAAATGCCGAGCAATTTTATATCTTATCCAACGGATTTAAAGAATTTATTATACCTGTAGTCGCTGAATACGGCATTGAAGCTAAAAATGTATTTGCCAATGATTTTATATTTGATTCAGAGGGTAATATTATTAGTTTTAACAAAAAAAATGTACTCTCTTCGAATAAGGGAAAGCCAAAACAAATCGAAAAGTTAAAATTAAAAGGTGAAGTCCATGTTTTGGGAGATGGCTTTACAGATTATGAAATCAAGGAAGCCGGACTTGCTAAAACCTTTTATGCTTTTACTGAAAATGTAAAAAGAGAAAAAGTCATCAGTTATGCCGACTTTGAAGCGCCCAATCTTGACGAAGTTTTTTATCAAAATAATATGGAACGAGCCCTATCTTATCCGAAAAATAGAATCAAAGTTTTATTACTTGAGAATGTCCATGAAAATGCCATTTCAAAACTTCGCACTGAAGGTTATCAAGTAAGTGTACACAATGCAGGAATGTCTGAGGGCGATCTTTGTGAAGCGATTAAAGACGTATCTATTCTTGGAATTCGCTCGAAAACTCTAGTTACAAAAAAAGTACTTAGCCACGCCAAAAGATTGCTTGCCATTGGTGCTTTTTGTATCGGAACTAATCAAATAGATATTAAATCAGCTCAGAATAAAGGAATTGCTGTATTCAATGCACCTTACTCAAATACAAGATCTGTCGTTGAATTGGTATTGGCAGAAATTATTATTTTGATGCGAAATTTAGTTGATAAAATTCCTAAAATGCATCAAGGCCAATGGAATAAATCTGCCCAAAACAGCTTTGAAATTAGAGGAAAGACGTTAGGTATTATTGGTTACGGAAGCATCGGTTCACAGTTGTCTATAGTTGCTGAGTCTATGGGCATGAAAGTCATCTATTATGACATTGTAGAAAAATTAGGGCTCGGAAATGTCAGCCCTTGTGAGTCTTTAGAAGAACTGATGACTCAATCTGATGTCATTTCTGTGCATGTAGACGGTAGATCAGAAAATAATGACCTTATTGGGGAATCACAGTTTGACCTTATGAAGCCAGGGGTTATTTTCTTGAATTTAAGTCGTGGCAATGTGGTCAATTATAAGGCCTTGAAGAGTGCGATTCAATCTGGGAAAGTTGCAGGTGCTGGAGTGGATGTTTTTCCAAAAGAACCTATGAGTAATGAGGATGAGTTTATCTCTGAATTACGGGGACTACCCAATACCATTTTAACACCTCACATTGGAGGCAGCACATTGGAAGCTCAAAAAAATATAGCCAGTTTTGTCCCTTCTCGAATTATAGATTATATCAATACCGGCTCTACTTCAAATACGGTGGGATTCCCTGATATAGCTCTCCCTATCTTATATGAAGCGCATAGGTTCATTCACATTCATATGAATGCTGCCGGCGTACTTGCTAAAATTAATAATATACTCGCAAATCATAAACTTAATATTGTGGGCCAATATCTTAAAACCAATGAAGATATTGGCTATGTAATTACGGACATAGACAAAAAATATGATAAAGAAGTCATTAAAGAATTGAAAGGGATTGATGAAACTATTAGATTTAGAGTTTTGTATTAATTCTTTTTGTGTGGGGGGGGGGTGAAGATACATCATTTCTTATTTAAATGACTGTAAATGCTCTAAGACCACGGTCATTCACTAATCCTAAAGATGTTTATGCTTTTAATTTTGAGTTAACTATCTAAATATATTTTATGTCAAATCAATTGTTTTTCACACCCGGTCCTTCTCAATTATATCCTACCATCACTCAGCATCTCAACAATGCCATGAGAGAGAACATTGGCTCTATTTCCCATAGAGGCAAAGAATTTCAAATGATTTTTCAGGAAATGAAAGAGCTCCTCTCTGATGTGCTCAACATACCCCCAAATTATGAGATATTTATCACCAGTTCTGCTACCGAAATTTGGGAAAGAATCATTCAAAATTTAATCAGTAAGAGCTCTCACCATTTTGTAAATGGGTCTTTTTCTGAAAGATTTTATAATTTCACGACCGCATATCAATTAAAATCAACTGTACAAATTTCAGATTTTAGTCAAGAATTTGGCGAATTTAAGGTGCCCGATGAAGCTGAATTGATTTCCATTACCCAAAATGAAACAAGTATCGGTTACTCGTTTAATCCCGATAAAATCAAAAATATTAGGGAAAATAATTCTGAAAAACTCATTGCCCTAGATTTAGTCAGTGCTGTGCCGAGTATTCCCGTAGATTTAAGTCAAATAGATACTGCATATTTCTCTGTTCAAAAATGTTTTGGACTTCCTGCTGGGATAGGCGTTTGGATCGTGGGGCCCAAGTGTCTTGAAGTCTCGAAAGCAAAAGCATCGAAAAATGAAATAGTAGGAAGTTATCACAGCCTTGCTGCATTGAAAAAAAATGGTGATAAAAATCAAACGCCCGAGACTCCCAATGTTTTGAATATTTATTTATTAAAAAATGTGTTGAAAGATATGCAACTTAGAGGCATCTCTTCCATTCAAAATGAGACAAAATATAAAGCGGCCTTGCTTTATCAAACTTTCGATCAAATAACAGAACTAAAAACAGTCATTCCTCATCGGGTAAACCGGTCTAAAACAGTATGCGTAAGTGAAGTACTCGGTGGGAACACAGGCTTAATTGAGCATTTGAAATCAAAACAATTAATCATTGGGTCTGGCTATGAAAGTTTTAAGGATCAACACATAAGGATCGCCAATTTTCCAGCACATTCTAAAGAATCTATTGAAATGCTTGTGGATGAAATAGGTAAATACTTTGAGAAGACATAAACAAAATTACCGCTCCTTGATTTTCGCCTTATGAACTGGCAGCTTGACTCATAAAAAGAGTCAAGCTGCCAAAACGTATGTTTATTCAGCCAAAAAAGATAATTTTCTTAAAGTCTCTGAATATTCATTTTTAAAAATTAACTTTGTTCACCGTAATATGACCTACGCACTCATCTCAAATGACTAAGACAAAATATATTTTCGTTACGGGGGGTGTCACTTCCTCACTCGGTAAAGGCATCATTGCGGCATCTCTTGCTAAACTACTTCAATCTCGAGGCTTTAGTATCACTATTCAAAAATTTGATCCTTATATTAATATTGATCCTGGAACGCTGAATCCTTATGAACATGGAGAATGCTACGTAACTGACGACGGTGCAGAAACAGATCTTGATTTAGGTCATTATGAAAGATTCCTAAACATCCCTACCTCTCAAAGTAATAACATTACGACTGGAAAAATTTATAACAACGTGATCCAAAGGGAACGCGCTGGGGATTTTTTAGGAAAAACAGTTCAGGTGATCCCTCACATTACCGATGAAATAAAATCTAATTTTTATAAATTAGGAGAAACGGGATTGTATGACTTTATCATTACAGAAATTGGCGGATGCGTGGGTGATATTGAATCATTGCCCTTCATTGAAGCAGTAAGACAAACGCGTTTTGAATTGGGATCAGATAATGTCGTTTCCATTCACTTAACCCTTATTCCGTATTTAAAAGCTGCTGGAGAACTGAAAACCAAACCGACTCAACATTCTGTTAAAGAACTCCTAGAGGCGGGGATACAACCAGATATTTTAGTTTGCCGTTCTGAGTATGAACTTAATGACGAAATCAGAAGAAAATTAGCCTTATTTTGCAATGTACAAATAGACCATGTCATCGAATCTTTGGATGCAAAAACCATCTATGATGTTCCCATTTTAATGCTCAAGGAAAAACTTGACTTGCGGGTTCTAGATAAATTCAAAATTAGAAGTAAGCAAGAACCCAATATTGCCTCATGGGAAGCCTATTTAGTTAGACTGAAGCATCCAACTTCGATCGTCAAAATTGGACTGATCGGTAAGTATATTGAACTAAAAGATGCCTACAAATCTATCATTGAATCTTTTATTCATGCTGGGGCCGTCAAAGATTGTAAAGTTGAAATCGTTTGGATTCAATCTGAAGATATCAAAGAGGACAATTGTTTAGAATTACTGAGTGACTTAAATGGCATTTTGGTAGCTCCAGGGTTTGGTGAAAGAGGTATAGACGGGAAAATTAGCGCCATCAAAATAGCACGAGAGCATTCAATCCCTTTTTTCGGAATTTGTTTGGGTATGCAATGTGCCGTTGTTGAATTTGCGCGCAATGTTCTAAATCTTAATGGTGCTAGTTCAACTGAAATTGGAAATAGCCCACTACATCCCGTAATTGATATTATGGAAGACCAAAAGAATATCAAAAAAATGGGAGGTACGATGAGGTTAGGAGCTTATACCTGCTTAATGGAACAAGATTCTCTGGCAAGTAACGTGTACGGCCAACATAAAATCTCTGAAAGACATAGGCACAGGTATGAATTTAATAATGATTATTTATCCCGCTTCAAAGAAGCCGGTATGATTGCATCAGGAATAAATCAAGAGACCGGTTTGGTTGAAATAATGGAACTCAAAAATCACCCTTGGTTCATCGCAACTCAGTTTCACCCTGAATTAAAGTCAACAGTTACCAACCCACATCCGCTCTTTGTAGGTTTTGTTGATGCGGCATTAAAACACAAAAAAAATCAATAACTTAAACATTCTTCTTGAGTAACTTTTATGGACAAAAATAATATAATTGGCTTGACATTGATGATGGTCATGCTTGCCGTCTACTTTCAATTTTTCAGCCCTGAACCTCCTGTTTCAGAAATTATTGACAACCCTGTGGCTGATAAGAGCCCTTCAAATTTGTCTGAAAAAGTCAGTAATGAGGTTGCCTTAAATCAACCATTGGATCCATCCGATTCTACTTTAAATCAATTAAACAAGTTGAAATATGGATTTTTCGCTTCAAAAATAGCTGGAGAAGAGTCTATTATCAATCTCACCACGAAAGAACTAGAAGTTACTTTCACAAATAAAGGAGGAACTTTTAAAAATGTTGAAATAAAAAATTATACCAGCTACGATAGCTTGCCCTTGCATCTGTTCAATGAAAATCATGCTATTGATATCTATTTTGAACACCTGTCAAAAAGCATTTCTCTAAAAGATTTGATTTTTAAATCTGAGTTGATCAAATATTCAGACAGTACAGAATTAGTTTATAGCCTAGATCTGAATGGCAAGCGTCTGCGCCAAATCTATACCCTTTATGACCAAGGTTTTGTCATCAATTATCGAATAGAAAATGATGGATTTGATGAATTGATAGATACCAAAAATCTCAATTTTTATTGGGAAGGGAGAATGCCGAAAATTGAGCGCGAATTGCTCGATGCGCGACAACGCGCAACAACGCGCTATTACTCTCTCAGCGGAAATACTGATTATATCAGTAAAACCTCGACCGAATATGAAGAAATGCCAATAGATGAGCCTGTAAAATGGCTGGCCTTCAATCAAAAATTCTTTACCGCATCTGTCATTGCAGAAAATAGCTTCAGCAAAGGATTGATCACCCTTACCCCATCTAACGATGATCAAATTGTAAAACAAGGGGCACTCTCATCTGAAATCCCCTTTACGGACTTCGTAAATAATCAAGCTCAGTTCAAATTCTTTTTTGGACCTAATAAATACAGTATCCTCAATGAAGTTACCGAAGGCTTTAGTCAAAATATTGAATTAGGTTGGGTGTTTTTGCCTTTTATAAATAAATATTTAATCATTCCTATCTTTAATTTTCTAGAACGATTCATGTCCAATTATGGGCTGATCATTATCATAATGGTCCTCATCATCAGATTAATTCTCTCCCCTCTCACCTACAAATCCCATATCTCTATGGCAAAAATGCGGGTTTTAAAGCCTGAATTGGATGCGATCAAAGAAAAGCATGATGGAGATATGCAAAAAGCACAATCGGACCAAATGGAGCTTTACAGAAAAGCAGGCATCAATCCATTAAGTGGTTGCATACCCGTTTTACTTCAGTTTCCTATTTTGGTTTCGCTCTTCTATTTCATACCCAGCGCTATTGAATTACGCTTAGAATCATTTCTTTGGGCAGATGACCTGTCTTCATACGACTCCATTCTTTCCTTGCCTTTTAACATCCCGTTTTATGGAGAGCACGTCAGTTTATTTACGCTCTTGATGGCAGGATCTACCATTCTATATACGATGGCCAATTCACAAATGACCACCATTCAGGGTCCTATGAAAACCATGCAATACCTCATGCCTATCATGTTTTTGTTCTTTTTCAACTCCTACCCATCAGGTCTCTCCTATTATTATTTTATTACCAATTTAGTTTCTTTCGGTCAAATTGCCTTGTTTAGAAAATTTGTGAATGAAGATAAAATAAAATTGATCATGGAGGAAAATAAAAAGAAAAACGTGAACAAGAAAAAGTCCAAATTCCAATCCCGTCTTGAAGATGCCATGAAAGCGAATCAAACTGCACAAAAAAATAAGAGTAAGAAAAAATAGCCGCGATAAAATAAGTGCCGCATTTTAATTTAACTATTCTTCTTAATGCTACATATGTATCCAAAATATTAATTGTTGTTTCTTTATCCAAGTAATGGGATAATTATCTCCTTCTGACATATATTTGTTTGCTCTTTAGAGGACAAAAAAATTCAGATTCGTTAAAGCATGGGAAAAATTATATCAGTTGCCAATCAAAAAGGTGGTGTCGGAAAGACGACCACCACAATCAACCTTGCGGCAAGTCTGGCAGCATTAGAGTTTAATACCCTCATTGTAGACGCTGATCCGCAAGCCAATGCCACTTCTGGCGTGGGTTTAGACCCTAATCAAATTACGACGGGTGTCTATGAATGTATGATCAACGGAATCGCAGTAAAGGACAGTGTCCACAAAACAAATATTAAGTATTTAGACATCCTCCCCTCACATATCAATTTAGTGGGAGCAGAGGTTGAAATGATCAATTTGAACAACCGCGAGGACAAAATGAAAAGCGTACTCAGCGAGGTCAGAGAGAATTATGATTTTATCATTATTGACTGCTCGCCCTCCTTGGGTCTCATTACCATCAATGCTTTGACCGCTTCTGACTCAGTAATTGTTCCAGTTCAGTGTGAATATTTTGCGCTAGAAGGTTTGGGAAAATTATTGAATACGATTAAAATAATTCAAACTCGACTGAATACAGCCCTTCAAATTGAAGGTATTTTGATGACCATGTACGACATAAGACTCAACTTATCTAATCAAGTCGTGAGTGAAATAAGAACCCATTTTAAAACGATCGCTTTCGAAACAATTATTCCTAGAAATGTGAAGCTTAGTGAATCACCAAGTTTTGGATTACCTGTAATTTCTCATGATGCGGACAGCAAAGGGGCTATGAGTTATATAAACCTAGCAAAAGAGATTTTAAAACGCAATCAAATTAAAGCTGCTTAAAATGGCCGCAAAGAAAAATACAGGTTTAGGTAAAGGTTTGGGTGCATTACTTGCAGAGCCCTCCTCTATCGTACATACAATAAATGCGGATTCTGTAATTCGAAATAAATCCTCTCTTATTGGTGAAATTTACATTTCTCAAGTTGAAGTTAATCCATATCAGCCGAGATCTCATTTTAATGAAGAAGCACTAGATGATCTAGCACAATCTATTCAAGTTCAAGGCATCATTCAGCCTATCACCGTGCGAAAACTTTCTGAGAAAAAATATCAGCTTATCTCTGGGGAACGTCGCCTTCAAGCTTCTAAAATAGCCGGTTTAGAGCAAATTCCTGCTTACATAAGGCTAGCCGATGATCAACAGATGCTTGAAATGGCATTGATAGAAAACATTCAAAGAGAAAATCTAAATGCCATTGAAATTGCTTTGAGTTATCAAAGATTACTTTCTGAATGTGATTTAAAGCAAGAGCAATTGGGGGATAGAGTAGGTAAAAACAGATCCACTGTGACCAATTATTTACGTCTATTAAAACTACCGCCTGATATTCAAATTGGATTAAGAGACAACCTCTTGTCTATGGGGCATGCCCGTTCACTTATTGTGATAGATGATATAGCGTTGCAATTAGAGGTATTTCAGAAAATTTTGTCTGAAGGTTTATCTGTTAGAAAAACTGAATCTATAGTGAGAGGTTTCGTTAATAATAAATCTAACAATCCGGTTGAGGCTGCTATCATGACTCCTGAACTAGAAAAAGTCCAAAGACAACTCTCCTCGCACTTCGGGACGATGATAAAAATTAAATCAAAAAACAATGCTAAAGGTGAAATTAGTATTCCTTTTACATCCGTTAATGAACTCAATAGGATCTTGGATCTTCTCAAAATATAAAGTACTCTTTGCACTTTCTTGGATATGCTGTAGCTTTTTTTATAGCCATGCACAAGAGAAATTCAGGTTGGATACGAGCTTTTTGAATATGGATTCAGATATGTATTTCAAGGAGATTTCAAAAGTTGATCCTATGAAATCAACCATGCTTTCAGCCATACTGCCTGGCTTAGGTCAAATTAATAATAAGCAGGCCTTCAAAGTTCCCTTTGTCTACGCCGGGTTTATGGGTTTCGCGCATTTCATTAATGAAAACAATAAACTTTATCATACTTTTAGAAATGCCTATCTCGCAACTACTGATAACCGCTTAGACACGGAAAATAAAATTGAAGGGCGATTCAGCTCTAGTGCTCTTAAGCAACAAGCCGACAATTTAAAGCGCGACCGAGATTATTTGGTTTTACTCATGACCTTATTTTATTTGACGAATGTCGCTGACGCCTATATTTCAGGACACTTACGGGAATTTAAAATTAATGACTCTTTTTTGGCACAATTGCAACCCGCTAGTGAATCAACTTTCTTATCTTCGCCCGTGTTTGGATTTTCACTTAAAATTTCTTTCTAACTTTCACGATGAATATTGCTCTGATAGGATATGGTAAAATGGGGAAATCCATTGAAAAAATAGCAACTGAAAAAGGTCATAACATCTCTTCAATTATAGATTTAGATAGCCAAGAAAAATTATCTAAAATCGCACCTGATAATACGGATGTCGTAATTGAATTTTCAAATCCTTCTTCCGCATTTGACAATATAGGCGCTTGTTTGAGACAAAAAGTGCCTGTAATATCGGGCACAACCGGATGGCTTGATCAATTACCTGACATTGAGGCGCTCTGTGTCGCTCATCAAGGAACATTTTTAACCGCTTCAAATTTTAGTTTGGGTGTGAATATCTTTTTCAAACTCAATGAATGGTTGAGTCAAGTCATGGGACAATTTCAAGATTACAAAATAAATATTGAGGAAACCCACCATTTACAAAAATTAGATAAACCCAGTGGGACAGCCATAACCCTGGCCGAAAACATTATCAAGACCCATCCTAACTATCGTCGCTGGGCCCTCGATACTTCCAAGGAAAACGATGTGAAAATAGCTTCTTTTAGACAAGCAGAAGTAGCCGGAAAGCATGTCATCAACTACCATTCTTCCATCGATACCCTAGCAATAACTCACGAAGCCCACTCGAGAGAGGGTTTTGCTCTGGGAGCGGTACTCGTTGCTGAATGGATTCAAGACAAGAAAGGTATTTTTACCATGAATGATTTTATAAAAATATAACGGACTGATATGTATTTCAATGATTTTAGTATGACCTCCTTTGTAGCCCTCATGCTGGGAGGATATTTGCTGCAAGCAGTTGCCTATTACAAATTCTTCTTAAAGGCTGAGCAGCCTGGATGGATAGGTTTTATACCGATTTACAACTATTACATTCATTTACAAATTGTAGGTAGGCCCAAATGGTGGATGCTTTTATTATTTGTACCTGTAGCCAATTTCTTTGTCGCCCTAACTATTCACTTAGACTTGCTTAAATCATTCCAAAGATATCGTTATATAGACCAAGTTTTAGGGGTTCTATTCGCACCTTTTTATATGGTTTATGTTGCCTTTGGTCCGACTACCTACCTTGGTAAAGCTACAGATTTACCCAAAGTTCAAAAAGGTCCTTTCAAAGAATGGTTTGAGGCTATTGTTTTTGCAGTTTTTGCAGCTACCATCATTCGATGGACATTCATGGAGGCTTATGTCATTCCAACACCATCCTCTAGTTCCCATCATATCTAAACCCATCCCCCCACCCCCGCTCCGAAAACCCCTTCCCAAATAATTTTATTACTAATTTTTGACTCTCCTTTTTCTCTATCTCTAAAAATAATTGGGATCTCTTTTAT
>CAJXAT010000028.1 GCA_913050055.1 uncultured Flammeovirgaceae bacterium | reverse complement strand
AAATCGACTTTTAACTGAAAAAAAACATTTCAAAAGGAAGATAAATAAAATTTCATTAATTGAGAGTTTGCCATACGAGGATAGTACTGAAAACAGTGAGGTAAGTGAAATAGGGGTAATTGAACCTGAAGAGGTTTCAAAATCTGATAAAATTCAAACAAAATTAAAATTTTGAAGGAAAATCCAACTCTTCACTTATTTTAATAATCCTTCCTCTTTTCCTGTTTTTATTATCGCCAACCAATGAGAATTCGAAAATATAGTAGTTTTTATGGGTACTAATAATTTTTATTGATATTGGTTTTTTTTCAAGGTTGTTGGTAGGATTTTGTTTTCTTAAAATGAATTCACATTCGTTAACCCAATTAATTTTAGAGGTATCAATTTTGTTGTTGTAGTATTCAATTTCTATATCAGTATCTCTGATAAACAAAGAACTAGTTAGTTTGTCTCCAATTACTCTCTCGTATTTGAATGTGCCTAATCTAAAATTTGAACAATTCCTGTCAACTTTATGGCAAGAAAAGTTTAAAAATATTCTATATAACATATTTCAAAACAGTCAAGCAAGTGAATAAAACATTTTCACTAGGATTTAATCTAATTAGATGCTTATCTCTCTTCTTAATTTCAAGAATTGGTCGTGTGTTTGGATCGTTAAATGGAAGGAGTAGCATCGCCATTGATGGAGTTTTTATAACCACTGATTTTACATTAATAAATGTATATGTATCCTTTTCCAATGAGGATAGGTAAGGATGACTTTTGAGACTTTATTTACCAGCCCATAGAAGGGGAGAACTTAGATGGGTAAGTCGATGCAGGGCCGTACAGCTTCTGAGGGAAATCCTCTGAAACGGGTATTTAGGCAGAAATAGGTTGGGTTGATCAGTTTTAAAATAGCCGAATGAGCACTTACATGGACTAATACATGGGGCTAAATCTTGTCAATAACTAAGTTAGATTACAAGGTTTGGACTTGCAGCTAAGCTATCTTACGAGTACTCATTGATAACTGGACATACTTGTTATTTCTCTAAAATTTGGGCAGTATGATTGTCTGTTCTAACCTTTTCGATAACATCAGAAATGATTCCTTTCTCATCAATCACAAAGGTAGTTCTAAGAGTACCCATATATTCTTTACCCATATATTTCTTTAGATCCCACGTTCCATAGAGATGATGAACTTTATGATCGGCATCACTGATTAGGTCGAAAGGCAATGATTGTTTTTCTATAAATTTTTGATGTGACTTTTCGGAATCTTGACTGATACCAAATATTTCATAGCCTTGTTTTTGCAGTAATGCATAATTGTCACGTAAATTACAAGATTGAGTGGTGCATCCGGGTGTATTGTCTTTTGGATAAAAATACAGCACTACTTTTTTTCCTTGATAATCTTTTAGACTGACCATTTGACCATCTTGGTTAATGGCAGAAAATTTTGGGGCGATATCGCCTATTTTTAATTTAATCATAAGGGGTTACTAATTTTAGTTTTATTACCAAAGTGATCTTCAACTTCTAACACGAAAAGGCCTTTATTTGGCTTTTCTCTGTTTTTAGGAAGTACTGATAGTAAATTCTTCTTAGTATCGTATCGCATCAACAAAAAATGACCATCAAGAGTTGCATGATAAGACTTAATTCCTGACTTGACATCTTTAATCATGAATTTTAGATTCATTCTATCCCAAGAAATAGGTTTAACAATAGGTTTTGTGGTGTCATTGTCTAATGTAAAGGTCCCCAATTCTCTGGTTTTAAAAGTAAAATGGCCTGCAGTGTTTCGCTTACTGCCCACATAGCTCAAACAATTTTTTTTATCTAATTTAAATATCTGGTATTGATTTTTAAGTGAATCAGAATCCTTAATTGAAATAATGACTTCTTTTCTCAAAGGCACGGTCATGTCATTAAATGAATAAAATATTTTCCCGTGTAAGGAATCATAAACTTTAGTGAACTGTAAGTACAGGGTATCAAATAGAGATTTTTTGTTGACTTCTAGAATGAAATCTTCGTTATGAAATGAATAGTCAATACCCGAAGGAATGTCGGCAAAAAAATTGGGTTGAAGTACCAAGCTCCCAGAAGTTATTGATTCGGGCAACCCAGATCTCAGATCCCACAAGTAGTAATACTGGTTTTCGTTTGATAAATAGGGTTGAAGGACAATCAATGTATCTTCAATGAAGACCTGGGATTCAGCATCACTACTTACGTAATGAAATTGATTTTCATCGATTTCAAAGGTGTTCACATCTGGAAAATAATTATCGTAAGGGCCTTCATTATTTAAAGTATCTTGAAAGGTAGATATATTTTGATGATTATCCTTTAATATGATTTCCAATACATGAGGGGTTTCGTCAAAATGATAGCCTTGATTGGTTTTGATATAAAAATCGAGCCTATTTCCATCCGCTTTATATAATTTATTGAGCGTGATCTGTTTGTCAATCGCATAGGGGTAGTCAATATGGACTAATATATCTCGCTGTTTAGCAAAAGACATTGATTTTTTGAGTTGATGAAATAGGGTATCTTGATTGACTTTAAGTATGATTTCTGGAATTCCATTTCGATTGGGAGCGCCATTCATATTGTCATAATGATATATTTCAATTCCAATATTTCCCGAGAGATGAAGGGATTTTCGAATGCTAAACAGATTATTTTTTTTAGTAGGTTGAACCAATAGGGTACCATAAGCACCATTGACGCGAGCATTGAGATCAAGGCATTTAAATGCAAGATATTTTATTCTAGGGGCGATATTATCTTGAATTTCACTGAATGAAAACTCATCAAATGGATTGAGAAATTCTTGCTGTGCATTTCTCATTTCAAAATGAAGATGAGGTCCTGAGGAAGACCCACTATTCCCTGAGTAACCTATGGTATCTCCCTGATTGAAATAAAATTTGTTTTTTTGAGGAAACAATTGAATGGGGTAAGTTTCTTTTTGGTATTGTTGTTTAAGGGTATAATCTTCTAAATACTCCTCAAAACGCTGAAGGTGAGCATAAACAGATGTTTTCCCGTCCAAGTGGGTTAGATAGAGTGCATGACCGTAGCCCCCTTCACTGACGCCAATCCTTGATACATAACCATTGGCAATGGCTAGCACGGGAATACCTATTTTACCTTCTGTTTTGATGTCGAGACCTGCATGAAAGTGATTATGTCGAATTTCTCCCATGGTACCCGCCAAGTATTGTTGCGATCCGCTGTTGATGGGGAAGATATATTTTGGAGTGACTTGAGCCTTTAAAAAAAAGTAAAATAACCCAATAATGAAGAAACTAACGTATCTCAAAATGAAACATATTTTGGGATTCAATAAAGCCTTCAAGTTGATCTCCAATTTTGATCGGCCCTACGCCTCCAGGAGTGCCCGTAAACAATATATCTCCCTTTTTTAAAGTCATGTATTGGGAAACGTAAGCAATCATTTCATCAATAGACCAGAGCATAAGCGAAGTATTCGATGATTGAACTCTAATACCATTCAATTTCAATGAAAAGTTGAGATCTTGTAGGTTAAAAAGATGCTTATTTATAAAGTTCGAAATGGGAGCTGAGCCATTGAATCCCTTAGCTAGATCCCATGGCAAGCCTTTGGCTTTGGCTTTATTTTGAAGGTCTCTAGCGGTTAAATCAATGCCTAATCCAATTTCGTCATAATATTTGTGAGCAAAGTTAACAGGAATAGATTTGCCAACCTTTTTTATTTTTACCAGAACTTCAACTTCATAGTGGATATCTGTTGAAAAGTCAGGATAGTAAAAAGGCTCATTGTTTTTGATGAGGGCAGAGTCTGACTTTAAGAAAATTATCGGACTTTCTGGTTTTTCATTTCCCAGTTCTTCGATATGCTTCACATAATTGCGGCCTATGCAAATGAGTTTCATACTTTTTATTTAAGGATGGTTGAATATTCTTCTATTTCTAAGACTTGAAAGTTGCCTTTTTTATCTAACTCAGACAATCTTACTTTTTTTAGTTCATTGGTGAGCATCGGGTCATATTTTGCTGTAACACGGACATAGTTCTCTGTATAGCCTTGCATCTTCCCATCTTCCATGTTATTTTCAAATAAAACCGTTCTTATTTGATCTTTTTGGGTTTCGTAAAAATATCTCTTTTTCTTTTCAGAGAGTATTCTAAGCAAACGACACCGATCCTGTCTTTCTTTTTGGGGCACCGGATCTGCCATGTTAAAGGCCCTTGTGTTTTCTCTTTCGGAATAAGTAAATACATGAAGATAAGAAACATCCAGTTTATGTAGAAACTCATAAGTCTTTAAGTATTCTTCTTTCGTTTCACCTGGGAACCCTGTGATCACATCAACACCTATACAGCAATGGGGCATGATGGCCTTGATTTTTTTTATACGTTCAGCATATAAAATCGTATCATATCTTCGTTTCATATCATGCAATATAAGGTCACTTCCTGATTGGAGTGGAATATGAAAATGGGGAACAAACCTTTTCGATTGTGCTACAAAATCAACTATTTTCTCAGTTAATAAGTTGGGCTCTATCGAAGAGATTCTAAATCTATCAATCCCTTCAACATTGTCTAGTGATTTGAGTAGATCGATGAACTTTTCTTTTCGCTTTCCTCCTTGAATGCCAAAATCCCCAATATTGACTCCTGTCAGGACTATTTCTTTTATTTCCGTTACAGCAATTTGGTTGGCCTGGATAAGTATATTTTCGATAGATTCACTTCGGCTTTTACCTCTGGCTAAAGGAATGGTGCAGAAGGCACATTTGTAATTGCAGCCGTCTTGAACTTTAAGGAATGTTCGGGTTCTATCACCATAAGAATGAGATGCATTAAATATATTGGCAGTTTTGATTTCGGAAGTAAAAACTTGAGTTTTGGATTGAGGGGTGAATTCCTCGATATAATCAAACATTCTAAATTTTTCAGCAGCACCCAAAACTGCATCAACTCCTATAATATTACTGATTTCTTTGGGTTTTAGTTGGGCATAACAACCTATGATGGCCACAAAAGATTGAGGTGCTATTTTTTTAGCTTCACGAACTATTTTAGTGCATTTTTTATCTGCATTTTCCGTTACAGAACAGGTATTGATGATGTATATATCTGGAGCTTGATCAAAAGGTACTTTGCGATAGCCCTTGGCTTCAAAGGATCTTGCGATGGTTGATGTTTCTGAAAAATTCAACTTACAGCCCAGCGTATAGAAAGCAACTTTTTTCATTCGAGTGCAAATATAATCAGTGGATAGGAGTTCGACTAGGATATATATAGAGCATTCTCTAATTAAAATGAAAAATTTACGAGAGGCTTTATTTGATGGAATATTCTAATGAACTATAAATTCGCATTGAAAGTGTAGGAAATTATATTTGCGCCCATCTTCAATGCCTTCAACCTTACATCTTCAGGATCATTATGTATGGAAGCATCTTCCCAACCATTGCCTAGATCACATTCATAGGTGTAAAAGACAACGAGTTTGCCTTCATAGAATATCCCAAAACCTTGCGGGGGCTGCCCATCATGTTGGTGAATTTTGGGAAGACCGCTATCAAAATCATAATATTGATGGTAGATTTCGTGATCAAAAGGTAGTTCTACCCACTCGTTCTTTGGAAATATTTTTTTAATCTCTAGTCGAATAAAGGGGTCTAAGCCATAATTATCATCAATGTGAAGGAAGCCACCGGAAGTCAGATATTTCCTAAGATTGCTGGATTGGATAGAGTTGAAAACGACATTTCCATGACCCGTCATATAAACATAGGGATACAAAAACAGATCAGGGCTACCTGCATCCACCTGATCTTCATTTTTAAACAAATCAGTTTTTATGTTTTTATTCGTGAAGGCGATCAAATTTGGGAGTGCGGTTCTGTTTGCATACCAATCACCTCCGCCATCATATTTTAATCGGGCAATTTTCATTTCTTGTGCAAGTGAAAGCCGAACAGATAAAATAACAAGTAAGATCACCCCATAGATAGTTCTTTTTCCCATTTAAAATAAATCATACAACATTTGAATATCGATCTCAGAAAAGTCATTGATGACTAGGTCAGCATTTAATGCTGTTCTTTCATGCGAAGTGGCCAAAGCTATCACTTTTGATCCTGCCGCTTTTCCGGCCTCAATCCCTGCGAGGGCATCTTCAAAAACAATACATTGTTCATTGGGTAATCCAATAGACTGGGCACATTTTTGATATATTTCTGGATGGGGCTTTCCTTTAGTTACTGATCGATCATCAAGAATCGTTTTAAAATAATGACCGATGCCCAGTCCGTTTATGGTAAAACTGACATTTTCTTTAGGTGCGCTCGTGCCTATGCATATAGGAATTTTGTGTTCTTGTACATTACTTAGGAAGCTCCATAATCCTTTGGTAGGCATTAAGAAAGGTTGATATAAATCACGATAGAGGACTTCTTTTTCTATTCCGATTCTTTTTGCTTCTTCTTCTGAGGCATCTTTTTGGAGAAACCTGACGACTTCTCCGATTGTTCTGCCATTCATATGATTGCGATAATCCTCTTCATTTAGATTTAGGTTATAATTTTTTGCCAACACTTGCCAAGATTTGTAGTGAAATATATGATTATCAACAATGACTCCATCCATATCGAAGAGCAATCCAATTCTTTGTTTATTCTGCATTTTTGGCGCTTTTTAGATGAGTAATAAGAATTGCTTTAGAAGTTTGGTTCACTTATTGACGCTAAATAAACGAATTTTTTGCAAAATTAATTTAGAAAATAACCTACTTATTGAGCAATTATAGGTACTTTTTTGGTCTTTTCAAAGTACGTGTAGAAGATTGGTTGAATGAATTTGGTAAGTCAATTTTAAGGTTTAAAACGCATCATTTTTCCTATTTATTTTAGTCTTTTTTCGAGCTTCTCATGCCATCAGATAAAAGTTAACTAATCTCTAATACTATAAAAATAGGCAAACCTATAGTTGTGATTATATTTATATTGAACTGAAGAAATCTTTGGTGTTTTTTTTAGCTACTTTTTTCTCCTCCACTAAAGCTTTTTTTTATCATGATATTCTCTTGAAAAGTGTCTACTGCAATTACTTACTGGTAAGGTAAATAAAGCAACTAGACTTGGCACAGGATTTCATTTGAGAATCATGATGGCATAATTACCTTTAACAGTTTTGGACTCATATAGTTATGATTATAAAATCACGAAAATTTCTTCTGAAACTTTTACTTTTGAATAATCTTTGATAGCTCAAAGCAAATAGAGGTAATTAAAACAAGCCATTGTCATAGCCAGTTGCTATAGCATATATATCTACTCCAATATTTGATCGACAACTTCATAACCCGATGGTATAGCACTTTGTACGGGGCCGCGGATTATATGAAACTCTTGAAAGGGGGTAATTCCGTAAATATTATAAGTTTCTCCAGCAAAATATGCTTTTTCATCAAGAGAGGCATTTAATTATTTAGATGATTTCTCAAAATTAGATGTCCAAGTTCCTTGGATATATGTATTTTGGCCCAATCTTGATATATAAGAACCCAGATAATTTTGAGAGGCAAGTCCGTTAAAATATTCATCTAATTCTTGAATTACAAAACTTACAATTGAATCTTAATTATCCAATTAATAATATTATTATGCTTAAATACCTGTAGGCAACAATTCTAAAACATGATCTTGCGATTCCTTACCAAAAGCAGCATCATAATAGGTTTTTTTTCCACTACTTGTTTCAGATGAAATAACATCTCGATAGAATTGATCAGAAAACTTCATTACAACTTAAACCCAGACAAAAATTCAACGTCTTATAGTGCATTGATTTTTTTCGGGTAATGGAGGATTAAAAGAAATAGCGTTGGATCTAATTAAGCCTATAGAAAAAGTTAAAATCACTTTATCAGCTTGATATTCCGTACCGTTTTCTGTCATTAATATTACTTGATCTCCTGTGTAATCGATAGTTGTAATTTCGTCAATAAAATCATAACACGTAGTCCTCTTAAATTTGTATTATTTTATATAATCTACATAGTAATCTACCATTTCTTGATTTGGAATTTGCACAATGAGATGATCAACTACGTGCTGAACATTCATAGGTTGATATAAAATAGTTTTAACTTTTGGTTTATTTCCTGATCGATTTATTAAATAGTTCAAAATCTATTTATCTTCATGAATCCACTCGGCACCTAAATCGATAGGAAAATCCGAGAAAGTTTCATTTTTCTGGATCTCAACACCAACTTTGTAAGTTGCTTCTAATATTTGATAGCTAATTTCTTCCTCTTCCAATTTTTTGGCAGCAGCTAATTCAGAAGCTACCGCACCTACTATGATTACATTTCCTTGAAACCCATTTTCGATATTTCCTTGGAGCTCATTTTTGGTATTTCCAAAAGTATTTGGGTTTTCATCTTTGTTGCATGCTATAAATGAAAATGGCAGAACAAGAAACAATAATGAAACAAGAGATTTAATTTTAATTAGTCCTTCCATGTCTGCAGATATTTTTAATTTTCTCAAGTCACAAGATTAATTGATTCTTATCTGAATTCATTTGACATTTATAACAAAGCAATTACTTAGATCTTATTCTACTCAATGTTTCTCTAGTTACTCCTAGATATGATGCGACGTCAGTAAGGGAGACTTTTTGAAATATTTCGGGAGTTGATTTATAAAGTATTTGATGGCGTTTTTTACTAGTCATGAACTGCAATTGATAGAGTCTTCCTCAAGATATAGGGTATGTTCTATGATAATATCTTTTATCAGTTGACTAATGGATAGATCTGTTAGTGTTAGCTCTTTTATTTTTTCGATATTGAATTTTATCAATTCTGAATCCTCTAATAATTCAATTGTTTCTTTGAGGGTAGACCACCATATGTTGTAATTGTTCCAATAATCTCGTTTTTAAATGCAAACCACATGCATACTTCTCTTGATTCTTTTAAATAGTAAGATTTGACACCTCCTTTTAAGATTATTTAGAAATAACGATGTCTGTTTCCCTCGGAAATCAATTTTGTACCCTTGTTAGATTTCAAACATGAAGCATGCTTCATAAAGGCCTCCAGAAACTTTTTTTCTAATTTAGGGAAGAATGATTTCATAATTTCTTGGATCTCTGACTTATATATTTTTTTCTGCTAAAATCATACTAGGACTTTTATGCTGATTAGATTCTATTAATTTTGCAATATGCTAGATAAAATCTTGATCATTGATTTTGGTTCACAATATACACAATTGATTGCTCGAAGGGTTCGAGAATTAAATGTATACTGTGAAATTTATCCTTTTAACAAATCAGGTGAAGTGGCTCTTGACAGCTTCATTGGCGTTATTTTATCGGGAAGTCCTTGTTCTGTTTTGGATGAAAAGGCACCGGATGTTGCGCTTGATATTTTTGGAAATTTACCTTTATTGGGCGTTTGTTATGGTGCCCAATTGTTGGCCAAAAAAATGGGAGGAAAAGTAGCTAAATCATCGCATAGAGAATATGGACGGGCTAACTTGAATGAAGTGACGGATGTGACAGATTTATTGAGTCAATTTAATGTTGGCAGTACGGTATGGATGTCTCATGGAGATACCATCGTGAAATTACCTGAAGTATTCGAACAAATAGCCTCTACTGAAAACATACCTGTCGCAGCTTTTAAATGGAAGGATAGACCTGTTTATGGCATTCAATTTCATCCAGAGGTGACGCATTCTGAACAAGGTAAGCAACTGATTGAAAATTTCATTGTAAAAATATGTGGGGCGAGTCAATCATGGACTCCAGATCATTTCGCAGAGTCTACCATAGCGAAATTGAAAGAAAAAATAGGTAATGACCTGGTCGTTATGGGGTTGTCAGGAGGTGTGGATAGTTCGGTTGCTGCCGTACTGATAGACAAAGCCATAGGTGAGAATCTGTATTGTATATTTGTAGACAACGGCTTGCTTCGAAAAAATGAATTTGAAGAAGTACTTAGTTCATACAAAGGATTAGGTTTGAATGTGAAAGGCGTTGATGCTAAATCATTGTTCTATGACGCACTGGAAGGTTTGGAAGAGCCCGAGGCCAAACGAAAAGCCATTGGACGCGTATTTATTGATGTCTTTGAGCAAGAAGCTAAAAAGATTAAAAATGTTAAATGGCTCGGTCAAGGGACAATTTATCCTGACGTCATAGAGTCCGTTTCCGTAAATGGGACTTCGGTAACCATCAAATCACATCATAATGTCGGTGGCTTGCCAGAAAAAATCGATTTAAAGGTATTGGAACCTTTAAATACCCTATTTAAGGACGAAGTGCGAAAGGTTGGGGCTACCCTTGATATCTCAAATGAGATCTTAGGGAGGCATCCTTTTCCGGGACCAGGATTAGGCATTCGGATTTTGGGTAGTATCAATGCTGAAAATGTGCATATCCTACAGCAGGTTGATAATATTTTCATTCAAGGACTTAAAGATGAAGGCCTCTATCATCATGTCTGGCAGGCAGGGGCTATGTTGCTTCCAGTTCAGTCTGTTGGGGTTATGGGTGATGAGCGGACTTACGAGCAGGTAGTCGCATTAAGGGCGGTATCTAGCTTAGATGGCATGACTGCAGATTGGTGTTATTTGCCATATGAATTTCTGGGTCGAATGTCTAATCACATTATAAATAAAGTGAAGGGAGTCAATAGGGTGGTCTACGACATCTCTTCTAAACCACCCGCAACCATAGAGTGGGAGTAATGCAGAAAGGAATAATCATATTGTTTTTATTATTGAATACTTTCATGGGCTTAGGCCAGTCTCATCCCAAAGATGAATTCAATGAAGCCAAAAGGTTGATGTCAAATCAGCAACTCAGATCTGCGATGAGCGCTTTTGAAGCATTGAAAACTGATCCTCAACTTGGTGTTTATGCCTACTTTTTTAAAGGGTTGTGTTATAGTAAGAATGCAGATTATAAGAGGGCCATTGACAATTGGGAACAAATTGAAAAGAAATTTCCCAATTGGCCAAAACAAGACGAGGTGTTTTATTGGCTGATCTTGGCATATTTTGAGTTGAACGAATATACTGCTGCCTTTGATTATTTAGATCGTTACAATGCTTATGCCAGGGATTCGGAATTTTCATCAAGGGTAATCAACAAATATTGTTTGGATTTATCCCTGATAGATTTGCTTGAATACAATAGAGCGTATCCCAATTACCGTCAATTATCACTTATTTTGGCCAGAAAATTAATCATTGAAAAAGACTTATCTGAATATGTACATATCGTCAATCAATTGAAATTCAAATACAACTTTACTAATGAAAATTTAATTAATGGGAGTCTAAAAGATGAATATGCATCGTCCTACGCGATTGCAATAACTTTACCTTTCATGTTTGACTCCCTAGGAAATCCGAATACCGTCATCAGAAATAAAGTCATCATTGAATTTTATCAAGGTATGCTGCATGGACAATCTACCCTTAGGTCTAAAGGGATCCAATTAAATTTTTATGATTTTGACACGCAAAAATCGCAAAGCACTACAGATTCTTTGTTGCCTTATTTGAATGGAGCAGATCTTATTGTGGGTCCTTTGTACGCAGGTCCGATCAGGAGTGTCAAATCGCTTTCAATAAAGGATAGTATCAATATTATCAATCCGTTTACTAACAATGAAGAATTTATTGAGGATAATCCTTTTGCTTTTATGTTTAAGCCCAAATCAAAAACTGTTGCTCTTAAGTTAGCTGAGTTCGTGGCTGAATCTGATACCAACAAGAATGTAGTCATATTTTATCAAAATGATCGAGATTCAATATCAGGACACGTTTATCGTGATTTTTTAGAGGAAAGAGGATTTAATGTATTGGGATTCATACATTTAGATGAGAATAGTTCAAAGCTTTTGTTGGATAATTGGATCGAAACAAATAAGGTGTACTATACAAAAAATGACGCTGATTCAATTTCCGAAATATCAGGAAGAAAAATCATTTATGCGGATAAGGTAGCTGATTATTTGATTGATCAAGAAACGGGCGATTGGTTGGTTGCCTATGAAGACAAATTTATTTTTCCAAAGGATTCTATTAACCATATGTTTATAGCTACTGAGTCAAGTACGGTCATCAATAACTTATTGGGAGCGCTCGTAAATCGTGATGAAAAGGTGAGTGTTTACGGTTATGGTAATTGGTTTTTTGAGCGAACTGTAAACTATGACCTGTTACAAAAACTTAATGTGAAGCTGGCGGTTGACGATTTTATTAATAAAGAGTCGTTAGTATATGAGCAATTCAGAGACGATTTTCTTGCTGAATTTCATCAGTCACCCTCAACTTATCATCAATTAGGCTATGAATTCATCATGTTCGTTGGAGGTAAGTTGAATGAATATGGAAAGTATTTCCAAAACAGTTTGAATATGGATTTGATGGAAGGATACCTCATGGAGGGAAATAGGTATCCAGGTACTCGGGATAATCAAGTAGTACCCATCATAGAAATGCAAGATTTTAGGCTTAAGCGATTGAATTAAATGAAGACTCGAAACAGTAAAGCGTTATTTGAGCGTGCAAAGACCTTGATACCTGGAGGCGTGAACTCACCAGTAAGGGCTTTTAAGTCGGTAGGAGGAGATCCTATTTTTATTTCTCGTGCCAAAGGAGCCTATTTGTATGATGAAGATGACAATTCCTATATAGACCTCATTAACTCTTGGGGACCTATGATTTTAGGCCATGCCAACGAAGAAGTTGAAAAAGCCATTTTTGAAGCTGTGAAAAGTTCGACTTCATTCGGAGCTCCAGGTAGAAGAGAGGTGGAAATTGCTGAATTAATCATTGAAATGGTACCTTCCATTGAGAAAATTAGAATGGTCAATTCCGGAACGGAAGCTACGATGTCTGCTATTCGCTTGGCCAGAGGCTATACGGGAAAGAATAAATTCATCAAGTTTGAGGGCTGTTACCACGGTCATGGAGACGCTTTTTTGGTGGCCGCAGGAAGTGGAGCAGCAACCTTGGGAGTTCCCGATAGCCCGGGAGTCACCAAGGGTACGAGTCGTGATACTTTATTGGCGCCGTACAATGATTTAGAGGCTATTGATCTTGTGCTTGCCGAAAATGAAAATGAAATATGCGCTATTATTGTTGAACCTGTCGCGGGTAATATGGGTTGCGTACTCCCAAATAACGATTTTTTAGAAGGCCTTAGGGTGAGATGTGATGCCCATCAAATATTATTAATTTTTGATGAAGTAATGACCGGTTTTAGACTTTCAGCAGGAGGAGCACAGGAGTTGTTGGGAGTAAGGCCTGATCTCACCTCCTTTGGAAAGATCATTGGGGGAGGGCTACCTGTGGGTGCCTACGGAGGTTCGAGAGAGATCATGAATCAAATAGCTCCAGAGGGGCCGATTTATCAAGCGGGGACATTGTCTGGGAATCCTGTAGCGATGGCTGCAGGAATGACCATTTTGAGGAAATTACACGAACACCCAGAAATCTTTAAACAAGTTGAACAGACGACACATCAGATCGTTAATGGTATATCCAATATCTTGTTGCGTCAAGGGCTCAAGTATACGATCAACCATATAGGGAGCATGTACAGTTTATTTTTCACCGATCAGAAGGTGACGAATTTTGAAACAGCCAAAAGTACTAATGCTGAATTATTTGGTGCTTATTTTCGTGGAATGCTATCCCGAGGCATCTACTTAGCTCCCAGTCAATTCGAATCTCTTTTTATATCTAATGCTATTCAACCTGCTGAAGTAGCCGCTATTTTAAAGGCGACTGAGGAAGTATTGTCAGAGATGCGTGAAATAAAATAGTTTTTTTATAATAATAGTTGTTTTGTATAATCATTCAATACTACCAATGATATTTAGGCACTTGGGAATAACCTCTATGTTGAGTTTACCCCCAATAGTTAATGATTCGCGGTCTAATTGTACGTGCTCAGTCGGTGAGGTCATGACCATACTTTTTAATGTATGCTGATTAATGTATGCTGAAAAACGAATTTACTTTTCAGTAAGTTTTTATTGAAAAGTCGAAAAACCAGCAGGGGTGCATAATAAAAAGGAAATGATTTGATGCTAATCAATCGTAAAAAGCTGTCGTTCAACTTGGACTGGGGTGACACATAAGCATTATTTCCATATTGATTTGAATTCGCGATGGTCACTGCCAAGGCTTTCATCTTAATGGTTTGGTCATTGATCTCTAATTCATATTTTGTTATTTTGTATCTAAATAATTCTTGGAGGATAATTTTTGCATAAGTTAAAAAACCTCGAGTAGTTGCAGTTGAAAATTTCCACGCGACATGGGCATCAAACCCAGTCCCAGCCGTAGATAAAAAACAGTGTCCATTCATCTTAGCGATATCCATTTTTATAGGCTGCTGATAAGAATTAATTAACTCAATGGCTCCTTTAAAATTCAGTAGAATATTTAGATGGCGCGCCAATCCATTACCAGATCCCGAGGGTATGATACCAAATACTACTGAGGAATTAATCAATGAGGTACCTATCTGATTGACAGAGCCATCTCTTCCTACGGCGATCATAATATCAAAGTTTTTTAATTGCTGGAGGACAATCTCTTGTGCATGCTGATGATATTCTGAATACATTAGATTAAAGGAAAATTTCCTATGATCTAGATAGTGTTCGATTATTGTACGTATGTTTTTTTGTTTCCTCTTGCCTGAAATGGGATTAATTATAAATAAAATTTTCTTAGGTAACTTGTTCATTATAAATTTTCAGTGGCACTGGTTGCTCAAGGAGATTTACAGATTATTTGTTGATAATAAAGGCTTTTTGTTTAATGACTTATATTTTGACCTGAGGAAAAAATTTGCTATCAATAATTCAATTATGAATTTGGATGGTAATACTAATTTACTGCAAAACTAACACCCCATATCCCAAGTGCAATAAATGTATAGAATAATTGATGATCTGGTGTTCTCATTGAGAATAAGAAGGTGATCATTGAAAGTGAAATTAATATCCAAACTAGAGTCTTCTTACTGAGCATCAGTTTTCATTTTAGCAATTAAATGATCTAAATCCTCGGGTGTATCTATTCCCATAGACTCAAAATGGGTTTCAGCCGTTTTGATTTTATATCCATTTTCTAGCCACCGGAGTTGCTCCAAGGATTCCATCTTTTCAAGTGCACTTTCTTTCAATTTGACTATTTGCGACAGCACTTCTGTACGATAGGCATAGATACCGATGTGTTTCCAATAAATTTTTTTCGATGGAAGTGTAGGTTCTTTATTCATAGATCGATCAAAAGGTATGGGACTTCGACTGAAATATAAGGCATGATCATCTAGAGATTTTACCACTTTCACGAGGTTGGGATTCCCAAGGTCACTGGGATCTTTAATATGCTTAATCAAGGTCGCTAAATCAGTATCTGAGCTTATTATGGAACATAATTTATCAATCTGTTCTGGCTGAATGAAGGGTTCATCCCCTTGAATATTTACCACAAATTTAGCCTGAAGTGATTCGGCTACTTCGAGACATCTTTCGGTACCATTTTTATGATGTTTTCCTGTGATGATGACAGATCCCCCAAAACTTTTTACCTCTTCAAAAATTCTTTGGTCATCGGTGGCTACGACTAAGTCATCCAATTGCTTGGATTTTTTTGCCTGCTCATAAACCCTTTGAATCATGGTTTTACCCATAATGTCAATTAATGACTTACCTGGAAAACGGGTAGATTCATAACGTGAAGGGATGATACCAAGAACTTTCATGATGCTGATTTTTGAACTTTTAGAGAAGTACCCTCTGCTGCAATCACTTTGATTTTTTCACCTTTCTTAAGGTATTCACCTCGGGTATAGGCGTCATAAATGGCATCATCAATTATGATGCGTCCACTGGGGCGCATGACGCTTACTACTGTTCCGATGGAGCCAATGAGTGATTTGTTGTAGAAACTAGAGGTATATCCCGTGGAAGTATCCTGTACTTTTGTAAGCGCAAAGCGGTTGAAAAAAGAAGTTTTGGTCAAACTAGCACCCAGCACAATCATCAGAAATAACGCACCTATAAATCCAATGAGACTCGTAATGAGGGCATTGTTTAGCAGAGAAGCTTCTATTAAATCAAAATTAAGGCCGTCATTATTGACCATGACCAAGGTGAGAGACCCTATGGTAAAAATCAAGCCTAAAATGCCGGGAATGCCAAATCCTGGAATTATAAAAACTTCAAGTGAGATCAACATTAGACCTATAAAAAACACAATAATCTCCCAATTTTCAGCCAGGCCATTGAGATAGTAGGGTGTGAAATAAAGCAGAGCGGCTACTATTGAGGCAATAATTGGAAAACCAAGGCCAGGAGATTGCAGCTCAAAATATAGTCCTCCCAAAATCAGTAGTATGAGTACGCCGCTGATGGCAGGGTTCAGGAAAAGAGCAATGAATCGTTCGCTCCAATTGAGTTCGAACAGATCTATATCATATTGGGTAATACCAGATCTGAGCATAATATCTGCAATGCTTTCTACTTCGGCTTCACAGAAACCGTATTCAATGGCTTCAGAGACAGAAAAAGTCAAAACCTTATCGTCTTTAATCAGTGAATCTAAACGTATTTCTTCATCTACCATGGCCTCGGCAATCTCCGGATTTCTTCCTTTTGACTCTGCGGTAGATCTCATGATGGATCTCATGTAAGATTGATATTTATCAGGCGCCGCTTCACCCTCACCCGTAACGACGGTTGCGGCACCTATACTTGATCCTGTTGACATAAAAATGCTATCACAAGCGATGGAGATTAAAGCACCCGCTGAGGCGGCATCTTTATTGATAAAGGCATAAATGGGTCTTTCGTAGTTGAGTATGGCTGTTCTAATTTCATCGGCATCAGTCAAAGCACCACCGTAAGTATCCAATTCGAGAATAACATAGTCTACGTTCATTTCAATGGCTTTTTCCAATCCCAATGAAATATATCGATTGCTTCTTGGATCAATATCGCTGGTGACTTTCAAATGAAATACCTGCGGTGTCTTTTCTTTGCCTGAAACAAAAAAAATGGACAAAGAAGAAAGGATTGCCATGAAAATATGTTTGAAATTTGGCATTGGTCTTGTTGAGGTTAAATTTGTACAAAATTACAACACAGATTTGAATTTAACATCAGATGTAGGTTTTTCATGGGAATTTACAGATCCTATTTGGTTAATTAAGGTGGATCAAGTAGCCTCCCAGCTGGGAATTGAATTGCGCTCTGAAGAGACGATGGAGCATTATTTTGCGGTGATGAATATATACTCAAACGAGATTACCAAAGTAAAGATCCCCATTAAAATGGATTGGTGGTCCACCTTATTGGGGATCAAGGGCCATCAGTTGATCATAGGCCTCTACAAAAATCAGCGTAATCCAGGACCTATTACCTTGGTGCGATACGATTGGAAAAAGAACGAGGTCTTAGAAGAGATTCCAGATTTTCAATTAAGTGAATTGACAGATACTGTTATTACAGGCAAGGTATTTAAAGAGCAAGCCGTTGAATATCTTGAAATTTCAATTGGGGATGAAAGAAATATTGAAGAAATCTTATTGCCCACTATTTTTACACCTGCGACGCCACCTTTTGAAACGGTCGCTACATATTTGAGTAGAACAAACAGGGAGCCGAAAGAAGAAGTAGCTTATTTAGAGGTTGATGATCATATTTTAATTCTTTATTATCTGCAAAATAAGGATCTGTTGGATAAGCATTTATTATGGTTGAAGGAAGAAAAGGTCGTCCATGAATTTATTTTGGATCATCAGGTGCAAGGGATATCGGCAGAAAGTTTCATGGTCTTGGGAAAGAAGCTCATTTTTGTCCAAAATAGAAACAATATTAAAATTTATGATTTATAGAGGCTGTATTTTTTGTGTTTTGTTTGTCACGGCCTTGGGCGGTTACGCCTACGATTCTTTGAAGGTACAGCAGCGCGCAGACAGCCTTTTTATTATCCATAAAGCGGAAGGGGGAGAAACCGTCTATTCATTGGCCCAAAGGTATCATATAACGGTAGATAACCTTATTCGCCAGAATGGTTTAAAAGGCAATACTTTGGATATTGGGCAAGTATTGGAAATATATTATGAAAAGGAAGCTTGGCAGGACTCACGGATCCTTTCAGGACCGCAAGAAGGGTGGCATGAAGTAGCCTTAGGCGAAACCTTATACGCCATTGCAAAAAAATACGACCTTTCTTTAGATACACTCAGGAAAATGAACCTTCTGACAGCAGATGAGTTATCGGTAGGTCAGAATCTCTTGATCAAAAAGGCCCCTGCCGTGAATGATGTAAAAGAGCCATCAAATCCCGTTTTAAAGGAAGAAGTAAAGATTGTTGATATTTCTTCCGATAGTATATCTATCATTAAAACAGATGGTGAAGTTGAGCCAAAACCTTATATTTATTATGTCCAAAATGGTGAAAACATTGAAGAAATTGCAGTAAAATTCAATACTTCCAAAGATCAAATAAAGTTTTATAATAATTTAAAAAGTTATCGAGTAAAAACAGGACAAAAAATCATTTTTCCAGGGTCGATAGTGAATGATAGTACGATGACAAGAATTAGTAAAGTGCCAAATTATATATCCTCTAAATATGGATCAAAAATACTTGTGAACGAGATTGGAGGTGTCGAAAAGTATACCGAGGAGGGATTGGTTATGAAAATTGATTCGGAATTGAATACGTCAAAATACCTAGCATTACATAGAACTTTGGGTATTGGTGCCGTTTTTGAAGTAATCAATTTAATGAATAACAAAAATGCGTATGTTCGGGTGGTAGGCCGATTGCCCAATATTGGATTGAATCAAAATGTCATGCTGAGACTTACCAAATCTGTGTTTCAGAATTTGGGTGTTTTGGATCAACAAGTACGTATGAAAATGGTCTACTACAAATAATGCTTTAGAATCAATGAAACTTTGATTCAATATTTTATACTCTCAATTGATAATATTTTTAGTGAAAATGAAAATCCTGAGGTTTATTTTTTTTTTTTAAGAGTATTCAGAGATTTGAGGAATCTGACCACTAGTTAACTTACGAAATAGTTATTGCTCTTATTTATTCTTTATATTTACTTTTACGCTATTTTATTCCTTTAGATAGTAAATAAATACATGATTAAAAGATATGTAAAGTATTCATTATGAGTTAATTAAAGTTTAACTTTTTCTAAAAATATTTAGTCAGGTATGAAATCATCACTAAAACCTACACTCGTTAACCATTTTTTCTTCGGATTCTGCTTTTTTACCGCTACCCTTCATGTGAGCGCTCAAACAATCAATTATGATTCCATCCAAGATAATGGAACTCGCAATGACACCCTCACGTTTGTTGAAGATTTTGCAGACGCAAAGTATGCATTGAATTCATTGTTTGTATCTGATGATTCACTCAGCTTTCAGTTAAATAAAATCAATGCAAACGGGGCAATTAGCGCTACGGTGGCCGATGACACCTTGACCATCAGTGCTCTAAAAGATGGTTACGGACAGGCATCTGTGGAAGTGACAGCTACCAATCCAACTGCTGGTGCGATTGAGGTAGAAATAGCTTCAGGATCACAATTAGAAATAGGAGTAAGTGATTTATCTGGCCGTATCGTACAAACTAAACAGGTGAATCGTACGGGAGCGACCATTGATATCGCTGATGAAGTTGCGGGTATCTATTTAATGACTGTGAAAGATCTTAACTCGAGTGAAGTAAGAACTTTCAGAATAGTTAAGTTTTAATAGATGAATTTCACAGACCTTAAGCATTTTTTGGATGAGAAGGTTGCCTATTACAATACGCCTGATTTTATTGCTGAAGACCCCATCAGTATACCCCATGAATATTCAAAGCGACAAGATATTGAGATCGCTGGCTTATTTTCCGCAGTTTTTTCATGGGGATTGCGAAAGACCATTATAAAAAAGTGCCATGAGTTGTTTGGACTTATGGACAATGATCCCTATGATTTTATCATGCATCATTCATCCGATGATTTAAAGCCTTTTTTGAAATTTAAACACCGTACATTTAATGCTACAGATACTCTTTATTTTATACACTGGTTACGATGGTATTACAGAAAAGAGGATAGTTTAGAGACCGCCTTTATTTATAAAGATTCAAGTATGAGAGCGGCACTCACCGGTTTCCATCATTTGTTTTTTTCTTTGTCAGAAGCACCTCATCGTTCACGTAAGCACATCTCTACGCCTGAAAGAAATTCTGCTTGTAAGCGATTAAATATGTACCTAAGATGGATGGTACGTGATGATGATCAGGGAGTAGATTTTGGGCTATGGAAAAATCTAAAGCCTGCGCATTTAATTTGTCCATGTGATTTACATGTCGATCGTATTGCCCGTAAGTTTAAATTGATTAACGGAAAACAGACCGATTGGCGTACGGCTGTTGAACTCACCGAAAATCTCAAAAAAATGGATCCTGTCGATCCTATCAAATACGATTTTGCCCTTTTTGGCTTGGGAATTATAGAAAAATTCTAGCTATTATTTACCCCAAGTGTCAGGGGAGACCCGCCACCTTTGTAGTGTTGCAGTATCGGAAGCATCTATAAAATCTCTTGTGAGAGCCAGATCGATCAACAAGCTATATTCACTTAGATAAACGAGTTCCACCGACTTGTCGATGAAATTTTGCTGTGCAATGGGAAAGCCATAATTAAATATAGCCGTCATACCCAACACTTCTATGTTTTGGCCACGCAAAGCATCTACAGCAGCCAAAGAACTGCCGCCAGTGGAAATTAAGTCTTCTAAAACTACTACTTTTTGCCCTTCAGAATATGCCCCTTCTATTTGATTATTAAGACCGTGAGATTTTGAACTTGAACGAACATAAATGAAGGGTAATTCCAATGCATCTGCCAACAATGCTCCTTGGGGAATACCCGCAGTAGCAACCCCTGCAATGGCCTCAGCAGTAGGATAATGTTCCTTTACCAGATCACAAAAGGCCAACTTAATGTTATTTCTCACCTCTGGAAAAGATAAGCTGAGCCGATTATCACAATAGATAGGTGATTTCCAGCCTGATGCCCAAGTAAAAGGGGCATGGGGTTGTAATTTTATGGCATTGATTTCTAATAATTGACGCGCAATCGTTAAGCCTAAATTTTTTTTAAAGCATTGGTAACGCATTTGATGGTATTAATATTTTATGATCACATTATATTGCAAATGTGCTAGGATAAAAGCATAATTACATAATTATTGATAGATAATATTAATGAAAATTTTTATTAACGACATACCAGTATATTTAATCGGTCCTGAAGAGTTGAAAGAAGCTGCATTTTATGCGGTTGTTTTGGATTCTAAATTTCAGAAAATCACCACCAGAGTATTTATTGATGATGTATTGATCACTCATGCAACTCCCATACAAGTTGAGGAATTGTTTCAGTTGATGACAGATAAAGCCTTAAAAAAAGTGGATTCAATAACGATTTCTTCCAAGCATAAAAAGGATTTAACCCAATACATAAAAACAAAGTTTAAAGTCATTCGTGCCGCAGGTGGTGTGGTTGACAAAGAGGGAAAAACTTTGTTGATCCATCGCAATGGACTTTGGGACCTACCCAAGGGTAAGATGGAAAGGAATGAAGACATCCGATCATGTGCTTTGCGTGAAGTTGAAGAAGAAACAGGAGTAAAGGTGGCTGTACAAGAAAAAATTTGCCATACGTGGCACACGTATACAAAAAAGAAAAAATATATCCTTAAAAAAACATACTGGTATCAAATGGAATGCTTGGATGACTTACAAATAGGGCCACAGATTAAGGAAGGAATTGATGATGTGAAATGGATGACCTTGAGTCAGGTGCGAGCCTCACTCTATGATTCCTATCGAACCATCCGTGTGGTGATGCAGGAATATCACAAGCTATTAAAAAAGCAAAGTTTATAGTTCGAAAGGAACAAAGGCGGAGATATCTCCGCCATATTTATGTACTTCTCTGATGATTGAAGAGTTGATGTGGGCAAATTGGGGAGAGGTAATTAGAAAAATGGTCTCTAGGTTGAGGTTGAGATGTCTATTTATTTGAGATATTGAATTTTCATATTCAAAGTCAGTCGTGTTTCTTAATCCTCGGATCAAATATTGAGCATTCTTTTTTTTCGCTATTTGAGCCGTCAACTCATCATAAACTAATACTTCAACATTAGGGTTGTCTTGGAAGTAATTTTCGATTGAGGCCTTAATTTTTAAAACATCAAAATAGCGATTTTTTTTTGAATTATACCCTATCGCAATAATGATCTTATGGAATAATTTCAATGATCGATTCACAACATCAAGATGACCTTTTGTAAATGGATCAAAAGACCCGGGGAATAAGGCAATCTTCTCCACTACTAGCTGAGAGGAATGTTGAAAAGATCAAAAAACTGATGTTCAGGGATCTCATCAAAATCAAAACTAAAACTGAGCGCAGAGGGTCTTTTACCAAAAGAAATATTTCTTACGTATTTCCCAAGAAGTTTGATAAACTTTGAGTTTGCATCAATACTCCCCCAAAAGGTAATGTTTGTTTCATTTTGTTTTAAAGCCAGTTCCTGAAATAAAAGCATGATGTATCTTAAACCATCTTCATTTTTTTTGATGGCAAATTGATTATAGTAATGTAGGCTGTTATTTTTAAATATAACGATATGGAAGATGCCTCGATCTACGTTCACCAGCATTTCTCTTTCTCGGGAGGCTGGATCTACTCTGGTTATGCCTTCAATAAATGTGCTTCCTTGATGTAAAACCTTAAGTTCAATGGATTGATAAAAAGATTTTATTAATTTTATTAATCTCAAGTCACCCGTAAAAACATTAACAAGACCTAACGATTTGTGCGCACAATGGTGTACCGTCTCAATAACGGGATTAACGACATTGCTGACCTCTAAAAAGTCGAGATCCGCATTTTCAGCATGGATGTTTTCAGGTACTAGGGTGTATTTATGAGTTTTGAAGGAGACTACGACCTGCTTCCAAAAACCGGCTGCAAGGACTTCATTATTTTTAAAAATATCAGCAATTGCTTGGAGGCGTGTATTAACAGTTTTGACATTTTCAAAAGAGTAAGACTCAAATAATATAACTTTTTTGGACACATTGGTCACGCAGAACTGAAAATCTTTGACTCCTATTTGTAAAGAGAGCATATAATCATGCAGCTCAAGAATATCAAAAGATACATCCTTTAATCGATGTAGCAACACGAAAGATTTTTGAGTATCTATTTCCAACTTATTCCCAGTTACCTGCCGTAGTAATATTTGTTCTAGAACCGAATCTTAACGGTTTTTTAATGTTGATTTCGCTCTCTTCATCTCTATCGGGGTTGATGGGGGAAGGATTCCATACTTCAACGGAACTCACCAATAAGTTTGCCTTTTTAATTTCATCCGCCCAAATAAGAAATTTGACTTTAGGCGTAATGCCTGGTACATAGGGAAGTTCAGCTAGATTGAAATTCGGATATTTATGGGGACCATACAAAGAATCAATAACTTGTATTCTACCAAGGGTATCTATTTGAACTGAAGTACTGTCAGCACCGTAATCAAGAGTAATGACCGTCTCTATACGTTCTGTGATGTAAAAGTAACCTGAATCTACAAAATGCAGTAAACTATCCCAACTACTTGTATAGCGACCATGTACGGCCTTGTAGCCTAATTCAGCCTCACGGATCAATTTGAGCTGATCTATAATGGCGGCCTCCATGATTGCTATCCTTTTGGTCTCTTGTATGGTGGTGTTGATTGAATCGTAGAGATAGTAAGCTAATCCTACTGAAGTTATGGCAAATGTTATTGTTAAGATTTTTATCCTTGACATCACAATTATAATTTTATACAATAATAACAACTTTCAGCCTTCTTATAAACCGCAACGCCTCAAATATTTTTAAAAAAATAATATCCGCGTAATTTATTGATGTAAGCGGCATCAGAACACAACTGAAAGGCATTGTGCTTGTTGAGTTTATGAAGTTGATTCACTTGTTCAAAACTGAGGTAATCTGCTTGAGTGAGAATTTGCTTTTTTAGTTCTGGGTCCCGACCTAATTTTAGATATCCTCCGATCACGCGTACGCTGAAAAACAATTCAAGGGCATGAACTTGCTCATCGAAATATTCGTTAACAAAACAGAAATTTTCAATGACTATATCCAAATGAGTTTCTTCTTTAAATTCCCTGATCAATGCACTTCTTGCATTTTCATTGGATTCAATTCCTCCGCCAGGTGGGGACCATAAAAACCCCTTTTTTCCAATGCCTTCATGTTTGAGCAATAAAATCCCTTGTTCTGTCAAATGTAATCCGCAGACCCGCACACGAACCTGTAAAGAATTTGTTTTTTTTAAATCAAAATCCATAACCTTGTAAAATTGATCAATGATTTTGATAAATTTACCGTGTTTAAAGTTTTAAATAAATTATATGTCAGCTATGAAGTTTTGTTGTT
>CAJXAT010000027.1 GCA_913050055.1 uncultured Flammeovirgaceae bacterium | reverse complement strand
AATAATTCCTTACTTTAGGCTTATGATAACCTTTAAAAAAACATTTACATGGTTATTTGGTAATTTCTTGAGTACCGCAATGTTTTGATGGATTCCAATAATAGCCCTTTCGAATTTTTCTTCTGACGAAAACTCAGATGAATGTGATTATTTTATCACCATATTCATATGCTTTATTTATGCTTTTTTCTTAATCAGTGATATAGTCGTTTATCGAAAAAAACTAGCGAGAAATAGAAAAATATAAGAAATGGTAAACTATAATCATTGGCTTTAGCATCTTTGTTGAAGGAAATAAAGAATCTCCTACAGAGCTTATATAAATAACTTTAAAGCTCCCCTTTTCCGCTAAATATGAATACAATTCTACATTGATACGTCTTCATAATCCCTTTAAGACTTATCTAAACATAGCTTAGGGCCCTTCTAAAGGAGATTAATAGTACTTGTGAGTGTTTCTCTGAAGAGATGATGTTCGAGAAGTTTGAGGCTTAATTTTAGTTATTAAAATTTATTTAACAGTTATAAAATATCTTAAATTTTTTCTACCGATTATCTACCGATGGTAGAATTCCGGGATAAGATTTTGTTCTTATATTACAGTATATTGATATAACTAATCATTGAAATGTCAATAAAAAAGCACATTATTTTTTGTTATTATATTATAGATTGCGTTTTGATAGATAAGTCTTTGATTAATTGATGGAAAAAACAACTTTGCGCCTAGCGTTGCCTTCGGACCCGAGATGGGTAAATATTGCCGAAAAAAACATCGAGCATATTTTAGTAGATCATGCCTTTTGCGAACAAAAAGCGGCTTCTTCCTGTATTTCTTTGATTCTACAATATCCTGAAAAAACGGCTTTAGTAGATCGTCTAACGCCCGTAGTTGCTGAGGAATGGTCACATTTCGAGCGGATCATCGCGCTTTTACGGAAACGGGGCTATGCGCTGGGATTTCCGAGAAAAGATGTCTACGTTTCGGAGTTGATGACCGTGCTGAAAAAAGGGGGAAGTAGAGAACAGCAATTGGTAGAAAAATTACTCATGAACGCATTGATTGAGGCACGAAGTGCCGAGCGCTTCAAGCTGTTATCTCAACACTTGATAGATCCAGAATTAACGAGTTTCTACCATGAATTGATGATCTCTGAGGCAGGACATTATAGAAACTTCATTGAATTGGCGAAGGTCTACTGGGATCCTGAAAAAGTGGAAATCAGATGGAAAGAGTTTTTAAGTGAAGAGGCACTGATCATGAAAAATTTAGAAATTCGCTCAGATCGATTTCATTAATGTGTTCATAATTAGCAATAATTTTCATCTTTTCATGATGACGATCCTCAAAAAAACTCAGGTTTTTTGTTTCTTTTTTTTGGCGGCTGGGAATAAAATATTGTTTAATATTAGGCGATAACCTGTCGAGTTGGGATGCAGATTCAAATCAGTGGGCTCTTCGTTGACATAATGTTGATAATCTTCTGGATCATGGCCTCCATAAAAGGTAAAAAAACCTTTTTCTATTACCCCATGAATGTAGCGAGCCTCATCCAATTGCTTAGTTTCACCTAAAACCAACACATCTCCTTTGATTAAATCTTTTTTAAATCCTGTAGTTTGCCCCATAAAACTGTGAATAATTTTTTCATGATTTTGAGTTAGCATGGTAGGTATTGGGTCCCATTTTGCTGAAAATTCAAACAAAGTGAAATAATCATTTTGCTCATTCAAGCCTCTACTTTGGGGTGAATTATCAATATTTGAAAACTCATATTCGTAAGGGTTTCGTACCAATTGAAAGTTTTCAAAAGCAAACGTTCTTTCAAAATCTAATTTTGACTGGGCCTCAGGATCCATCGGATCACCATCATACATCTTCTCACAAATATCCAATCCTTCAGCGGCAAGGGCAATGTCATACGTATCCGTTGCTGAGCACATGGCAAATAAGAAGCCGCCGCTGGCCACATAAGATTTGATCCGTTTGGCGATGGCTAATTTCAACAATGAAACTTTTCCATAGCCGTGTTTTTGAGCACTTGCTTCAAATTCAGTTTGTTGTTGCTGATACCAAGGCATGTGCTTATAGTTTTTATAAAACCTCCCATATTGACCTGTAAAATCTTCATGATGGAGATGCAGCCAATCATATCTTATCAACTCATTATACATAATTTCGTCATCAAAAATGATTTCATAGGGAATTTCAGCATAGGATAAAACCAGCGTGACCGCATCATCCCAGGGTTGTTTACTTTTTGGAGAATAGACCGCAATTTTGGGATACTGTTCAAGTTTCATCACATCCATATTCGACGAGGGCGAGGCGATTTCTTCAAATAATTGATTTACTTGTGCATCGGAAATGACCTCAAAACTTACATTTCTTATCAGACATTCATTTTGTATGAGTGTGCTGTGAGGAACTAAAAAACTACCTCCTCGGTAGTTTAAGAGCCAATCAACGGATAATTCTTTGGTGAGGGCCCAATAAGTGATGCCATAAGCTTTTAGGTGGTCCGTCTGTGAGGCATCCATAGGCATCAAGAGATAAGCGCCTTTTACATTTAAGCTCAACAAAATCCCTATCAAAAAGGGAAAAAACAGATTTTTCATAAGAGTTTTGTCAATAATCTAAACGCGAGTGTCCATATTGCATGTACTAAAAAGGTAATAATCAAATTTAGCACATGATATCTGTTTATTCTTAATATAATGAATATTTTAGAAAATATAGGAGAGGGTCTTAAGGCGATCAAAGCAAATAAACTACGTACAATTTTAACGGCTTCTATTATCGCCATCGGTATTACTTCTTTGGTGGGTATTCTCACGGCGATTGATGCAATAAAAGGATCAGTAGAGGATAGCTTTTCTAATTTAGGCTCCAAAACTTATACAATCAGTAACAAAAGAGTCAAGGGTTCTTCTGGAGGAAAAAAGTCAAAAATTTTCACTAAAATCAAATTTGAAGAACTACAAAAGTTTAAAAATAAGTTTAAAAAATCAGGGATGGTAAGCTTGAGCAGTGTGCTTTCAGGAAATGCCGAGGTCAAACGAGGTTCTAAGGTTTCTAATCCTAACGTAATGATTCGAGGAACGGACGAATATTTTTTAGCCATTGATGGATACGATCTCAGTGAAGGTAGGAATTTTTCTTCCAATGAAATACTAAGTGGTAGCCTTGTGGCGATTATCACCAGCGAGATAAAAACACTTTTATTCGACGACAATGAAAGTGTTATTGGTAAAAAGATTAATTTTTTAGGGGCCAGCTGTCAGGTGATTGGTACATTGAAATCTAAAGGAGCGGCTTCAAGTAGAGGTAATTTTGATCGTCGTGTGATTGTCCCCTTGAATGCTGCCCGAGTCATTGGCTCTGAGCGAAACTTACGTTTTCTAGCTACCGTAGCCATCGATGACTTTTATGAAGCAGATGAATCGATAGGATTGGCCACCGGACTGATGCGTTCCATCCGAGGAGATCGACCTATTGATGAAAATTCATTTGAAATTAAAGCCAATCAATCTATTGCTGAAAGGTTAGATGAAATATCCGGATACTTAAAATTGGGAGGCTTTACCATAGGATTTATTACTTTATTGGGTGCTTCCATTGGATTGATGAATATTATGTTTATTTCAGTGACTGAGCGAACGCGTGAAATTGGCCTAAGGAAGTCATTGGGAGCCACACCGAATAAAATCAGCCAACAATTCTTGATTGAAGCCTTGGTTATTTGTCAAATAGGAGGCCTTGGGGGGATTATTATTGGTATAGGGATTGGTAATTTGATTGCTAAACTTATTGGGTCCAATTCCTTCATTATTCCTTGGGTTTGGGTCCTCTTTGGTGTGATTATCAGCATTATTGTCGGACTCATGTCGGGCTACATACCAGCCCATAAAGCATCAAAACTAGACCCTATCGATTCATTAAGGTTTGAATAGAGGGCGTATGCCTCAACCATTTAATGCCTGGGTAGCCTGTTTTGAAGGGCGCTACTAATTGATAATCATGATTTCTTTGGCGGCCCCAATCGCATTGAAACGGATACTTAATTCAATGGTATTTTCACAGTTCAATTGATAAAAAAAGAATTTTCTGTTTCTTTTATCTAAGCGCTGTTTCGTGGGACTACCCAGAAGAGCAATGATTTCATTTTGATTGGATCCCAGTACGATATCTTTTTGATTGATCAAGAGGGGTGCGGCTTGCATCGTGCGATAATCACGACATTCAATGAGATCCTCATCCCATTGGTCTGGATCGAAGCCCGTTACCTTGGGAGCTGGATAACATGAACATAAAACAATAATTAAATAAGTTAAATATTTGAATTTAGTGAACATATTGGCTGTTTTGATACTTAAATGACTGATTATTGGGTTATGAGGTATTTCTGAATTGATCCTTATATTTGAACAGACATCATTCATTGATATCTTCTAAGGAAAGCAAAAAAGCATATTGCAAGGCTACGTTCTCATACCTGCGGTATCTTCCTGAGGTACCACCATGTCCTGCGGCCATATTGGTTTGGAGTAACAATAAATTTTCATCGGTCTTATAGGAGCGAAGCTTAGCAACCCACTTGGCAGGTTCCCAATATTGTACCTGTGAGTCGAAATAACCTGTGGTTACCAGTAGGTTGGGATAAGCTTGTTCCCGTACTTGATCGTAGGGCGAATAAGAATGCATATATTCATAAGATTCAAGTTTTTTAGGATTGCCCCATTCATTGAACTCGGCAGTGGTAAGGGGAATCGACTTATCCATCATGGTCGAAATGACATCGACAAAGGGTACCGCCGCAATCACTCCATTGAAACGTTCAGGCGCCATATTGATCACTGCGCCCATTAATAAACCACCTGCACTTCCCCCTTGCGCATAAAGGTGTTCAGCCGAGGTATAACCTTCATTGGATAAATAAAAGGAACAATCAATGAAATCATAAAATGTGTTTTTCTTTTTGAACATTCTACCTTGTTCATACCATTTTCGACCCATTTCCTGGCCACCCCTGACGTGGGCAATGGCATAGATAAAACCTCTCTCCAATAAACTGAGTCTTGTAGAGCTAAACCAAGGGTCGGTAGAATTTCCATAAGAGCCGTAGGCATAAAGGAGTAATGGATTTTGGTCACTTTTGACCAATCCTTTTTTATAAACTAGAGAAATAGGTATCTGAGTACCATCTCGCCCTTCTGCAAACAATCTTTCTGTCGCGTATTTAGAAGGATCATGTCCCCCCATGACTTGGGTCTTCTTGAGAACTTTTTTGCTGCGCTCATTCATATCATACTCAAAAGTGGTGTTGGGCGTGGTCAGCGAAGAATAAATGAATCTCAGTTTTGTCGTATTGAATTCAGTATTGGTGGTGGGGTAAACGACATAGGCGGGTTCTTCAAAATAAACTTCATGATGATTTCCTGTTTTTTGATGGATCACTTTGAGGGAAGTAAGTGCATTGGATCTTTCAGAAATCACCAAATGTTCACTAAATACTTGAATTGAACTTAACAAGGTATCTGGATTGTTTGGGATCAATGTAGACCAATTCTCAAGATGGGTAGCCTTTTGAGAAGTTTCCATCAATCTAAAATTTTGTGCTTCCCAATTGGTAAGTACGTAGAACTTGTCTTTAAAATGCTCAATCGAATATTCGTGGGGCCCATTTCTCGGAGTAAATTGGCGGAAGGTACCCGTGGGCTCATGGGCGGAAAGGATGTGATAATCTTTGATCAACGTACTTCGACAAGAGATCACAATATAATCATTTGATTTTGATTTTTTAACACTGATATAAAAAGAAGGATCCTGTTCATGATACATCATGACATCTTCTTTCTGATCTGTTTTTAAATGATGCCTCCAGATTTTCTCAGACAACAACGTCACTTCATTTTTAGTTGTATAGTAAAAGGTAAGATTGTCATTGGACCAAGCACCCCCAGGCTCTGTATTGGTAATTTCATCCTCGAATAGCATACCCGTCTGAAGATTTAAAAATTTGTAGGTGTACACCCTTCTGCCGAGGGTATCAACAGCGTAGGCCAATATCTTATTATCTTTACTAATACGAAGCCCGCCAACTGCATAATAGTCATATCCTTGGGCCAATTGGTTAACATTAAGTATGACAGATTCTGTGCCATCTAGGCTGCCTTTCTTGCGACAATAAATGGGATATTCTTGGGCCTCTTCAAAACGTGTGTAATACCAATAACCATTTTTGAGATAGGGTACAGAGGCATCATCTTTTTGAATTCTCCCAGTCAATTCTTCAAATAACTTTTGTTGCAAACTATCTGTAGATTTCATGACTTCACTTGTATAGGTGTTTTCATCTTCAAGGTATTGAACGACCTTTTTTGTTTGGATGTCAGGGTCAGTAGCTGTTTTTTGCTGGTCAGTGAGCCGCATCCAAAAATAAGGATCTACACGGGTGTTGCCATGCGCTTTTAATAAAGAATCTTTTCTATCTGCAATAGGAGGAGTGTTCTCTTCGATCTGCATATCTGTAGTTGGATGGGTATCTTGGCAAGCCGATAAAAGACTTAAGGCACACAGGGACAATAATATTGATCTTATCATGACTTAAAGATAAGTAAAGAAAAGATCAATAAATCATTTAAGGAAGCACTACGAAACTGCCATTCATCAGACCATAATGACCTGGGAAAGAACAAATAAACTCATAGTAGCCTGGTGCGGGGGCATCAAAGGTGATGGTAGTACTTTCACCTCCTCCGATCACTGTGGTAGCGGCAATAACATTTCCCTTCATATCCTGGGGCACATAACCTTGTTCTTTGGCACTCATTGCCGCCATTCCAAAGTCAGCTTTATCCGTACCCAAAGAGAGTAATATCCAATTATGACCCATGGTAAGGGCTGACATTTGCCCTGTATGGGTTAAGGTGAGTTCAACCGTTTGCCCAGCATTCACTTGTATTTTGTCAAGGTTGTAACGCATCATGTCATCTCCTTCAATGCTGATTTTGACTGTTTTTGGAATTTCGGCACTAAAAATCTTCTCAGTTGTTTCGGTGGTTGGAATTGTTTTTTTCTCATTGCCTCCGCTGCAGGAGATCATAAATAAAGTAGACAGCCATATGAATTGCATTTTTTTCATTGATAATTATTTTATTTTGAACATTTTGAATCATCATCTATAACGCATAATTTCTACGGTTGGTTTCTTTTTTTTCCTTTTTAATCAAATTGTTTACTGACCATAAAATCTTTTGAGTGGTGCTCGTATTTATAAAAGCCCTCACCTGTTTTTTTACCTAAATGACCCGCGGCAACCATATTTACCAAAAGTGGGCATGGGCGGTACTTATCATCACCAATTCCTTCCTGAAGTACTTTCATAACAGAAAGACAAACATCAAGTCCAATAAAATCAGCCAGTTGTAAGGGCCCCATAGGATGTGCCATACCTAATTTCATCACAGCATCTATTTCGGAAACTCCAGCCATTCCTTCAAAAAGGGTAAATATGGCTTCATTGATCATGGGTAACAGTATGCGATTGGCTGTAAATCCAGGATAATCCTTGACTTCAACTGCTATTTTTTCCAGATCAACGACTGTTTTTTTAATCGTCGAAACGGTTGCTTGCGAGGTTACGTAGCCTTTGATGACTTCAACCAATTTCATGATGGGAACAGGATTCATAAAATGCATTCCGATGACCTGTGCTGGCCTTTGGGTGACTGCCGCTATTTTAGTAATGGATATAGAGGAAGTGTTGGTAGCTAAAATGGCACCTTTTGGTGTATAATTATCTATTTCTTGAAAAATATTTTTTTTGATCTCATAATTTTCGGTAGCGGCTTCAATCACTAAATCGGTCGAGGCTACTCCATCCTTGAGGTTATTGAAAGGGACTATTCTTGATAGGATTGAGGCTTTTTCTGAATCTTTAAGTTGGTCCTTAAGTATTTGCCTATCAATATTTTTTTCAATGTTTTTAAGCCCATTTTTCAGACGCTTCTCATCAATATCAATAAGCGCTACGTTAAAGCTATATTGAGCAAAGACGTGTGCAATTCCATTACCCATGGTACCTGCGCCAATGATCGATACTTGGTTTATGTTTTTCATGATGTTAAACGTCGTCTAATTGATAATTGAATTTTAAAAATGACAAAGCTATAAAGAATACAAAAATTGATATTGATTAATGCCTTAAATTATCTGAATAATTTATTATAACACATAAAAAAAGCACTAAAAATCAAGTTCAGTGCCTTTTTTTGTTTGGGGCTGCAGAGATCAGTATAAATCTGCAATCTTAGCTCATTCTATTCATACATTCTTTTTAATACAATTCAAATCTTGAAAAGCTTCGCTGAGCCTTTTGACAAATGTTTTTTCACCTTCTCTGAGCCATTTTCTGGGATCATAATATTTTTTATTAGGTTCATCAGCACTGATAGGATTTCCTATTTGTCCTTGAAGAAACCCTTCAAATTCTTTATAGTAATTTTTCACACCTTCCCAATAGGCCCATTGCATGTCGGTGTCAATGTTCATTTTAATGGCTCCGTAAGAGATGGCCTCCCTTATTTCTTCGGTAGTGGATCCAGATCCGCCATGAAACACGAAGTTTACAGGGTTGGCTCCAGTACCATACTTTTCTTGAATGAATTCTTGAGAATTTTTAAGAATGGTTGGGGTAAGCTTGACATTTCCGGGCTTGTAAACCCCATGAACGTTACCAAAGGCAGCGGCAACTGTAAAATGGTCACTAATGGCTTTTAACTTCTCATAAGAGTAAGCTACCTCCTCGGGTTGAGTATAAAGTTTAGAGTTGTCAATATCGGTATTGTCTACGCCATCCTCTTCACCGCCTGTTACGCCTAATTCTATTTCTAAAGTCATATCCATTTTAGACATTCGGGTAAAATATTTCGTGGAAATTTCCATATTCTCCTCGAGCGATTCTTCAGAAAGGTCCAGCATGTGCGAGCTGTAAAGAGGGGCACCCGTTTTTTCAAAATGCAACTCACCGGCATCAAGTAATCCATCAATCCAGGGGAGTAATTTTTTCGCGGCATGATCGGTATGCAGTACTACCGAAACTCCATATTTTTCAGCCATCTGGTGGACGTGGTGCGCACCTGCGATGGCACCTGCAATGGCTGAGGCTTCTTCTTTATTGGATAAACCTTTTCCGGCATGAAACTGTGCGCCTCCATTTGAAAATTGAATCATTACTGGAGATTGGACTGCTTTGGCTGTTTCAAGTACCGCATTGATGGTATTAGAACCGGTCACATTTACAGCAGGTAAGGCAAATTTATTGTCGTTTGCGTGATTAAGAAGTTCGGTTACTTCGGTTCCAGTTAAAACACCAGGTCTGAATTTCATAGGCTTAAGATTTAAAAAAATTAGTGAACGCCAAATTTACTTGATAAATTCTAAAAATTTTATCGATTCTATTGAATTAAATAATAAAGGGTCTTTGTCAATAATTCTATATTTTGAAGAATATTTAAGCAGACATTTTGCTAAATTTTCAAAATTGAGGGTTTTCTTTCATTTAAAAGGACTTCCCATAGTTTATTGTGACCAAGGAGTGGACACACCTAATGCCTAAATCTTTGAAATCGAAAAAAAATTAAAAAAAAACTAATTAATATTGTTATTACATGAAGAAATCAAAATTATCTCCCGCGCAAATATGGAACATGAGCATGGGATTTATGGGTATTCAATTTGGATTTGCACTCCAAAATGCGAACGCAAGTAGGATTCTACAGAACTTTGGTGCTGACATTGAAAGTTTATCATGGTTTTGGCTCGCGGCGCCAATTACAGGTTTGATCGTACAGCCCATAATAGGTCATTACAGTGATCAAACTTGGACGCGCTTTGGGCGCCGGAAGCCTTTTTTTTTGACAGGAGCATTGCTGGCTGCAATCGCCTTGTGCATCATGCCTAACGCGGGCGTTTTGGCCGTTGCCCTTCCACCGATCATGATAGGGGCGGGTATGTTGATGATTATGGATGCCTCTTTTAATATTGCCATGGAACCTTTTAGGGCATTGGTAGGGGATATGCTTCCAGAAGAACAAAATACGGCGGGGTTTTCTATTCAAGCTACGTTGATAGGTATTGGTGCGGTGGTAGGCTCTTGGTTGCCTTACATCTTGGTTAACTTTTTGGGTGTTTCACAATCAGCGTTGCCTGGTGAGGTGCCTGACAATGTTATTTATAGTTTTTATTTTGGAGCAGTGGTTTTGGTAGGTGCTACCTTTTGGACAGTTATCAAGACCAAAGAATACAGTCCCGCTGAATTAAAGTCTTTTAACTCTCAAAAAGTCGTAGAAACGAAAGGGGGTTTGATGAACATCGTTACCAGTTTCAAACAAATGCCTGAAACGATGAAACAGCTCGGATGGGTCCAGTTTTTTAGTTGGTTTGGCTTTTTTTGTATGTGGGTCTATTCAACACCCGCCATTGCTCAACATATTTATGGTACTGATATTGAGGATACTAGTTCGTCTCTTTTCAATGATGCAGGTAATTGGGTTGGGATAATTTTTGGGGTATACAATGCGGTTTCTGCTGGTTTTGCATTGTTGCTACCCATAATAGCCAAAAAGATAGGGAAAAAACAGGCACACAGTGTGGCTTTGACGGCTGGTGGACTAGGATTATTATCAGTCTATTTTGTCCAACATCCAATCATGTTGATTCTCTCCATGTCTTTTGTCGGAATGGCCTGGGCGAGTATTTTATCTATGCCTTATGCTTTGCTGGCCGGAACTATACCTTTGACCAAAATGGGAATTTATATGGGAATATTTAATTTCTTCATTGTGGTCCCTCAAATAATCAGTGGGATCATTGGAGGACCTATCGTAAAAAATCTATTTGATTCACAGGCCATATTTGCCTTGATGATGGGAGGAGTCTCACTGCTTATAGCTGCCGTTTTTGCAATGTTCGTAGTAGAAAAAAGGACTAATGGAACTATGTGACTGTATTTAGCAGGGTTTTTTTAAACCCTATAGTAATCGGGCTTCCAATTTTTAATCTCCTTTTTAATCTCTTTTTGGGTGAGATTTTTCTCTAGCGTTCGCTCAATGAGCGGTAAAAGCTCTTCATCTGGGGCAAAGCGAAGGGCTACAATTTGAGAAATTTTGAGATTTGGTGGCAATAGTTTTCCTGCAAGTACATAATGTCTTAGGTTTTCCTCAGCTCTAATGGCCCGGTCCTGGGCTTTCAAAGGAAATATTCTAAGATACCACATGATCACAGTTAATAAAAGAGAGATCAGTATGAAAAGCGAAGCTGGATAAGTGGCTTCATCATCTCCTTGAATTAAATAGCTTAAACCGCCTCCGACCAGTCCCAATATCCCTAAAGTGAGCAGGCCATGAAATCCTTTGAGGAAAATGGTATGATTTTTGAAATTTTGAGTCTGTTTCATATTCATTTATTGATTTTATCTTGCAATAAGCCGTAAGATATTACAAAGAAAATTAACTTATTTATCGGCACGAAGTTGAAATGAAGAGAGGTACTTTTCAAATTGTTTCATCACATACAAATGGGCTTTTGCCTGTGTGTATTTGTAGATGACCCAAGGTAATCGAGGAACAAACTCATGAATGGCTGTAATGATGTATTCACCCTCTAAAATAGATCTAAATTCTAACCAGCCGGTATTGCTTCTTTTGGATAACAAACCACCAGTGATATAAAAAAGCTGTCGATTTTTATCGCTTCTGTTTTCGATAAACTCCAATTGTAATAACGGGATGCCTAAAAGGGTAAATTTTAATATTTTTTTATCTTCTTTGGAATCAATGATTTTCCCAAACATATCACTTAACCATACTGGATATTTCTTGGCTACCCAAAGGGATGTTTTTTTGCCTGGATTGGCAATCCTTTGAACACTTCTTACCGTATTTTTATCTTTAATGGGAGCCATACCCGCAGGTATCTTTGGGATAATCACTGATTTATCAAGCGCTCTTTTGATGGTTTCAGATAGGGTAAACTTTGGAAAAACGGATAGAAAATCTTGATCTTTCAACGTCATGTCATGTCTCAGACTTTCTATCAATGGAGAGACAAAATTAGGGCTAGACCCACTGAACAAGCCTACCCATAACTTGGACATACCCAATGAAAAAAAAGGTACGGAAAAGATCCATCTTTTTTTATTCATTTCTTTAGCGGTTAATTTTAACAGATCCATGTACTGAACGATTTGGGTACCTCCTATTTCGATTGGATGGCCATATAAACTTGAATTACCAAGCGTATAATTAATGCAGTCTAAGGCTACCCTTAGGTCTATGGGCTGATTGTTGGACTTTGTCCAACTTGGACAAGCCATGACAGGTAAGTTTTTTACTAATTTTTTAACAATATTGAACGATGATCCTCCGGGTCCAATGATAATGCCGGCACGAATGGGAGTAATTGGAGTTTGCCGAGATCCTAGTATGCGCTCTACTTCATATCTCGATTGTAAATGCTTTGAAATATTTAAATTGTCTTTTGGGAGTATACCACCTAAATAGACAATATGAGAGAGCGAACAGGCTTCAGCTGCTCTGGAGAAATTATCAGCAAGCAACAGATCAGTATCTTCAAAATTACTCTGATTTAACCGCGTAGAGGGCTGCATAGAATGAACTAAATAAAGTGCATAATCTACACCTTCAAGCGCTTCGATACTGCTGGAAATTGAAAATAGATCTACCGTTCTCCATTCGATATTAGAATTTGAAGGGGCTATTTTTTTTCGTGAAAGGGCAATAATTTGATAGTCATCTTTGTAGGTTTCAATGAACCACCTACCAATAAATCCCGAGGCCCCTGCAATGGCTAATTTCTTTTTTTGTTTCAATTATTGGATAGATTTTATTTGAAAACGAGAAATTTTTAAAAATACTAATATTAAAACAAATTTTTAATCAAATTAGTTGTAAACTCATTTTTTTATTCCATGTAAAGGCACAGCAATTGATGCCATAAGTGCTCAGTTCATGACAATGGGTTTAGAAGAGTGCTTGGATTTGGCAGTCTGTATTATTGTAAATCAGAAAATTTTTAATTTTTATAGAGTATTTAAGCCTTTTTGTAATCATTTTCGACTGTTTAAAATAATTTTGCTAACAGCTCATTTCTGTAAATAAAACTATTATATATTTGATTGATAATCTATATGTTTATGTTTAAGTTATCTAAAACTGAAAATAATTTATTTTATGCCAAAATGCGTTTGTATGGGAGCCAAATTAAAGTGTTCCTTCGGTTCGGGCCCTAAAAGTATGATTGTACTTCCTATAGGTAAAACGCTGACCTCAATGGTAAAACCTGTAGCTTCGAGTATGGACTTTGTGCCCTTCCTTAATATTCCGCCATTTGGTAATTGTACTTCACCCATCAATCCCATGAATTGGAAAATGGCAGGCCCAGTGCCTCTATTTATACCTTCATCATGTATCCCTATTCCAATCAAGCCATGGGATCCCGTCGCCAAAAAAACTAAAATAGGTGGTAATCCAGCGATGCTTGAAACTAGTAAAACCATGTGCGCCTGGTTAGGTTCGATTGAAGTAGATGATCCCGGGATCACAAACATTGAGGCAAATTAATATTTGAGAGCCCTCAGAGAATTTTAAATTAGTTAGATCATGTGATTTTAAATACGGTTTAAACTAAAAATTTCTCATTCCTCTTTATGGATTATTTAACGATGCTAAATACTTTAGATTATTATTCTTAGGATAACTTAGCCTGTGAATAAATCAGGAACTTAAACTTGTAAAAACACTTAAATTTTTATAAATGGTTAAAAGTTACTGTTTGATATTGTTATTACCGGTTATTTCTCATGAAATATCAGCACAATGGCATCCTGATCAAATTGAGATCATTCGAGATCAGTGGGGGGTACCTCATATTTATGCAGCTACCGACGCTCAGGTATCTTATGGATTGGCTTGGGCACATGCCGAAGATGATTTTGGAACTATCCAAACCACTTTATTGGCTGCCAAAGGGATGTTGGGTTTACATTTGGGGAAGGACGGTGCCATTGCAGATTATGTGGTGGGCTTGCTCCGAACCAAAGAAATAGTCGCCGGACATCTGGATGAAGTTGCTCCAGATTTTCTAAATATTGTTAAGGGTTATCTGGCGGGCCTTAATGCTTATGCTCAACATCATCCTAAAGAAGTTTTTGTTAAAAAATCCTTTCCCATCACAGTTGAAGATGTGTTTCAAGCGTATGTCCTTCAGTTAGCAGTTATGGATGGTGCAGATGGAGTCATTGGAGGTTTGATTAAGGGCGATATTGACCATGGGGCGTTGATTGGTATTGGTTCGAATGCTTTTGCATTCAATCGAAAGAAAACAGCAAGTGATCATGTCATGTTAGCCGTAAATGCCCACCAGCCATTAGAGGGTTCGGCCGCGTGGTATGAAGCCCACTTGGTGAGCGAGGAAGGCTGGAATGCAATGGGGGGTCTCTTTCCTGGGGGGCCGGTCATATTTCATGGAACCAATGAACATTTGGGTTGGGCACATACAGTAAATCATCCCGATAAGATTGACATATTTGAATTGGAAATAGATCCTCAAAATGAACGTAGATATCGGATGGATTCAACTTGGCATGTCTTAGAAAAGCGGAAGATAGTGCTTCGAATCAGCATCTTTATGGGTTTAAAAATCAGGGTAAAGAAAGCCGCTTATTATTCAAAATATGGTCCAGTAGTCAAAAATTATAAGGGTTATTTCGCCTTTAAAATGTCAGTTTTTGATGAAATTAGAGCGATAGAACAGTGGTATAATATGAATAAAGCACAAAATTTAAATGAATTTAAACAAGCTTTAGAAATGGTAGCTATTCCAAGTTTCAACATCATGTATGCGGATAGATACAACAATATCTTTTATGTAAGTAATGGCAAGATTCCTTTTCGGGATTCGAAATTTGATTGGAAAAAGACCTTGCCTGGAAACACGTTTAGAACCCTCACCGAGGAGTATCATAATTTTGAAGACTTGCCTCAGTTGACCAATCCCTCATCGGGTTATTTGTTCAACACCAATAATTCGGCCTACAGTGCCAGTGCTGCACATGACAATTTGAGTTTTGATGATTTTGATTCCACCATGGGCTATCAATTGCATGAGAACAATAGAAGTATTCGCTTTATGCAACTCATGGAGGAATACGATACCATTACATGGGAAAATTTTTTATCTATTAAATATGATGCGATACTGCCTGATTCCCTCTATTATAATATCAATGTAAATGCAGTATTCCGTATGGACCCCTTACTGGCTGGAAAGGCCGCTCCAACTGTTCGTATCTTACAAAAATGGAATCGCAGTAGTGAATTAAATGAAATAGGAGCGGCGCATTTCAATGAATTTTATTTTCATCTCATGAGCAAAAAAAAGTGGATTGATGTGGATGAGGTGAAAGCGGTGCAAATGATAGAGTCTCTACATTATGCTCATGAAAAATTACTGAATAATTTCGGAAAAATTGAGGTCACCATGGGTGAGTATCAGTTTTTAGTTCGAGGAGATAAGACATTACCTCTACGAGGATTAGGAGATGTCTTGGCAGCTATGTATAGCAGACCATATAAGGAAGGGAAAGTAAAAGGAGTGGCGGGAGATTCCTATATTATGTTGGTGCGTTATCCGAGTGAAGGACTTCCCATTATTGAAACGGTCAACAGCTATGGCGCCTCAAACCGGCCCGAAAGTCCCCATTATGCAGATCAAATGGATATGTTTGTGAATCAAGAGCGAAAGCAGATGACCCTAGACATTGATTTAGTTCGCAATCAGGCGGAACGGATTTATCATCCCAAATGACTTTTTTTTAATATCAATAGAATTATATTAGGATACGCATTAATTTCGTTTAGTTATAAGAGTTTAGTAGTGTCTTAGATATCTCCCTTAAATTAATTGTAATTTTTCAATCACTTTTTTTCATTATAACTAGGCCAAAGTGTTTTAAGCAATTGATTTTGGGCTTATCTTAATTTACCATACTTATGTGTACTTTTTTAAATAGACTGAAGATTTGTTTTTTATTTTTTTTACTTGCCTGCCAGACAGATCAAATCGATCAGGCGACAGAGCCTTTATTAGTTGTTCGGGAGGCGCCTAGAAGTAGTTTTTTAAAAGCAAAGGAGGTCACTGAAACCACGCCGATTCAATTGGCAGAAGGCTTACGTATAAACCTTTGGGCTACGGATTCTTTGGCACCTGATCCCATCGCCATGTCCATAGATGATTTGGGTAATGTGTTTCTGACAAGAACCAATCGACAGAAAAACTCGGAATTTGATATCAGGGGACATGAAGATTGGATGACCAGGTCGATTGCCTTAATATCGGTTGAGGAACGTCGGAATTTATTAAAAGACATATTTGCCACTGAAAAAAGTGAGGAAAACAGTTGGTTAAAGGATCTCAATTCAGATGGGGTTAATGATTGGAGGGATTTAGCAGTAGAACGAGACGAAGTTTGGAAATTGCAGGATCTTGATGGAGATGGTATGGCCGAGGTATCTACCCGTGTCTTGAATGACTTCCACAATGAAATCACCGATGTGGCAGGTGCTTTGTTGGTGCGAGACCAAGATATGTTTGTGGGTATTGGTCCAGACATGTGGCGATTGAAAGACCAAGATCAGGACGGTTATTATGAATCGAAAGAATCCATCAATACAGGTTTTGCGGTTCACATTGGCTTCAGTGGGCATGGAATGTCGGGTGCCATAGAAGGGCCCGACGGAAAAATTTATTGGGGGATAGGTGATATTGGAGCCAATCTTACGGATAAAGCAGGAAAAAATCATTTCTATCCCAATCAAGGTGTTTTGGTAAGATCCAATCCCGACGGATCGGATTTTGAGGTGTTTGCTTCAGGGTTGCGAAATACCCATGAATTTGCCTTTGATGAATATGGAAATATCATTGGCCAAGACAATGATGGCGATCATGAAGGTGAAAGTGAAAGGCTGGTTCATATCGTAGAAGGTTCAGATACCGGTTGGAGGTCCAACTGGCAATACGGCAAATACACGGATCCTAAAAACAATGGTTATAATGTTTGGATGGACGAAGTTATGTTCAAACCTCGATGGGAGGGCCAAGCCGCCCATATGCTTCCGCCGATAACAAACTACCACAATGGCCCAACGGGTTTTACTTACAATCCAGGCACTGGTTTAGGTAAAAAATGGCAAAATTATTTTTTTGTCAGTGAATTTGTGGGCAATCCCTCTAAATCGCATATTTGGGGCTTTAAGTTGAAACGCAAAGGATTTTCATTTGAGCTCGGAAGTGAAACCAAAGTTATGGGTGGTTTACTCCCCACTGGTATTCGTTTTGGACCTGACGGGGCCTTGTATTTTGCGGATTGGATTAATGGCTGGGGAACCAAAAATTATGGCCGCGTGTGGCGACTGGATGTGTCAGAAGACGAAAATGATCTTCAAGCTAAGCGTCTTGAGACCAAAGCACTGATGGAAATGGATTATCAAAAGGCATACGCCTCGAAGCTTTTTGAATTATTGAATTATGCTGATATGCGGATTCGTCAAAAAGCACAGTTTGCATTGGTTGACAAAGGAGATTCTGAAAATTTACTAAAAGCCATTGCTCAGCAAGAGCATCAATTGATGCGAATTCATGGTATATGGGGCATGGGGCAATTGATGTCTCAGGGCAGTGACTTAGGTCCAGTATTGACGAGTTATTTATCCGATGGGGATGCTGAAATTATGGCACAGACAGCTAAAGTATTGGGAGATGTCAAATACGCTGCTGCCGGACCTCAATTGATTGCTTTATTGCAAAATGAACATCCCCGTGTTCAATTTTATGCTGCCCAAGCGTTAGGCAGGATAAAAGACCAAACGGCAGTGAGTGGTTTGCTTCAAATGCTCGTTGAAAATAAAGATCAGGACGTATATTTAAGACATGTGGCCGTATTGGCATTGAGTAGAATAGGTGCAGAGCAACCCATTCTTGATCTAGTAGACAGTCCAAATAAATCTTTGAGATTGGCAGCCGTATTGATCATGCGAAGATGGTCGCATCCAGATTTAAAATATTTCTTGACAGATGATGATGAATACATCGTATTAGAAGCTGCCAGAGCTATTAATGACGATTGGTCGGTGGAAGAAGCGTTACCTGATTTGGCTTCATTACTTAAAAATACTCAATTACAATCCGAAGCATTGGGAAGAAGGGTGATTAATGCTGCTTCAAGACTGGGAAGTTCAGAAACGTTGGCATGGCTAGTTCAATTTGCGCAAAGTGATGAAATTCCGGTGGTACTGAAAGTGGAGGCTATTAATGCCTTAAGTCAGTGGGCTGAGCCTTCTTTATTGGACAGGGTAGATGGACGCTTCAGAGGCCCTCGAAAGAGAGATTCAGAATTACTAAAACGTCATTTGAAGCCAATGATAATACGCTTAGATATCGAAAATGAGATACAGGTGAAGATGGCTTTGGTAGATATGTTTGCTCAAGTTGGTGAGTGGGCGGCATCACAGAAAATCGTTGAATTATTAGAAAATAATGAGGATGCACAGGTCCGCGCCACGGCCCTACTGGCCCTTGGTCAATTAGATTATGAGCATCTCGATCAAATGGTGATGCTAGGAATGAGGGATAAATCATCTGTAGTGCGTACGGAGGCTATCGGACTTTTGACTGAAGTGCCCCTTGATAAGGATAAATTTGATGATACCATGAGGGCCGTTCTTGGCGAGGGTACCGTTTCAGAACAGCAAAAATTATTGAAGGTATTAGGTCAACTGGATACGCTTCTTACGCAAGGGCTGATTGAGAAATTAATAGTAAGGATGGGTAATAATAATTTAGATCCCAACCTACATCTTGACTTGAGTGAAGCCATTGCACGAACGCACTCTGAATATCTAGGCATTCAATTGGCCGCTTTAATAACGGACAAATCTTCGGATTTCGATGAGGTCATGTATGGTGGGAGCATAGAAAACGGGCGAAATTATTTCTACGAGGGCAGTGCTGGACAATGTGTGAGATGCCATGGTGTGGAAAAAGGTTCTGTGGGTGTAGGACCTAATTTACGTGAAATTGGAGGTCTCTTGACACGTAAACAATTACTAGAAGCGTTGGTTGAGCCAAGTAAGCGACTGGCCCCAGGTTATGGCGTTGTAACTCTTACCCTAAAAGGGGGTCAAGTAGTGGCCGGTATTTTAATGGAAGAAAACGATGAAGAGCTTATCTTAAAAACAACGGAAGCCGAACCTATGGATATTCCTTTAGAAAGAATACAAACGCGTACTGATGCGCCTTCAAGTATGCCTCCGATGGGACAGATTATGACTAAAAGAGAGCTTCGGGATGTTATTGCATTTTTGGCGAGCTTACAAGGGGACTAACATAAGGAAATTTGAATAATTATTCTCTGTTAATTATCTATAGAATTCTGCTTGTTTGGTTGCTTTATTCATAAATCGGCCTTTAGCTATTTTGATTAAAATAGGCTAACGTTCTAGAAATATTTTATAATTTAGTAGTTGTACTTTCCAATAAGACAATGGACCAGCCTTTTACGTCCCCTTATGCTCGATGGTTTAGAGAGATAACTTTTTATGAATTCAAATCATTTATTGGTTTTTTATCATACGTTTTTGAAGGATCTTATAACCTTCAAGTTTTACGGTTAATTTATTTTACTGATAAGTCCTAATTAAGAAATTTTAGTCAACAATATTAAAGTATGAGAAAGCATAGGGTAGTCTTGGTCGGTCTTGGTTTTGGAGTAGAATTTATTCCCATATATCAGCAGCATCCAGCGGTAGATCTCTATGGTATCTGCCGTAGAGATAAGTCCGAACTTAAGGCTATCGGAGATCATTTCAATATTGAAAATCGGTACGATGATTATGAAGAGGTGTTGAGGGACCCTTTGGTAGATTTTGTTCACATCAATTCACCCATTGGTGACCATGGCTGGATGTCTATTAAAGCATTGAAATCTGGCAAGCATGTGATTTGTACAGTTCCCATGGCCACTGCGATCGCTGAATGTGAAGAGATCGTCTCATTGATTAAAACCACAGGGCTCAAATACATGATGGCCGAAACAGTGGTCTACAGTAGGGAGTTTCTTTTTATCAAGGAAATGTACGAGCGTGGTGATCTTGGAGATATTCAGTTTATGAAGGCTTCGCACCCTCAAGATATGGAAGGTTGGCCGGATTATTGGAAAAAAATGATTCCCATGCATTATGCTACCCATGTGGTTTCTCCCGTACTTGGGTTGGTAAATGGTTGTGCCGAGTACGTCTCATGCTTCGGTTCGGGTAGCGTGAATGAAGAAATCAGGCAGCTCTCTGGTAATCCTTATGCGGTTGAATCTTGTCATATCAAAATCAAAGAGATGGACCTTTCAGCTCAAGTATGGCGGTTTTTATATGATACGGCACGACAGTATAGAGAATCTTTTGATGTTTATGGTACAAAACAATCATTCGAATGGGGTTTAGTTGAGGGCGATGAACATGTCATTCATACGGCTAAAAAACCTGAAAATGAAATCCCCTCACGAATCAATATTCCTGATTTCGCACATTTATTACCCCCAGAAATCAGATCTTTTACTAAAACTATTCAAGATGACGAGCATCTTTCTTTTCTGCAAGGGGGAGGACATGGCGGATCACACCCCCACATGGTTCACGAGTTTGTCACGGCATTGGCAGAAGATCGTGAACCTTGGCCCAATGCCGTAAAAAGTGCCAATTGGACATGTGTAGGGATATGCGCTCATGAATCTGCGATGAATGGAGGCGAAAGAGTAAGACTTCCAGAATTCACCATCGAGCCCAAAGTTTGATCGCTCATTGTGGTTTTTTTGATGAATAATGAGGTGGGACTTTAATATTTGGATCAATAGTAGTCATGATGAAAGCTTTGAGAAATAATTATTTTTATATTTCAGCGGTCATGGTTGTTCTTTTTTCTTGTAAAAAAACAAGGAATCAGTTTACGGGGCCGCAGGTGAAATCAATCTGCATATCATAAAAAATAGGAATTAAGAATCATTGGTATATATCGAAAAGGGGGCTAACTAACTATTTTATCCAGCACACCAAACCCAAATATTGGCCTTATATCCACCCAATCATTGCACCGGATGGCAAAGGAGTTTTAGCGGAATACAGCTCCTTGCTTCATCAATATCAAATTGGGTTTACTTGGGTTTTACCAGAGTCACCAGAGACAATGCACTGGATCCAGAAGCTAGTCTGAATACTTGTTTTTATAAACAGGACTACTTACCTGGATAGAAGGACCAAAATAGGCTGGAACGTTCTCCTGAGGAAATTGATATAAGTAAAAAGGTATTTTGTAGATTATTATGGCTGGTAATTTATTTTATGATGTTTTGGAGCAATTATCATATAGGATTCTATGTTGATGCCAGTTATGGTATTGGTATATATTATATTTGCCTAGAAGATAGATAAGATTTGGTCTATTATTATTCCTTTTCTATAAAAAAAACAGATCAAATGAAATTATACTATAAAACTTTTGATCTTCATCTCCACGATACCTTTAAAATAGCCCATGACAAGCGCGATGTGCAGCAGACATTAATTGTAGGCCTTGATCATCAGGGTAAGATGGGTTTTGGGGAAGCGACAGCGAGTAAGTATTACCAAAGACCCGTAGCATCAATCATTGAAGTTTTGGAGAAAAATAGGCACCATATTGAAAAAACTCCTTTTGAGTCTTTAGAGTTATATATTGAAAACATACAATCTTTTTTCCAAGGAAATAATTTTGCCTTGTGTGCATTGGATGTTGCAGCGCATGACTTGTATGGCAAACTCAATGGGGTTTCGATACATCAATACTGGGGTTTCGATACTTCCCGTATGCCTTTGACTAATTATACAATTGGGATAGATGACCTTTCCAAAATGAAATCAAAAATCAAGGCTTTTCCTTGGCCTGTTTACAAAATAAAATTAGGAACCGATGATGATTTGAGCATCGTAAAAGCACTTAGAAAAACAACGGATGCTGTTTTCCGGGTAGATGCCAATTGTGCTTGGACTGCTGCCCAAACCATCGAATATGCCAATTCGTTTAAGCAGCTGGGCGTAGAATTTATTGAGCAACCCCTCGCGACGGGAGATTGGGAGGGGATGGCCGAAATTTATAAACACAGCACTTTGCCGATCATGGCTGATGAAAGTTGTATCGAAATGACCGATGTGGCACGTTGTAAAGGCTACTTTCATGGGGTAAACATAAAATTAATGAAATGTGGAGGCTTGGCAGTGGCTCGGAAAATGATTACTCAGGCACAATCAATGGGATTGATGGTCATGGTGGGTTGCATGACCGAGTCATCTGTAGGTATTTCAGCGATCAGTCAATTGTTGCCGATGCTAGATTATGTGGATATGGATGGTCCTTTGCTCATCCGCAATGACATTGCTTCTGGTCCTCGCTTTCATAACGGGGAGGTGATACTTTCTTCTGAAAATGGGACCGGTGTAGTTATGCATATTCCTTGGATGTAAGACTCAATCCTTTGTTTATTATTGATATTATCATTTGATATGTTGGAGTCTAAGCGGGCTGGTCGTACTTTAGTGCTTATGAAGTCATTAAGGGATAAAGGTGTTGTTTTTTGGCTATTTTCCGGATGCTTATTGGTAGCCATTATGGTAATTGTAGGTGGTTTGACTCGTTTGACCCATTCTGGCCTATCCATGGTGCAGTGGAGCCTTTTCATGGAGACTATTCCCCCTTTGACTACTGCAGATTGGATGGAAACTTTCCAGCGCTATCAGCAAACGCCAGAGTTTAAATTAAAAAACTATGATTTCACGCTAAGTGAATTTAAATCCATATTTTGGTGGGAGTACATCCATCGCATGATTGGGAGATTCATCGGCCTGGTTTTCATCATACCATTTGTTTATTTCCTAATAAAAAAAAGACTGTCTAAAGTCTTGGTTCAGAAACTTTTAATTGCTTGCCTTTTAGGTGCGCTGCAGGCAGGTATGGGTTGGTATATGGTTAAAAGTGGGTTGGTAAATGATCCTAATGTGAGTCATTATCGATTGGCTGCACACCTCACCATCGCTTTTGTGCTCTATGCTTATTTACTTTGGGTTGTATTGGGTGAAGTCTATCCACAGAAATCATCAAAGAGGACTACTTCATTAATTGGGGTTCAATTATTGATACTATTTACGGTTCTTCAGATTATTTATGGAGCTTTTGTTTCAGGATTAAAGGCAGGCTTGGTCTACAATACGTTTCCTAAAATGGGTACTGAATGGATTGCTGAATCTGTTTTTTATGCTTTCGAAACAGATGGCATCGTCAGTTTTTTTGAGAATCTGGCTTCGGTGCAGTTGATCCATCGTTATCTCGGGGTTATAGTGTTGGTCCTGGTGGTATATCAGTTTATTGCCTCACGTTACCGAAAACAAAACAAGGGTCAATGGAGAAGTATCCACTTTATGGTAGCTATGGTATCCGTTCAGGTGCTTTTGGGCATATTCACTTTGCTATATGCGGTGCCGATTGGGTTGGGAGCGATACATCAGTTTGGGGCGTTGATGCTTTTTACCAGTCAAATTTTATATTATTTTTATTCTTCCAAGCACATTGAGCAATGGCATTAATTTACCTAAAACGGGTAACGCTACCTATGTAGCACATGATTTTTAACGAAGATATGTGGGCGCAGCAAAAAGGTGTTTTTAGTTAATGGTCCATTTTTCTTCAACTTTCTTTAAAGAGATTTTTAAAGCTAAAAAACTCCTTTAATTATCTTATAATAGGCTATTTTATGGAATAAAACAAAAAAAGTAGATACAATTCTATAATTCCTTAATAGAGTAGTTATTATATCAGAATTTGGTTAAAATTTTAAGATATACTTTTGATTTTTGATAACGCGTAACTCGACATAATTTGTAAGAAAATAAGGAAGTACATTGATCAGAAGCAATAAGTAAGCTAATATTCCATCCGTTGTCTAAGAGTATTATTTTATTTTAAATATATATTTAAAAACTCTAATTGAGCATATTGTGTTCTTGACAAAATTAGTCAATATGAATGTCACTAAAAACATCTTCTTGTATATCGAAAACTTGCGCACGCATGTTTAGTTGTGAACTTGAAAGATTTCTCATCTTAAGTCTCAATTCTTTAATTTTTTTATTCAAGTGAGATGATATGATGAGTAGTATTACATTGCTTGGTTTCCAAAGTACTTTTAATAATTAATTTTGTAAAGTGATTTCTTTATACAAAGGCCTTAATACTTTTACATCTGAGAATTTTTGATCTCTCAATGCATCTGATGTAGCAAGAAATTTTGCTGATTACCATGATGTTGAAAGAAACTCTGGGGTAGCGGTGCTACAATCAGTTAGTTTCTTCTGGGGTAGCGGTGCTACAATCAGTTAGTTTCTTATATGATGTATCACAGAATTATTTTTGCTGGAGATCCGGCAAATTGGGGTTCAAAAGTTAAAAAATCGGATGCTAAGTGTGATGCTTATCGGAGCAAACAACAACTTCATCTTAATCGCGGTGGAGGCTCAATGGTATTGACTAGTCTTAGATGAAGAGAAGAGGGTGATTGGGAAAAAAGTGAAGCTTCTAAATATTGGGAAATTATTCCTAAATATCCCGACCAATTTTTAAAAGCTTATGATAAGTTTACAAAATCAATAGGTGATATTTTGGACTGGAGAACTGTATCATTAACCTCTATTGATATGGAGGTCTTGGGAGTACCCGTACTACCTCGTTGAAGGGGTCAGATTTAAATGATATTATTCCTACTGAAAGAGATTCAAAAAACAAAAGCGTTTAAAGAATTTTTAGCGGAGAGGGGAAATGTA
>CAJXAT010000026.1 GCA_913050055.1 uncultured Flammeovirgaceae bacterium | reverse complement strand
CATTCGAAGTAATGCCTGCACCACCCATACAACTAACCATGGATGATAGAAATCACATTGCTGATAATAGGTATTTTGTGCCTTATAACAGTCGCAATGCAGGGGTTATTAATCTAAAAGCGGCAAGTGGTGCGTTAGATATATTAACTTCAGCTAACGGCAACACAGAAGAGCTTAACCTTAACGATGGTCGAAGAGCCGTAGAGTTTGATAGGAACTTGCGTATCGAACGCGTTGATAATAATGATTCTGGCGTTTGGTCCGAGGTGGAGTACAGCATAGACGCAGAGTATCGCTATAAAGATGAATCTAAAGTCAATGAAACCTTCAATGCGATAATTACACCATCCACCCGAACGTCGGCATTCCTTGTTGCAGAGATGCACGATGAAATGAATACCGATGATACGGTAGTGTTTTCAGGGTATGTAGGACAATACAATCGTAGACTTGAAGTTCCTTATGAATATGATGCAACCTCAATGGGTGATTGGGATGCGTCATTAATGGTTCGCGATGGACTCGATTATTCAAAAATTGCCGGACCCGTAAATATCGATGAGAACGGGCGCGTTCAATTTGAAGTGTCTGGGCAGACTTTGTTTGACGAAGGTAGAACATTCTATTTGTTAGCAAAGTCGCGTTCAGAAATTGAAGATTATGAGCTGGAGATTGTTGCCGAGGGCCCAACATACGAACCCATAGATCCTGTGCGTTTTATTGGTAATCACTCCTCAGGAAAAATGGGATATGCCTTAGCCTCCTTATTTGCTGAGCAAGGGGCTCAAGTTATGTTTATTTCTGGTCCTGTAAAAGATTACCCAAAACACACTGATATCAAGGTCATTAAAGTTACATCTGCTGATGAAATGCTGGATGCATGTATTCAGCAATATGTAGAGATCGACTTTGCAGTTTTTACTGCTGCCGTAGCCGATTACAAACCTAGCAAGGCGTTTGAAAAAAAGCATAAAAAGGATGGTAATCCTCTAAAAATAACCTTGATTGAAAATCCAGACATCGCTTGTGAATTAGGTAAACTAAAAACTGAAAAGCAAATCCATGTTGGATTTGCTTTAGAAACCCATAATGGAGAAGCTTCTGCTAAAGCGAAAATAAAGCATAAAAATTTAGATCTTATTGTTCTAAATTCGTTGCAAGATATTGGTGTCGGTTTTGGTCAAGATACCAATAAAGTCACCATTTATGATCGCTTTGAAAAACAATTTCCTTTTGAATTAAAGGATAAAAAAGAAGTTGCTGAAGATATTTTGAAAATAATAGAAAGCTATGCCTAAACTCACTACATTAATTTTTTTTTTAATTCCGTTGGCACTGTTAAGTCAAGAGCTCAATTGTCGTGTAATCATCAATGCTCAAGCCATTCAAAGTAGTGACCCAAGTACGATTTCCGAAATGGAAGTTGCCTTTAGCGAATTTCTCAATAATACAAAATGGACTTCTGATCAGTTTAAAGTTGAAGAAAGAATTAATTGTAATATTGTTCTCACACTAACAGACGCAAGTGATCCTGCATTGGGACAATACCAAGCCTCCGTACAGGTACTTTCCTCCAGACCGGTATATAACACCAATCATGAAACAATCCTATTGAATTTTGGTGATAGAGACTGGGAATTTGAATATGTTAATTCTCAGCCCATCATATATAATGAAAATAGCTTTATTGATAACCTCTCTTCTCTCCTATCATATTATGCTTTAGTCATCATTGGCTTGGATTATGATTCATTTGGAAGGTTAAGAGGCGAGCCTTACTTCAATCTGGCATGGCGGGTAGTGACCAACGCCCAAAATACTGGTTTTATAGGATGGGATCAATTCAATAGTATCAGAAATCGCTATTGGTTAGTAGAAAATTTGTTGAATGCTCAAATGAAACCCATAAGAGAGGCCAGTTATCAATATCACTTACAAGGCATGGATCATTTTTTGGAAAATCCTGAAGAAGCCAGAAAAACGATCTCTGAAAGTATCCAAAAAGTACTTAAAGTCAACCAGGCAAGACCCCGTTCGATACTTACCATCAGCTTTCTAGATGCCAAAACTGACGAGCTCAGTAAAATATTTTCAAAAGGAGATCCATCCCTTCGCAAGCGGACTTACAATATGCTCGTAAATATTGATGCAACCAAGCGTTCAGATTTTGCAGATATGATTAAATAATGCCCAGTCGACAAGTCAGAATAACTCTATCAGATCTAGAAAGCCATTTTCAAGAATGGCTCACATTTATGCGCAAAGATGGTGCGGTAATATTTGGAAAAATGATTAGTATTGAAGGAAATAAAATTTTATATCAAAATTCATCTATGAAAAGAGCCCTCATATTCCGCTCAGAATTGGATGAAGTTTGGAGAGATGTACAAACCTGATCGATATGATCAAATCGCTTTCAATTATCAATTTTGCTTTAATTAAGGAATTAGAACTGATCCCAGCTATGGGATTGAATGTCATTACGGGAGAAACGGGAGCTGGAAAATCAATTATGATGGGTGCCTTAGGCCTGCTGATGGGCCGTCGTGCAGATAGTAAAGCCCTATGGGATGTTTCTAAAAAATGCCAAATCGAAGGGCATTTTGACATCTCTGCCTATCAACTTCAACCTTTTTTTAAAACCCATGTGCTAGACTATGAAACGGAGACCATCATACGTCGAGAGATTTCTCCCAACGGAAAAAGTAGGGCCTTTATTAATGACACTCCCGTAAATTTAGAGGTACTCAAAACCTTTGCTTTAAAACTCATGGATATCCATTCTCAAAATGAGTCATTAAATCTAGGAAACCACCAATACCAACTTGACGTATTGGATCAGTTTTCACTTAATGCAGGTCAGCTCAAAGCCTACAAAGAGGCCTATGAGGTCTATCAACACCGGAAAAAGACATATGAAGAATTGGTTTTATGGCATTCTACCTCTATAAAGAATCAAGATTATGAACGTCATAATCTTCAAGAATTAGAAGATGCGGGGTTAGATAAATTTGATTTAGAAGGGCTAGAGCAAAATTTGACTACCATGCAACATGCAGAGGAAATTAAACTAAAGCTCTCTCAAGCGATCCATCTATTAGACCAGGAAGACTTTTCTGTCATCAAACAACTGGAACTATTGGATACCTTAATGATATCTATCAGCAGTCTGTCTGGAACATTCCAAGAGGCTCAAGAAAGAATCACAAGCTCATTAATCGAATTAAAAGATGTCTTTGAACTTCTCTTAGAGAAACGAGAACAGATTGAATTCGATCCCCAGAGAATAGCCGAATTGAACGAACAACGCTCACTCATTTATCGCTTACAGCAAAAACATGAACTTCATACTATGAAAGGCCTCATAGATTTGAGAGAGCAATTATCTGAGAAACTTGATGAAATAGATCATCTTGATGAAAAACTCACTGCATCAAAAGAGCAAATGAATCTAGCTATGAATCAACTAATGATACAGGGTACAGCACTTTCAAAACTTCGTCAGCAATCAGCTCTTAATTTTGAACGAGAAATCACCGATATCATTCATGAAATTGGCATTGAAAATGGTCAAGTAAAAATTGAAATAGAGGTCATTGAACCTAATAAAAATGGAATCAACAAATGTTCCATTCAATTTTCAGCCAATAAAGGTGTCGCTCCACAATCACTTAAAAATGTTGCCTCTGGTGGTGAATTGTCGCGGCTTATTTTTGCTATAAAATATTTAATTGCAGATAAAATTGCATTACCTACGCTTATTTTCGATGAAATCGATACCGGAGTTTCTGGAGAAATCGCTATTAAAATGGTGAAAATGATGAAAATCATGTCAAAAAATCATCAGGTTATCTCCATTAGTCATTTACCACAATTTGCTGCCGGAGGAGAGGCTCATTTCTTTGTCTACAAAGACCATAGTGCCGATAAGTCCGTCACTAAAATCAAACAATTGGCAGCCGAGGAACGCATCGAAGCCATCGCCCAAATGATTGCGGGGGCGCATCCCACGGAAAGTGCCTTTAAAAGTGCGCGGGAATTGTTGTCATTACCCCAATAAAGAAATAGTTTTCATTATTTTTGCAACTTAAATAATAAAGAAATGGCTTATAATTTATTGAAAGGTAAAAGGGGAATCATTTTTGGCGCTTTAGATGAAAGCTCAATTGCATGGAAAGTTGCCCTCAAATCCCATGAGGAAGGCGCTCAGTTCACTTTAAGTAATGCTCCTATTGCAATGCGAATGGGCGAAATTAATAAGTTAGGAGAGATTTGTGGTGCACAAATCATTCCAGCTGATGCCACTTCTCTAGAAGATCTAGAAATTTTAATCAGTAAATCAACTGAAATTTTGGGAGGAAAATTAGATTTCGTTCTTCATTCGATTGGAATGAGTCCAAATGTTCGCAAGAAAAAATCTTATGGCAATTTGAACTACGATTGGTTTCAAAAATCACTCGATGTATCGGCTCTTTCTTTCCATAAAGTCATGCAGGTAGGTGAAAAATTAGATGCCTTTAATGAGTGGGGTTCCATTTTAGCCCTGTCCTACATTGCGGCCCAAAGAACTTTTCCAGATTACTCGGATATGGCCCAAGCAAAAGCCGTATTAGAATCCATTGCACGGAGTTATGGCTATCGACTCGGTCAAAGCAAAAAAATAAGAGTAAATACGATTTCGCAGTCTCCAACTTGGACGACTGCAGGTTCCGGTGTCCCAGGATTTGATATTTTTTATGATTATGCAGATAAAATGTCTCCTTTAGGAAATGCTTCTGCCGAAGCATGTGCAGATTATTGCATCTCATTATTCTCAGATTTCACTAAAATGGTTACCATGCAAAATCTCATGCATGATGGAGGATTTTCATCATCAGGCATGACCGATAAAATCGTGGAAACACTGCAAAAATAAAATTGATTTCAGGAAGCTCATTTGATCTGATCTTTTGATTCTAATTCTTATCATTTTGTCTATATTTATTGGAAAAATGATCGGTTAATCAATTGGTGAACTATTAATAATTTAAATTGATCTCATGATTACCTTTCCTAACTCGAAAATTAATATTGGGCTGAACATTCTCAACAAAAGAGCAGATGGATTTCATGATATTGAGACCTTTATGTATCCCTTACTTTGGCATGACATCCTAGAGATTGTACCCGCAAAATCATTTTCTTTTGTTCAAACGGGACGCGCCATCCCGGGTGAACCTACGCATAACCTCTGCGTAAAGGCCTATGAACTCATTAAAAAGTATTATCTCATACCTCCCATAAACATACATTTACATAAAGTCATCCCTATGGGTGCTGGCTTAGGTGGCGGATCCGCAGATGCAGCATTTACGCTCAGGATGCTTAATCAGCTTTTTTCATTGAAAATCACCAGTAGAGGTCTTAAACATTATGCTAGTTTGCTGGGAAGTGATTGCCCCTTTTTTATAGATAATTTACCTGCCATTGCCTCCAAAACAGGAACAAAATTGAAACTTTATGAACTCAATTTGTCAAAATATTACATAATTGTAATATTTCCTGATCTACATACGAGCACCTCACATGCTTATGCTAATATCCAACCGAAAATATCCGAAAATTCATTGGAAGACTCATTGAAAGATTTAAAAAAATGGCACTTCCTACTCCATAATGACTTTGAGGAGCCCTTGTTCAGAAATACACCTACCTTGGCTAAAATAAAATCACGACTTTACGATCAAGGCGCCTTTTATGCTGCTATGAGTGGCTCAGGATCTGCCCTTTATGGCCTATTTGAAGAACCTCCAGCCGTCAATGCTTTTCAAAAACACGAATGTATCCTTCGTTCATTAACACTTCCAACCAATTCATCTTAAAATATCAGTCTCCAAGGCCTTCCTTTTTCTTTTGCGACCGAGTAGTGGATACAACAATACGGAAGATAAAATAAAACCCGTACCTAAATAAAACCCACCACTCATTTTCTCGCTATCACCAAAAACCAACAAGGCCAATATAATTCCATAAATAGGCTCCAAGTTAATGGTCAAATTGACAAAAAAAGCGGAGAGTCGCTTCATTAATTTAATCGAATAGGAAACGGCAAATACGGTACAAACACTCGCCAATATTAGTAGCCACATAGCCTGTTCCAAATTCGGCCATTCAAAAACTTCCTTACTCACATAAAGCAAATAGAAAGGTAAACTTATACCCGTAAATAGGCATGCGAATACCATTTCATAAAAGGTGATGACAAAATGATCATCGCTTTTTATCAATGACACATTAATAATAGAAAACAGTGCTGCTAAAATAGCAGCTACTATCGCAAAAGACAATCCTAAAAAATACTGGATTTCCATATTGAAGACAATCAAAATTCCCAATAAAGCCAATAGACTCAACAAAACTTCAAACAGCTGTATTTGCTTTTTAAAAAAAAGAGGCTCAATAATACTGGTCCAAAAAGAGGTTGTGGCCATACCCACCAAACAAACAGCAGCGGTTGATATTTTTGCTGACAAGAAAAAAAGCACCCAATGGGCTGCCAATAGACACCCCACAATGCCTGTTTTCAATAAAGACCGACGCGAACTCAACAAAAAGGACCGCTTCAATGATAAAAGAACAATGATCAATAAGAACGCAGCAATGCCCGTACGATAAAAGACAATTTCAACAGGAGTCAAGTCAATTAACAAGCCTATAACCGCTGTGCACCCCCATATAAGTACGATGAAATGGAGAAAGACAATATCCTTAGTTTTCTGGTTCATCTAGGAACGGTACGATATAAAACTACTCCTACCAGACCGAAAATTATGTTGGGCATCCATACTGCTAAAAGAGGACTGTTAAATGTATTAGCCTCGGCTAAAGCCCTGGAAAGCATGAAAGCAATCACAAATAAAAAGGCTATTAAAAATCCCAATGCGATCTGAACACCCGTCCCTTGCCTTGATTTTTTTGAAGAGACGATGATGCCAATGAAGGTCAGAATGACTACTGAAAAGGGAGACATGAACCTAATGTACTTTTCAATTTTATAGATATCTACATCAGCTGACCCTCTCAAGGTCTGTTGATCAATATGGTCATTCAATTCACTCATGGTTAAAGTTTCCCACAATTTCTCTTGATTCTCAAAATCAACCGGTGATACGTTCAATACCGTGTCCATAGCATCTCCACTATAGATTATTTCATCCGCCTCTTTAAAGATGCGCCTATTCCATCTATTCAACTTCCATTTGTGACCTGCCGTATCCCATTTCATCGTACGCGCATGGAGCTTTTCATTCAAAATACCATTTTCGATCTGCTCTAAGGTGATATTATAACCTACATTACCTTGGTTATTATATCGATCCATATAAATATACAGATCTGGAGCCACCCGAATATGAATGTTTCGATCATTGAAATAAAAGGCCTTTTTTACATATTGTAGTTCAAAAGCAATTCTAAATTTATTGGTCTCAGGAATGAGATAAGAATTTGCTAGAAAACTTACGAATCCAATCAGTACAGCCCCCATAAAATAGGGTAGCATGAATCTCTTAAAACTGACCCCACTTGCCATTATCGCCACTATTTCTGTTTTTGCCGCTAATTTTGCGGTGACGAATACGGTGGCTATAAATACGATAATAGGTGTCAAAAAGCTGGCCATATAAGGTATGTAGGTCAAGAAGTAATGTAAAATTTCTTCGCTGGCCACGTCATTTTTAATGAAATTGTCATTCTTCTCTGTAAAATCAATAATGACAATGATGAAAATCAAGATGGACATCACAAAGATGAAAGCTCCTAAAAATTTTTTAAGAATGTATACATCAAGTTTTTTCATAACATATTTACAACCTATTGGCTAATTTTAGCACCATTCTATTTTTCCATGTACTAAAGTCTCCTTGGATGATGTGCTTTCTGGCAGATTTAACCAACCACAAATAAAAACTAAGATTATGAATACTTGATATTTGAGCACCTAAAATCTCATTACTGATGATCAAATGCCGCAAATAAGCTTTGGAGTGTAGGGTATCTAGGTATCCCCCCAAATTGATATCAATAGGTGAAAAATCATTTTTCCACTTCTCATTTCGAATATTGATGATCCCCTCGGAAGTAAACAGCATCCCATTTCTCGCATTTCTTGTCGGCATAACACAATCAAACATGTCTACTCCCAACGCAATGCATTCCAAAATATTGACTGGAGTGCCCACACCCATCAAATAACGTGGTTTATCTTTGGGTAAAATGCTGCACACAAGCGCTGTACTTTCATACATCATTTCATGTGGCTCTCCTACTGATAATCCCCCAATGGCATTGCCATCTTGATTTTGTTCGGCAATGAATGCTGCAGACTGCTTGCGCAGGTCATAATACGTGCTTCCTTGCACAATGGGAAAGAATATTTGCTCAAAACCATACAGTGATTCCGTTTGATCAAAACGATGGACGCATCTTTTCAGCCATCTATGGGTCATATGCATAGAGTTTTCTGCATATTCTTTTGAACAGGGGTATGGCGTACATTCATCAAAGGCCATGACAATGTCGGCACCAATCTTCCGCTGGATATCGATGACATGTTCTGGTGAAAAGTCATGATATGATCCGTCTACATGAGATTGAAATCGAACGCCCTTTTCTTCTATTTTTCGATTGGCCCCCAATGAATATACCTGGTAGCCCCCACTATCGGTTAAAATAGGGTGCTCCCAGCTCATGAATTTATGCAAGCCTCCCGCGCCTTGGATAATGTCCATACCCGGTCTCAAATACAAATGGTACGTGTTTCCTAAAATAATTTGTGCTTCGATATCGGTCTCAAGCTCGCGGTGATGGACCGCTTTAACCGTCCCTGCTGTACCAACAGGCATGAAAATGGGTGTTTCAATGGTCCCATGTGCCGTGGTTAAGACGGCCGCCCTAGCATCACTTTTCGTATCTGTATTTAAAAGATCAAATTTCATAAAGAATGCAAAAATACGCTTTTGATCTAAAGAAAATCCTATAAAATTTGTTATTCCATCAATAAAAATATCCCTAAGATAAATGATCCTTGTGTGTATCTATTTGAACCTATCATTGACGTTGTAATGAGATTGAGAAATATTTGTATAGATCGCCAACAGATCATCTTACATCAGATGACTTTAAATAAATCGGAGCGATTTAGCTATGCATTTAATAATTATCAATTTCGCTTTAAAAATCCCCATCTTTCTTAATACTTATTGAGCATGAAATCTGCACTTGTTTGTGATTGTTTTATGTCCTATATTCGCTTAATGAGGTTTTTTTATGTGTAAGTCATCAACTTAATATGACAAAAAACATCCTGTTTAAATCGCTCCGTTTTCCTTTAAAATCATACTAAAACAGAAAAATTGTTTTGAAGGCCGCATTGATAAAACATTACTTCCCTGAGTTAAGTAAGGCCCAAGAAGAACAATTCATACAGCTACAAGATTTATATGAATTTTGGAACAAACAAATAAATATCATTTCGAGAAAAGACATTCAAGAACTCTATATCAGACATATTTTACACAGTTTAGCCATCGCTAAGTTCATTCAATTCAAAATGAAAACAAGCATTCTTGATATCGGTACAGGGGGCGGTTTTCCGGGCATCCCACTGGCGCTACTGTTCCCTGAGTCTACCTTTCATCTGGTCGATTCAATGGCCAAAAAAATCAAAGTAGTGCAAGCAATTAGTGCTGAATTGGGATTAGTAAATGTCACCAGTGAAGCTGCTCGCGCAGAAAAAACAACCGGTGAATTTGATTTTATCGTCAGCCGAGCCGTTGCTCCGGCACGAAAAATATGGCAATGGACACATCAAAAAATAAAAGCTACAACATCTACTAATAATACTAATGGCATCATTGCCCTAAAAGGAGGTGATCTAGAGATGGAAATGAAAGCTCTCAATAAATCTCATCAGGAAATAAACATAAGAGATTATTTTGACGAACCTTTTTTTGATACCAAGAAAATAATTTATATTCCCTTATGAATGCCGAGGAATTCAGGAAGCATGGACATCAAGTAATTGATTGGGTGGCCGATTACTTAGAGAACATCGAACAATATCCTGTAAAATCACAAGTCAATCCAGGAGATATTGCTGCTGCCCTGCCTATGCTTCCGCCGGAACAAGGAGAACCTTTTGAACAACTCCTATCAGATGTAGAAGAAAAAATATTACCCGGTATCACCCACTGGCAACATCCTAATTTCCATGCTTATTTCAATGCCAATGGAAGTTATGCTTCCATACTGGCAGAATTGATTACGGCTGCCATTGGTGCTCAATGTATGATTTGGGAAACTTCTCCCGCCGCAGCGGAACTAGAGGAACGCGTCATGGAATGGCTGATAAATATGAGCGGTTTGCCCCAAAATTGGGATGGGGTCATTCAAGACACTGCGAGTACAGGTACTCTGGTGTCTATACTTACGGCCAGAGAAAAAGTCACCCGCTTCAACATTAATAATCATGGATTTTTGAATGAGAAATTAAGGATTTATTGTTCTGCTCAGACCCACAGCTCAATAGATAAGTCAGTAAAAATTGCAGGTATTGGGTTAGACAACTTAGTGAAAATTCCTGTAGATGATCAAATGGCGCTTTTGCCTCATTTATTGGAAGAAGCTATTAAATCCGATTTAGCATCGGGTAAAATTCCCTGTTGCATCATTACCACACTGGGTACAACAGGTACGACAGCTATGGATCCGCTGGAAGCCATTGCTGATATTGCCATTAAATATAATGTGTGGCATCATGTTGATGCGGCTTATGCCGGAGCCGTCTTTGTTCTGCCCGAATATAGACATTTTCTCAAAGGAATAGAAAAAGCAGATACTTATCTTTTTAATCCTCACAAATGGATGTTTACCAATTTTGATTGTAGCGCTTATTTTGTCAAAGACAAAGAAGCCTTAATTCAAACCTTTGAAATACTCCCTGAATACCTAAAAACAAACACAAGAGGGAAAGTAAATGATTACAGAGATTGGGGTATACCGCTTGGACGTAGGTTCAGGGCATTGAAATTATGGTTTGTGATCAGAGAATACGGTGCTTCAGGCATCCGAAACAAAATCAAGGAACATATTGCGCTTGCCGCGTGGCTCGAGCAACAAGTGATGCATCACCCTGACTTTGAAATGGTTGTCGATAGAGTATTGAGTTTGGTCGTATTTAGATGTGTTAAGTACGCTGATTTGGAAAAAAATAATGCCCTAAACGCTCACATTTTAACGGTCGTCAATGCGTCTGGTCAAGCTTATATCACCCATACTAAGGTAAATCATCAATACGTCCTTCGTGTAGTTACCGGTCAGACTCTTATACAAAAGCATCATGTTGAAAAGCTGTGGAAGCTAATTCAGCAAATTGTTCAATAATTAAAATAGAAAATCATGTTTCTACCAAAGTACCTTCAAAAAAAGTCCAGATTTTCGTAAAAATAGTAGTGTTGTTTCATTTGAGGAGGACATAAACGTAAGCAACAAATACGATTAAAGCAAGACCTCATACTAATGATAGTAGCCTCAGCGAAATTGCTATTTTTTAAAATTTATTTTAAAAGCTTCATCATTTCCTTAAACGGCAAATAATTTTCCTAAGCCAAAAATAAATAAATCTTTTCTCCCTTCATGGGGAAGGATCCAAGATGACCTAACGAATAAATCACAAATTATCTGTTCGCAAAAAGCTATATTACCTTAATCAATTAGAAACGACAGATTATCACAGTTTGATCATCCCAAATGATCCGATACCTGAATTCATTGACAAAGGAATAACAAATAAAAAAAACAATATTATTAATTATATATGTAACAAGTGTTACATATATTAAAAAGCCAATTATTACATTTGTTATGATTTATGGTTGGTAAAAGGGTTCTTTGTAAGTTTTTAGCTCACAGAACCCTTTTTTTATAAAAATTATAATAGGCTTAATCCACCGGTATTGGTTTTTATTGATCTCATCATCTTTTATTGATCTCATCATTAACAAGGATACATCATCTCAATTTTCAATCTGATACTAATGAATTGTCCAGTAACAAATGTGACATAGTATTTATTTTGCTGAAAGAAATTTGTAAAGATTTATGGTTGGTAAAAGGATTCTTTCAAGTTTATAATTGCAAGTTTATAATTGAGAGCCCTTTTTTATGACTGACTAAGTTATCGGCAAATCACTCGCTCATAAAATCAATAAAACTGCTGAACCTTTCTCAAATAAGCATCTGCATCCTGATTCAAAATGAATCCCTAGCCACTTTTATTAAAAAAAACTATCGCTATCACAAATAAGAGTTATCGAAAGAGGTCCTTTCTTGCATAATGGCCCGTCACATCAAAATCCATTTTTGACTGAATGAACAGGTCACTGGACAAATTGGCATAAATAATTCCCTCCACATCCTTTAAAAGATGGACCAATGTATTGCCCAAAGGATCAATTACTGAGCTCCCCCCTCTTGATAAGATATCGGATAATTTTTCCACTGCCTCTCCAGGTAGATCCAAAGGGTAATCCTCGAGAGTGACGAATTGGTTGCAGCTGAGTACAAAACATCTCCCTTCCATAGCGATATGACGAATGGTATGTTGCCAACTGTCACAATGATCAGCCGTTGGTGCTACATAAATTTCTATCTCTTGATCATAAAGGCGCATTCTGGCCTGAGGCATATAACTCTCCGAACAAATAAGGCCTCCTATTTTATCAAGAGGAGTATCATAAACAAGTAAATCAGACCCATCACCCTCACCCCAAACAATACGTTCTGTAGCTGTTGGCTTAATTTTTCGATGCTTACCTATACATTTACCCTCAGGATCAAAATACAGTATGGTAAAGTACAAAGTCCCCGACCGCACCCGCTCTATCACACCAATACAACAGTCAATACCGTTTTTCTTTACAGTGTTAGCCAAATCAAGAAACGCTTAAGCATTGAAATCTAGTGAACTATCGTGGTAGCGCTGCCACATGGCACAACCCATTTCAGACCTACTCCCCACAACCTTACCAAAGGTAATACCTCTTGGATACGCTGAAATGAAGGCCTCTGGAAAAGAACAAATTCAGCACCTTCGAGTTTTGCTTGGCCAAGTAAGCCATCCATTTTTTCCAAAGTCCCGAATTAATCAAAGAGTACAGGTGCCTCTTGTACGAGGGCCACACGAAGGTCTTTCATAATTGCTGAGGTTAAGCAAACAATATAGTATGAAATTAAATGAACCAGAGAATTTAAAAAAATATGATTTTATAATTTCATCAACTTATTGGATAGCAAAGCTTAATTTTACGTCTAGTCCATTGACTTATGGGGCCGAATGGAATCGACAGGAAGTGTGAATGCTGTATTTGCGTGTCGGGTGATGAGTGTACATCCGTAATCAAAGCACTTAAATTTTAATTGGCGAAGATTCTTACGCCATGGCTGCTTAATTTAACTTTTTAGTTAAATACAGGTTTAAACGGTTGAGCGTCTAGCGATGTTCCCGGGCCACATCCTACCTTGCTTTCGCCTTTTGAGCGAGGAATTAGGGTGTCGTATAAAAGGCTAGCGCTGTTAGGTTACTAAGCAGTTGCGAAATTTAGTGACTGGCAGAAAAGGTAGGTTGTTATTTACCAGCCCTTCTGTAAGATTTAATAAATAACTACACATGTAGACGATGCAATGTTTCCTTAGCTGGACGCGGGTTCGAATCCCGCCGGCTCCACAATAAAGCTCCAATACCGATAGTATTGGAGCTTTTTAGTTTATGGGTTCATAACATAGTTATAAATATTTTGTTTTCGGATTGATATCTCAAAAAATTTTTGGCCTTTATTTAGATGTCATATGGCTTAATCTCTTGTTGTCAAAAATGATTTGCTATATGATGACATTTACATCCGTATTATTAGTAGGTTAATTTGATCATTATAGAAAACAGCAATGTTAATTGATTTAAAAAAGCTATTATTCATCTGCTTTTCACTGAGGATCTCATTAATATTTCTGTCCAACCCTATCTCTCTCTTTTGGTCAGCTAAATATCCTTTGTCAGCTTAATATTGCTTTATTAACTTAGCTAAATAAGCCTTTCCAAGTTCCTCATTTCTACCATTAAAGAACTATTTTTAAAAATAACGAGTTATAAAATCAGATAAGTTAAAATATTATAGACAAAGCATACCATTTATGAAAAAGGCGATTGAATTTTGGGGAGTCTACTATCCCGTAATTTTGGCATTTTTGTCATTCCTGTATTCGGTTACCCTGTGGTTCACGGGGAACAAGTTAGAGGGGATTTTTGTAGGGATTTGGGTGCCCTCTATACTTTCTGCTTCCATAGCCTTGAGGCAAAGAAGATCGGATCATTCGAACCAAAAAAATATAAATGATGGAAACTGAAAATATCATAATGTTCTCTATCGGTCTGACCATTTTTGTATTGTATATGGTTGGATATCTCTTCATGGTTAAAAAAGCAAATGAATTGCAGAAAAGTAAGTTGAAAAATGATCCTGAACTTACTGCGCCTTACAGAAGAGCGGACAATATTGATATGGATGGAATTGGCAATTATGGACGGTTTCCAATCGAAAAGTCAGGGAAGAAAAAAAAAAAATGATCAAAAACTGTACCATCCTTCCCACGTAGCAAGTATCGCTTCCATCCCAAACTTTTCACTTTATGAACCTTTCTTATATTACGATTAAGGATTCAAAGATAAACCTTGGAGTCTGGGATAACCCCTTTCTGGGAGCGTCTCTATCCAATAATTCTTTTTTACTTTGGTAAATTCCTCAATCCTTTTGCCTGTCCAATTTAAAAAAATTACCTAAATGGCATCCAAGTAATAATACCCCTGCTTGGGTGTTCATGGACGAGCTTTTTCTCAATTAATTTTGGACTCAAAAATCAGAAAAAATGGGCCTTCATATGCAACCTAATGACGAAGCTCTTCTATTTTCCACATGATTATCTAAACAATACTCAACTTTATCCTTAGATGATTAAAAATCGAGATCATGGCCACTGCAGCCCATGCTGCTATAGCTTTATCCATTAAGCGAGGCTTAGATTTCAACGATGTGCCAAAAAAGATTAACTTAAGAATCTCAATCACAGGTAAGCACGATGATATCACTTAAAATTAACGGAATCCACCATGAGTTAGACTCCGACCCCTCAACCCCCTTTACTTTGGATCATCAGAGAAAAAATGAGCCTAACTAGAACCAAATTTGGTTGTATTATTTCTCAATGTGGGAATTATACGGTACACCTCAATGGTACACCCATTCGCTCGTGTACCACTCCTATGTGAAGCGTCATAGATCAAGAGATCACCACCATTGAAAGGATCACACCTCCAGCACTTAATGCCCTTCATTCCTTACAACAAGCCTGGTTAGAGATTCAGGTACCCCAATGCAGCTATTGTCAATCTGGACAGATCATGTCTGTCGTTGCGCTGCTAAATGAAAATAAAAATCCTAATGATTATCAAATCAATACTGCCATGAAAAGAAACATTTGTAAGTGCGGCACATATCCCATAGTAAAGACGGGTATTAAAAAAGTGATCCAATTGATGCAAACCAACACAAACTCCGCCAAAGATGCGTAAATTAACCAGGAGAGCTTTTATCAGAACGGGATTACTTGCCAGTGGCGTTTTGGTCATTGGCGTTTCTATTCAACCGAGCAATCGATCAGAAAAAGTGGTTGGTCTAATTACAGATGCAGATGAGCCTGTTTTTGATATCTGGATAAAAATTAGTCCCGATAATACGGTGACAATCATTATACCCCATGCTGAGATGGGTCAAGGCGTACATACCACTTTGGCCCTGATGCTTGCCGATGAATTGGATGCAGATTGGGATAAAGTCATTATTTCAGAAGCCCCAGCGCAAGAGGAATAAACCAATCATATGCTGCTCAAAGGTTTTGTAGCCGGAGACATTGATTTCCCAAATTTTCTGATCAATACCGTGGATGGCGCCTTCCTAAAAATAGGAAAAATAATAAATTTTCAGGTCACAGGTGGCAGTGCATCGATCAGATTCACAGGTCAAATGGGGATGCGGATTGCAGGCGCCAGTGCACGACAATTGCTGATCACTGCGGCCGCAGCCCAATGGAAACTACCCAAAAAAGAACTCTCCGCTCACAAAAGTTTTATCCACCAAAAGTTACAGGCGAAGCACCTTATGGAATAGATATTCAGCTGCCCAGTATGAAATACGCCTCCATAAAAGTCTCCCCAGTTTTTGGTTGCAAAGTCACCTCTGTTGACGTATCTTCACTCAAAAAAATAAAGGGTTTTTATCAAGTGGTCACCTTGGATAATGCCGTCGCTGTAATTGCCAATGGTTTTTGGTTGGTCAAACAGGCTTTGAATAAAGTCGTCATTGAATTTGAAAAACATGACGCTCAAAATATTTATAAAAAAGGAATTTTTGAGCAACTTAAGCATGACCTAAACCAAGCAGAATTAAACGATGATTTTGAAATAGATTTTGAAATAGGGGTTATTCCTGATCAAAAAACTATAAGCAATGATCAGTTTTAAGCAACCTATCAAGTCCCTTTTTTGGCCCATGCTACTATGGAACCCATGAACTGCACCGCGTGGCTTCATGATGGGATTTGTGAAATCTGGATAGGCTCCCAAAATCCATTGGGCATCAAGGCTGCAGTAGCAGATCTACTGGACATTGACATGGAGCATGTCCAGGTCTATAATCAGTAGCTGGGTGGAGGTTTTGGTAGAAGATCAGAAACTGATGTCGCCCTACAAGCGGTATGGATATCACGGGAAACCACCCATCCCATCAAACTTATTTGGACGCGAGAAGAAGATATACAGCAAGACTTTTACAGAGGGGTGAACCCGAGTCAATTCAAAGCAGTCCTCGATTCAAAAGGTAAATCCAATATTTGGATCAATCAATTCTTATTTAAGCACCATCCCCCCGAAGCATCTACACCTCCCTATTTGATTGCCAATCAGCTTATTCAACATACCGAGAGTGCCCTCCATGTGTCTTAGGGCAATTGGCGCAGTGTCGACCATTCCATGCACGGTTTTTTTATTGAATCTTTCATTGATGAACTGGCGTACCTTCAAAATGAAGATCCCTTTGAATACCGTACTTCTTTGCTTGCCCATCAACCACGATTTCTCAAAGCACTCAACAAAGCTGCCGAAAAAGCATCATGGCATCAGCTGTTACCTGAAAATTGGGGTCGGGGCATTGCCATTCATCAATCTTTTGGGACGATTGTCGCTGAAGTTGTGGAAGTTCAAATCATTAAAGGTAAAATACACGTCGAAAGGGTGGTATGCATAGCAGATGCTGGTTTCGCCATGCATCGGGATGCATTTATCGCCCAAATGGAAAGTGGTATCATTTATGGACTCACGGCCGCCTGGTATGGCGACATCAAGCAAAAATGGTGCGGTAAAACAGCATAATTTTCATGATCATAAAATGCTTAGAATGGATGAAACGTCCATCATTGAACCCTATATCATCATAGCCATGAAAAAATAGGGGGTGTCGGTGAGCCAAGTACCCCCGTTATTACCCCTGCCTTGGTCAATGCCTTTTCAATGCTACCGGAAAAAGAATTCGTACACTCCCTATCCAAAATTTTGACCTATCGTCCTGACTGTTTTCATCGAAAATCAGACCGTTTTATGATTAATCGAATGAGATTGATTAAATTAACTTTCCATTTAAAACTTAGTTTTGACTCATGATACGCGCATTCATTATTCTAACTGTATTTTTTCTGATCAGTTGTACTTTTGAAAAAAATGCTCAATTACCTACGGAAGAGGTTCCTACTCTTAAAAATTACAAGGACTTAACTGCACTTTTTGAAGTCTGGAGATCTTTTGAAAATCCTCCCCTTTTCGAGGGGGCACCCGATTACCGCGCTGAAACCTTTAAGAAGAGAAATGCTCAATTTATATCGTTACAAAATAAATTAATCAGCATAGATACTCTTGGTTGGCCCATTGAGCATCAGGTAGATTGGCATGTGATTTGGGCTGAGATGAATGGATATGATTTTAATCAGCGCGTGCTGAAGCCTTGGGCGCGTGATCCGGCATTCTATGTAACCCTTTGGTTGGACAGAAGTGATGTGCCTGGACATGAAGGGCCTACCCATCACAAAATACTTGATCTATGGACGTATCATTTCCCCTTAGATAAAGAAGATAGAGCAAGGATCATGAACGAACTGAAGGTCATCCCCACGATCAATCGGCAGGCACAGGAAAATCTCACAGGAAATGCGAAGGACTTATGGATTACAGGTATTAAAGACATTCGAACTCAAAGTGTGGAACTTAGTAATATGCTCAATCTAACCGGTTTACAAAATGATTCTGAATTGGTGGCAATGATTAATGAAGCCATCCTATCTACAGACCAATTGGTCGAATGGTTGGAGAAAAAATCGGCCTCAAAAACAGGCCCTTCCGGTATCGGTAAAGCATCCTATACTTGGTACCAACAAAATGTGCATTTGGTCCCACTTACTTGGGAGGATGAAGTCATGATCCTAAAAAGAGAATTGGCTAGGGCGTGGACGGCATTGAAATTGGAAGAACATAGGAATAGAAACTTACCTCCTTTAATTGCAGCCAATTCCCCTGAAGCCTATGAAAAAAAAGCCAAAGCATCTGCAAAAAATCTTATGGCCTTTTTAGAGGAAAATGAAATTCTTACCGTCCAAGATTATTTCAGTTCAGCCCTCGATGAGCATTTGGGAGCATATATCCCTGAGGCCACTCGGAACTTCTTTATGATTGGGGCTCATTATGACCCTAGACCCCTTTATTCTCATTTTTATCATTGGTTTGAATTGGCCATTATGGACCGGCATCCACCAAAAAGTCTCCTGCGTCAAAGACCCTTGCTTTATAATATTTTTGATTCTCGAAATGAAGGTACCGCTACAGCTGTTGAGGAAATGTTCATGCAAGCGGGATTGTATGATCAAAGTCCAAGAGTAAGAGAAATCGTATATATTATGATTGCTCAACGAGCCGCTCGAGGGTTGGGTTCACTTTATGCACACGCTAACGAAATGACTATGGAGGAAGCTGGAGGCATTCATTCGGAATTTACGCCTCGGGGCTGGATGAAGACAGAAAAAGAATTACTGATTTTTGAGCAACATTTATACTTAAGACAACCCGGTTATGGTTCGAGTTATATAACAGGAAAATACCTATTAGAGCAAACTTTTTCCGATTATGCCAAAATGAAATCGAGCCAAGAGAATGGGTTTGTTTTACGAGATTTTTTTGATGAATTAAATGCTATTGGAAGTGTGCCGATTTCTCTTACCCGATGGGAAATGACAGGTTTAAAGCCTATCCTAAATAAATCTAAAAATATGTTTTAGAGCGAATTACACATCGTGGGAACATTAATAATCAAGCGTGTGTTTAGATTGTAGATAATAATTATTTAAAAATATATGTTTAATATTTTCAAAAAGACTTCACCTCTCCAAAAATTATATCAGAAACACGAACAACTTTTGAAGGATGCCCACCAACTTTCAAAAACCAACCGTTCGCTGAGTGATCAAAAATATGCCGAAGCAGAAGAAATACTTAATAAAATTAAAGCTGCTGAAAGCAAATGACAAAATCTTCTTTTTCTACAAACGAAGAGAATAGAATTATTGAAATGGCTTGGGAGGATCGCACTCCTTTCGAAGCTATAAATTATCAATTTTCCATTCCCGAAAGCGGGGTCATTACGCTCATGCGGAAGCGGCTGAAAAGATCTAGCTTTAATTTGTGGAGGGCTCGGGTAAACCAGGGTACAAGCCAAAAACACAGCAAAAAAAGAAATTCTGAAATACAGAGATTCAAATGCACACGTCAAAGATCTATCTCAAATAACAAAATATCAAAACGATAAATCAGGAAGTCAAATGATCTCTTTCCCTACTCGGCTTAGCGACATATCCCAGCGCCTAAAATCTATAGATCCTGAGAGATATAGTCATACAAGAAACTATGTAGATGGGGCTGTAACTTACTTGTCTCCCTACATCTCAAGAGGGGTAATTTCTACGAAAATAGTTTTTAACTATTTGTTGGAGGAGAACTATCCCTTTGAAACCATTGAAAAATATGTGCAGGAATTGGCTTGGCGTGATTATTGGCAACAAGTTTGGATTCATAAAAAATCTGAGATAAGTACGGACTTAAAAAGCCAACAAAAAGAGGTTAAACATTATGAAATTCCCACCGCTATATTGACAAAGTCAACAAGCATCGAAGCCATAGATAGCGCGATTAAAGTATTGGAAGATAGAGGCTACATGCACAATCACATGCGCATGTACGCGGCCGCTGTTATTTGTAATGTGGGTAAAAGTCATTGGTTGACTCCTTCGCGATGGATGTACTATCATTTATTGGACGGAGACTGGGCAAGCAATGCCTTGAGCTGGCAATGGGTAGCGGGCAGCAATGCATCAAAAAAATATTATGCAAATCAAGCGAACATTAATAAATTTTTTCATTTTAATCAACGTAATACCTTCTTGGACTGCGACTATGATGTTTTAGTCAATCGTCCCTGCCCTACCGCTTTAGTTCCATCGACGTTGCCTCTACTCAAAACAGAACTGCCAGTATCTCAAAAAATGGTCATAACACCGAATGAGCCTATCCTTATTTATAACTATTATAATCTAGATCCAAATTGGCGCCATGAGGGTGATTATAATCGTGTTCTTTTACTAGAACCAAAAATATTCAAACAATATCCGATCGCGCCAAAAAATATTCAATTCATGCAAGACTTAGGGGTAAATATTAAAAATTTACAAGTATATGTCGGCTCTTTTGAGGCCTTAAGTAAAAGCTATCCAAATCAAGAGATTATTTTTAAAGAGCATCCCCTAAATGTGCATTATGTAGGTACTGAAGATGCGAGAGATTGGATGTTTGATGTGCAGGGCTATTTTCCCTCTTTTTTTACTTTTTGGAAGAAATGTAAGAAACATTTGTGAAAGAGAAAAAAAAAAACCTAAACCTCGTTTGGATTAAAAGAGATATCCGAACACAAGATCATGCAGCACTTGAAGCTGCAGAGCGTGCGCATCTTCCCTATCTCATCGTTTATTTATTTGAACCTTCTTTACTCGCTTACCCCGATAGTTCATTAAGACACCAACAATTCATATATCACTCATTGACCGATGCCAATAAAACCCTCCAAATTTTCAATCGATCTATACAAATTTTCTATGCCGAAGCGACTCTTTTTTTTGAATTCCTGCTCAATCATTTTGAATTAAAATCAGTCTTTTCCTATCAAGAATCAGGTATCAAACTGACTTGGGACAGAGATCAAAAAGTGATGGGAATTTTAAAAAAAAATAACGTTTATTGGCATCAATTTCAAAAAGGTGGGGTCATAAGAGGGATGAAAAATCGGAAAAATTGGGATCAAGTGTGGCTCAAAGATATCGCCATTCCACCCATCAAAAATATATTCACTCAAAACGACCAACCACCCTTCAATCATCCTTTTTCCTTACCGCCCACTTTAGAATCAAAATTCCTTGAAGTTAATCCGCATTTACAAGCGGCTGGTGAGACGCAGGCTTGGAAATACTTGATCTCATTTACTTACGATCGGGGTAAAAATTATCATAAAATGATCTCTAAACCCCTTGAAAGCAGAAAGTCTTGTGGAAGAATCTCTCCCTACTTATCTTGGGGTAATTTGAGTATCAAACAGGCGATTTATCATGTCTCTGATCACGCAGATTTTGAAAAACATAAACGCGCTTTTGGCAGTCTCATGACACGCCTCAAATGGCATTGTCATTTCATTCAAAAATTTGAAGTAGAATGTGACTATGAAATCTTGTGTGTCAATAGAGGCTATGAATCCCTAGTAAGATTTGAAAATAATAACCATCTGCTGGCTTGGCAATCAGGACGTACCGGTTTCCCATTGGTAGATGCCTGTATGAGGTGTCTTCACACCACGGGTTGGATTAATTTTCGCATGCGTGCCATGTTGGTATCCTTGTTATGTCATCACCTAGACCAAGATTGGAGAACTGGCGTCTATCACCTCGCCCAATTATTCCTTGACTATGAACCAGGCATTCATTATCCACAATTTCAAATGCAAGCAGGTACGACTGGTATTAATACAGTCCGGATTTATAACCCTATAAAACAGTCTTACGAACATGACCCTGAGGGTATATTCATTAAAAAGTGGGTACCTGAACTCATTAATGTACCCATACCCTTTATCCACGAACCTTACAAAATGAATCATTTTGATCAATCTTGTTACGGTATTGAAATCGGCGTTGACTATCCCTTTCCCATCGTAAATTTGGAGGAAAGTGGAAAAATAGCTCGAGAAAAAATTTGGGGCCACCGGAAAGGACAAAAAGTAAAAAAAGAAAGTCAAAGAATTTTAAAAACACATGTCAGAAAACAATAAATATGTATTTATCAGAATCTAGTATTGAAAAAATGCCTCATGTCAAAAGATTGAATATCATTAATTCAGTCTCAGGTATTAAACCAGGCAACTTAATTGGTACCAAAGACAAAAATGATCAAACGAACTTAGCCATCATAAGCTCTGTCGTTCATCTAGGCAGTAACCCTCCCTACCTTGGATTCATTTTACGACCTGATCAAAATGTGCGCAGGCATACCCATGAAAACATTTCAGAAAATAAGCAATTCACCATCAACCACATTCCTTCCGATTTCATTGAACAAGCACATTATACTTCAGCTAAATTTGAAAAAAATGTTTCTGAATTTCAGAAGTGTGGATTTACCGAAGAGTATCATAAGGATTTCACAGCACCTTTTGTCAAAGAAAGTAAATTGAAAATGGGCTTAATCCACGAAGAAAGTGTCCCCATAAAATCAAGTAATACCCTCATGGTAATTGGGAGAATCTTACATTTAATCATTCCTGACACCTCTCTGAGTGAAGAAGGATATATTGACCTAGGTGTTGCGGACAGTATTGGCATCTCTGGACTGAATGCCTACTATGCACTAAAAAAGGTAGGCGAGTTCCCTTATGCTCGTGCGGAAAAGACCCCTGAGTTTAATGACAAAAAAACAAAATTTACCTCATAAAATATGTCCTGTCTGTGCTCGCCCCTTCAATTGGCGAAAAAAATGGCGACTTACATGGGACCAAGTAATTTATTGTAGCAAACGTTGCAGAAGCCAAAAAAATGAAAGGAATTAACATCATATTTCCCCATCAACTTTTTCAAACACATGTCTTTTACGAGAATGGGTATGATATTTATATGATCGAAGAGCCCTTGTTCTTTTCACAATATAAATTTCATAAAATGAAGTTGGCCTACCACCGAGCTACCATGAAGGCACATGCCAGCTACTTAGAGTCTAGAGGCCTCACGGTGCAATACATAGAAATAGGTGACCAAAGATCAGATTTAGGACATTTACTGAGCCTGCTCTCTACCCAAAAACAGGAGGTAATCAACCTTGTTGATCCTACCGATTACTGGCTAGAAAAAAGAATAAAACAAGCTGCACTAGAGCAAAAAATCAAACTTAACTTCTACGAGAATCCTATTTTCATCAATACTCGTTCAGATCTTAGGAACTTCTTTAGTCCTCATAAAAAAAAGTATTTTCAAACTTCTTTTTATAAGCAATCTAGAATAAAACAACATATTTTAGTAGATGCCGCAGATGGGCCCATCGGTGGAAAATGGAGTTTTGATGATGAAAACAGGAAAAAATATCCTAAAAATAAACTTCCGCCGACCGTTAAAAGTCCCCTAAATAATTCCTTTTGGAGCGAAGCCCTGACCTATATTGAAACGCATTATTCGAAGAATCCCGGTAATCTTACGCCAAAACCTTTGTATCCGATTGATGGGTCTTCCACACAAAAATGGTTAGAAGACTTTTTTGAACATCGATTCGAAGCGTTTGGTACTTATGAAGATGCAATTGTCAAAGATGAGCTCTTCTTGAATCACAGTGTATTGTCCCCAATGCTCAACATAGGACTGATCTCACCAAAGTCCATCATTGATGCAGCGCTTCTTCATGCAAAAAAAGTAGATATTCCATTAAATTCGTTAGAGGGCTTTATCCGTCAAATAATGGGCTGGCGAGAATTTATAAGGGGCATATATATTTCCCAGGGTTCTGTTTCTCGATCTACTAATTACTGGGGGTTCAAACGAAAAATACCCTCAAGCTTTTATAACGGTACGACCGGCATAAACCCCATCGATCAAACCATCCATAAAATCTTAAAAACAGGTTATTGTCATCATATTGAGCGGCTAATGGTTTTGGGAAATTTCATGGTGCTTTGCGAATTTGATCCAGACGAGGTCTATCGGTGGTTTATGGAATTATTTATAGATGCCTATGATTGGGTTATGGTTCCCAATGTTTATGGCATGAGTCAATTTGCAGATGGGGGCCTTTTCGCAACTAAACCCTACATCAGTGGATCTAATTACTTAATGAAGATGAGTGATTATCCCAAAGGAGATTGGCAGCCGATCTGGGATGCCTTATTCTGGAGATTTATGGATGTTCATCGGATGTTTTTTATTAAAAATCCACGATTAGGTCTACTTATAAAAACTTTTGATAAAATGACAGATGAGAGAAAAAACGAATTGCATACAACCGCAGATAACTTCTTAATCCAATTAAATAAATAATTAGGAATTAGTTTTTGATTTAACGGCAGCTTTTGTGTAGAAATTAGATTAGTTTAGGTACTTCATTTTTTAATAAAATCCGAATCATTATCTTAATTATGAATTTAATTGCTGAGAAATTATACCTCATTTTTACGATCGGTTTTTGTATCGGTTGTACCTCAAATAATGCACCTCCGATGACTGAAAGAAATATACCTGATACTGGACAATATGTTCCCACCTCTGCCCGTATCTACACTACAGCAAAAGATACAAATCTAAGGTTGCAAAAAACTGCTAAATTGGATTTCAAAGAAGGTAAACAACCCTTAGAAACAGAATTATCTATTTTTATAAATCCTGAAAAAACCTTTCAAATAATGATAGGCATCGGAGGCGCTATAACTGACGCGTCGGCTGAAGTTTTCGCAAAATTGTCTCCTGAAAAACAAGAGCTCTTATTAGAAGCCTATTATGGGCAAAACGGGATCCGATACAGCCTCTTAAGGACAACGATTCACAGTTGTGACTTTAGTGAGCAATCATACACTTACATAGAAGAAGGTGATGCAGACCTGAAAACCTTTGATATCACACCAGACTTAACTTATCGGATACCTCTAATTAAAAAAGCCATTACCAAAGCAGGCGGTGCTTTGGTAACTTATGTAAGTCCATGGAGTCCTCCGGCGTTTATGAAGAGCAATGGAAGTATGCTCCAAGGAGGTAGTTTACTCCCCGAATTTTACGAATCTTGGGCACATTACTATGCCAAATTTATCAAAGCCTATGAAGCACTTGACATTCCCATTTGGGGTCTAACCATACAAAATGAACCTATGGCTACCCAGCGTTGGGAATCCTGTATTTATACTGCACAAGAGGAAAGAGATTTTTTGAAAAACTACTTGGGTCCCATTTTGGCTAAAGAAGGATTAGGGGATAAAAACATTATCGTTTGGGATCACAACAGAGATCTCATTACCAATCGAGCCAATACAATATTAGGAGATCCAGAGGCCGCGAAATATGCGTGGGGTACCGGATTCCATTGGTATGAAACCTGGACCGGTAGTGATGCCAAATTTGAAAATTTAGGAAAGGTTAAGGAATCATTTCCCGATAAGGAATTGATGTTTACCGAAGGTTGTAATGAAAGTTTTGACGCCTATAAATATCAGTTTTGGCCCAATGCTGAGCGCTACGGCAACTCTATGATCAACGATTTTAACCAAGGGACGGCAGGCTGGACCGATTGGAATATCCTCTTAGATCAAAATGGTGGTCCCAATCATGTGGCTAACTTTTGTTTTGCACCGATCCACGGTGATACAGAGACCGATGAGCTTATTTTGACACCTACTTATTACTATATTGGACATTTCTCAAAATATATCCGTCCAGGTGCCAAAAGAGTCAGTACGGTCAGTAGCAGAAGCTTTCTCAAAGCGACTACTTTCGTCAATCCGGATGATTCATATGCTACCGTAATTATGAACGATAGCGCCGTCGAAATAGATTACAATATGTACGTTGGAACGCAAAAAATAGCTTCATCCATCCCTCCAAGAGCGATCCAAACGATTGTATATGATTAGTATTTATAATCAGGGATGGGTGTTAATAGTAACCAGAAATGCATTCTAGAATGTATTTGACCTCAGAGTATAATAATTTCATTTAGGTAAGCTCTCCCCTTGATTTCAAGGAATTGAAATGAACATTAGAAATGGTTATTTGAAAACTCTTTTATTCTACTTGTGATACAAAATCAAATTTGATTTATTGATTGAACTTGTTTGGCTCACAGATGAGGTATCGTATCATATCCTTAGACTAATTGTTTGAAATCACACTTACTCAAGAAAAAATTTAGTGTCAATTGCAAATCAATTAGTATCTTTACATGT
>CAJXAT010000025.1 GCA_913050055.1 uncultured Flammeovirgaceae bacterium | reverse complement strand
TTATCTTCTAAAAAAAAATCTATATAAAAATCGTTGATTTAAATTAGATATTGGGTCAGTACATCAATACTTTTCAAAATAAAAATAAACATCAATGCCCCCATAGTGCTGGAAAAAATCATGCGTCAATGAGTGAGCCGAAGAGTAATCATCTATATGAATTGAATCCATTTTTGCTTCTTTTAACAACTTAACTCATTTGTTAGCCACGTGTTGCAGAAGCCATGCGTGCTTTTTTATTAAGGTCATCGTGTATGACGATCTCTTCAAATCCAAGATGATTCAATAGGGTCTGTATTTGATGGGCAAAATCTTCGTGGATCTCAAAATAGAGTTTTCCCTTCTCTTTCAATGATTTCAGGGCATATTTGGCAATTGCATCATAAAAAATTAAAGGATGATCATCGGCAACAAAAAGAGCCAATTCAGGTTCATATTTAACTACATGTCCTGCCATCAACAACTTTTCAGCACTTGGAATGTAAGGAGGATTACTGATGATTAGGTGATATTGATCAGTATCTGGATCTTTGGTCAAAATATCTAAACACCTAAAATCAACAGTTAAATTAAGTTGATGTGCATTATGTCTTGCTACATCCAACGCCTCTAGAGAAAGATCCCAAGCTGATATATTCCAATTGGGTCTATGTATACATAACGCAAGCGCTATGACTCCTGAACCCGTACCGATATCCAAAATGTTTTGTGATGTATGGCCATTCTCCTTTAAAATTAAAGCAACCAACTCCTCGGTTTCTTGTCTTGGAATAAGTACCTCAGAATTGACAAAAAATGAAAGCCCAAAAAAAGCGGCATGATTCAATACATACTGTACGGGTTCCCCATTCAATAAGCGCTGTAATATGGGAGCCAATCGCTCATCTGATTGAGGAATTGATTTATTTAAAAAAATATCTATCCTGGAAAACCCAAAAAGGTGGTCAAATACAATTTCTGCGACTTTTTTGGATTCGTCTAGCTCCCATTTAGCTTCTAGCTCGTGGACAAATTGATCATATAATACCTTACTCGAAAGACTCATATGAAGTAAAACTAATTCAGGCCATCAGAATTAAATAACATTTGGCAGAGAAGATGACTTTCTTCTGCTCAATATTGTTTGTTACTTTGCAGTATGTCTGATAAAAATGTACTCTATATGAAGAGGGCTTTGGAGCTTGCTAAATTAGGGAGGGGCAAGGTAGCTCCCAACCCACTGGTAGGTTGTGTTATTGTGAAAAATGAAAAAATCATCGGAGAAGGATTTCATCAAGCTTATGGCGCAGCGCATGCAGAGGTCAATGCTATTAAAAATGCGACTACTGAGGTCGCAGGGGCTACTGCATACGTCACATTAGAACCTTGCGCACATCATGGCAAAACACCCCCTTGTGCAGATTTGCTCATTACTCAAAAGGTAGCTAAAGTTGTCATCGCTTCTCAAGATCCATTTGAAGCCGTCAATGGTGCAGGTATCAAACGACTCAAGGCTGCCGGAATTCAAGTCGAAATAGGATGTATGCAAGAAGAAGAGCATTATTTAAATCGCCGATTTTTGACTTTTATAGCAAAAAGCAGACCTTACATTATTTTAAAATGGGCACAAACAGAGGATCACTTTATCGCCAGAACTGATTTTAATTCCAAATGGATCAGTAATCCCCTTTCCAGACAAATGGTGCACAAATGGCGTAGCGAAGAGATGGGTATCCTTGTAGGCTACAATACGGCCAAACATGATAACCCCAGATTAAATACTCGAGATTGGAAAGGATCAAATCCCATAAGAATAGTAATAGATCCAAGAAATCAATTGAATAAAGCCCTCAATCTTTTCGATGGAACTCAACCAACCCATGTATTTACCCAATTTCCGAAAAAGCATAGGAAAAACGTAACCTATCACACTTTAGATTCAGCGGATCCCATCACAGTTATTTTAGATCAACTTCTTCAATTAAATATTCAGTCCATTCTCGTGGAAGGAGGCACTCATACCATCGAGAAATTCCTTAGTTCAAACCTTTGGGATGAAGCCCGGATTTTTACCAGCCCTCAGAAATTTTATCACGGTATTTCCGCACCGAAAATGGGAGCTCCACCTCACTACCGCACCCAAATTTCAAATGATACTTTAACTACCTACTACAATGAGCATAACTAAAAGTAACATTCAAGAAAAATTTGATCACTTCACTTCACATTGGACCCCACACGTAGTTGCAGAACTTAATGGTCAGGCCGTTAAAATCGCTAAAATTAAGGGTGATTTTATTTGGCATAAACATGACGATGAAGATGAGATGTTTTGGGTAATCAAGGGATCTATGAAAATGGAACTTCGTGACCAAACCCTGATATTAGATGAAGGAGATTTCACCGTTATACCTAAAGGCGTTGAACACAAACCCTCGGCAGAAGATGAAACCCACATATTGATGTTTGAACCCAAAGAGACGCTCAACACAGGAGGTGAACAAAATCCATTAACCGTAAAAAATCCTCAAATAATATAACTATGGGGGAAGAAATTATCTTTGATCAATCCAAATCAAAGGAAGAAATATATCAAAGCATACTTCCTCAGTTGGAAGCCTTGATAAAAAATGAAACCGACCTCATAGCCAACTTGGCGAATATAGGCGCCGTTTTAAAAATGTCTTTTGATTTCTTTTGGGTAGGTTTTTACCTTGTCAAAAATAACGCCCTAGTGCTCGGTCCTTTTCAAGGTCCCATAGCCTGTACCCGAATCCCACTGGGTAAAGGTGTTTGCGGACAAAGTTGGGAGCAAAAAACGACCATCATTGTTCCAGATGTGACGTTATTTCCAGGTCATATTGCTTGCAGTAGTGATTCAAAATCAGAAATTGTGATCCCAAAAATAAAAGAGGATAACGTGCTTTTCGTACTCGATGTAGACAGTGATGTCTTAAATTATTTCGATGAAATCGACGCGCATTATTTAACTAAGTTCATCACGCTGATCTAGAAAATTGAGTCTAGGGCTCTGACACAGGGCGAATAACATAAGATCCTGCGATCAAGTCATGCAGCGTTTGTTTGTTTTTAGTTACAGTAGCCATCAGATAACCCAACATAAAAATCAAGCTAGATAAGAATTTACTCATGTTTCTGACCAAACAATAAATAAAATCAAGCCGCGCACCCTGCTGATCTACCACTTTAATTCCCAATGCAAGCTTACCTAAAGAAGCTTGTAGATGGCTTGATTCTAAAAGGGAAAAGTAGAGTGTTTGGGCAAGAAATCCTGCAAAAATAAGTGGCCGCGCTTGGTCTATCCATAGGCCTAAATCTGTGAAGAATACCTTATCATAATGTTCATAAGCCTCCCAGTCAAAAGGTGCATCCACAAAAGCAAAACCTAAGCTCAGCAAAAAGGGTATGATGACGATGATTTGTAAAAGTTGTAAAACAAAGGCGTCAAGAACGTAAGCTAAAAGGCGCAATCCAAAACTTGCATAATTTTTTTTATCCACCTCGGCCATCATTACTTTAGATGAGCGATGATGGTTTCTCCTCCCATAGTCTTATCCCCTATTTTCACCTTTAAGTCTGCCTCCAAGGGGAGAAAAAGATCTACTCGACTTCCAAATCTTATAAAACCCACCTCATCTGCTGCATCTACCTTATCCTCCATTTCTTTATAAAATGCTATTCTTCTCGCTACAGCTCCAGCTATTTGCCTCATAAAAATGCGTACCCCATTTGACATTTCAAAACCAATGGAAGTCCTTTCATTTTCTATACTCGATTTGGGATGCCAGGCTACCAAATATTTACCAGGGTGATATTGATAATAGTTTATCTTTCCTGAGACAGGTGCTCGATTGATGTGTACATTTAGCGGAGACATGAAAATAGATACTTGTATCCGCTCCTCTTTGAGAAACTCATCAACCATCACTTTTTCTAAAACGACTACTTTCCCCTCAGCTGGGGCAATGACTAAATTATCCCCCACGGGGGCTTGAATCTTAGGCACACGAAAAAAAGCAACCACCAAAACTAAAAAAATCGCCGATAAGCTACCTAAAACCAATCTGAATAGCTCCAGTGGAATTAACCATGTGAGCAATAAATATAGTGTAACAACACCTATGATGAAATAGGGTATAATCATATACCCTTCCTTATGTAATTTCATTTAAAACCCTCCTCTAAATGTGTATGTCTTGGCCACCTTATCAATGGCTACTATATAAGCTGCAATACGTAGAGAAACATCATATTGCAATGCCGTCTCATAGACGTTATTAAATGCATCCTTCATGATCCGATCCGAACGCCTATTGACACGTTCGCCCGTCCATTTATAACCTAATCTATTTTGGACCCACTCAAAATATGAAACTGTAACACCCCCTGCATTGGCTAAAATATCAGGAACTGACAATATTCCCAAATCGTTTAATATTTTGTCTGCCTTCGCCGAAGTAGGTCCATTGGATCCTTCAACAATCAATTTTGCCTTGATATCCTGTGCGTTGTGTACCGTAATGACATCTTCCACTGCCGCCGGGACCAGCACATCTACATCCAATAACAATAATTCATCAGCTGGCATCACTTCTGCCCCAGAAAATCCGATCAATGAGCCCTTATGTTCTTGTTGATAGGCCACGACATCTGAAATATTAATCCCATTTTCATTATAATAAGCCTGAGAAATATCACTCAGCGCCACAATTTTCACTCCACGCTCATCTAATAAACGCGCCGCCCATGAACCCACATTGCCAAAACCTTGAACGGCACATGTCGCTCTAAAAGGATTTAATTTTAGTTTCTCCATAGCAGCCAGCGCAGTCACCATCACGCCACGACCTGTCGCCTCGGTACGTCCCAGTGACCCTCCTAAAACAACCGGCTTGCCCGTAACTACTGCATTGATGGTCATTCCATAAGATCTAGAATATTGATCCATCAACCAGGCCATTTCTCGTGGGCCTGTGCCCATATCTGGTGCAGGGATGTCCCTATCCGGGCCAAATATTTCTTGCAAAGCCATGGTATAGGACCGTGTCAAACGTTCCATTTCTCCTGCTGACATGGTTCCTGGATCGCATTTAATCCCGCCTTTGGCGCCTCCAAAAGGAATATCAACGGCCGCACATTTCCAAGTCATCCAAGCAGCCAATGCTTTTACCTCATCTAGGTTGACATCCATGTCCATCCGGATCCCTCCTTTGGAAGGACCCAATATATTGGAATGAATCACTCGATATCCTTCAAAAACTTCAATCTTACCATTATCCATGGTAATAGGTAAAGTCACGATGACTTGCTTAACAGGAGATTTTAAGACATTATAAATTTGCTGATTAAGACCCAGATGCTCTGCGGCAATCTGGAATCTAGACATCATAGACTCAAAAGGATTTTCTTTGTCCTTTATCGGTGCTGGTTCTATGTAACTCATTATATCAAACGTTGGGGTGCAGACGAATTTTATTTTACGGCAAAGCTAGCATTATTAATGATTTACTCACAGTAGCTTTAAAAAAATAACGATGAAGGGAACCGTTAAGATGAGGCTATCAAAACGATCTAAGAAGCCCCCATGCCCCGGAATGATATTCCCTGAATCCTTGATCGACATGGTCCGCTTAAAATGAGACTCCACCAAGTCCCCATAAGTCCCAGCCACAACTACTATGACCGCTACCGTTAACCATTCAAATAAAGATAACTGTCCAAAATAAATCATCGCCAAATAAGCAAATCCAACTGCAAAGAAGGTACCTCCAATACTCCCTTCCCAAGATTTTTTAGGAGAGATTCTTTCAAATAATTTAGTTTTTCCAAACGCCGTACCTGCAAAATAAGCGCCCGTATCACTTGACCAAATGATCAGCATCAGGCCTAATAGTATTTCATAGGCATAGTCTCCACCATCAAAAACAATAATATTTATGAGCGAAAAAGGTAAGGCCACATAAGTGATTCCTAAATAATACAAAGCAATGTTTACAAAAGGATTCTGGTCTTTTTTCTTGTATAATTTAAAAATAAATATGATTGAAGCCAAGGGGAAAATGAGAAACAAATACTTTCCGTCGAGATCTCCTCTTTCAATAAAAAAAGTCATTATGAACAACAAACCCCCTATAAAAACACCAAAAAAACGGAGAGGCAGATAATCTTGCATTCTCACCAACCGGTAAAATTCCCACTGTGCTGAAATGCAGATCGCAAAGAAAATTAAAAAATAGCTCCACTCACTCCATAATATGGAGGATATAATGACGGTTGCACCAATGAAAGCAGAAAAAAGTCTTCTTTTTAATTCAGAAAATTTATTCAAAATTTATTTCTTTTTTAATGACCCTTATGGCTTCCAACACGTGCATGGAGTCTACCCTGACTTCAAATTTTCCAAAATGATAAGAGCTGTCTTTTAAGTCAACAATTACCGGATTGAGCCCTTCACCTTCAAGAATGGCTTTTACAATTTCTACCCGGTGGGCAGAAGTATCCTCAAAAACTTTTTGCCAGACCTTCCTCATTCATCAAATAAATTTTTCGAAGTGTAAAAAGTAAACAGATTGTGAAAATAAAGAAAATTAAAAGAATGTAGGAATTAAAGTTGATTTCGTCCCCTAATAAATCAAATGAAATCAGGCCTTTTTGAAATAAAAACATCAAAATTAAAGTAAAACCATTATTAATAAAATGGCCGAGTACAGATAAAAATAAACTTCTTGACCAATAGTATAAGTAGCCAAAAATAGCTCCCAACAACATTCGAGGTACTAATCCATAAAATTGATTGTGAAATAAAGAAAATATCAGAGCTGAAGCCCAAATAGCTATATGTGGGTTCTTCAATGCGCTTCTCAATATATTTTGCAATATACCTCTAAACAAAAATTCCTCTCCCAATGCAGGAATAATAGCAATCACCAACATACAAAACAAAAAATGACCCGTACTCTCAAAGTGGGTGAGGAACTCGGTTAACTCTGCCAATTTCAACTCCTGAGCTTGCGCATAATGTTCAAATTCACTCAAGAAAGTGGGTAATTGAAGGGCCTTGTTCCACTCAATAATCACAGTATTGACTCCCGCAAATGAAATAACCATCACAATCGTTATTAAAGCCGCTTTAAAATAAAATTTAGGAATTATAAAGAATTTTTTCAGCTCAATCTTTGCATACTTATGCACCACCCATGCCGGAGTAAGAATAAAAGTGCCTATGGCTGAAATCCCTAAAAGCGCCAACAGTGGTATTTTAGCCTCAGGATAAGCTGTGGGTTTAGTCAGCATAGCTGTGACAATTTGAAGGTCAAAGTCGTAAAAAGGAAGTAGCATCATCAGTCCCAAAAAATTGAAAGCAAAGACCGCTGCCAACTCATATCCTACCAAAATAAGTAGGAGCCAACCTATAGATTTTTGATTTTGATTCGTTTGTGAAAACATATTGTCCATAATTGGCCTAAATTTACAAAATAATTGATCGTGTTTTGGTGAAAATTGGAAATATAGAATTGGGAGACTTTCCCTTACTGCTCGCCCCTATGGAAGACGTCAGCGACCCCCCTTTTAGGGCAGTCTGCAAAGAAAATGGAGCTGACCTGATGTATACTGAATTTATTTCAGCGGAGGGTTTAATTAGAGACGCGGACAAAAGCGTTCAAAAACTAGATATTTATGATTACGAACGCCCCATTGGTATTCAGATTTTTGGCGAAAAAATTGAATCAATGCAGGAAGCAGCTGCCATTGCTGAAAATGCTGATCCCGAAATTATTGACATTAACTATGGGTGTCCTGTTAAAAAAGTGGCTTGCAAAGGTGCGGGTGCAGGAATATTACTAGACTTGCCCAAGATGCAGGCCATGACTTCAGAAATTGTTAAAAGGGTAAATAAGCCCGTTACTGTCAAAACAAGACTTGGATGGGATGAGAACAGTATCAAAATAGAAGAAGTTGCCCTGCGTCTTCAAGATGTGGGGGTCCAGGCCCTAACAATACATGGTCGTACACGAAAACAGATGTATAAAGGTGAGGCCAATTGGTCGCTCATTGCAAAAGTTAAAGAAAATCCCAACATCCATATCCCCATATTTGGTAATGGAGATATTGATTCTCCTCAGAAGGCGCTCGCCTATAAAAATAGATATGGCATTGATGGCATCATGATAGGAAGAGCAGCCATCGGGTATCCATGGATATTTAACGAAATTAAGCATTTTATGGTAACGGGAAATGAACTTAGGCCCCCATCTATTTCTGAGCGAGTCGACGTTGCCAAGAGACATCTGAATTTATCTCTAGAATGGAAAGGGGAAAGATTAGGCATTTTTGAGATGAGACGTCATTATACCAACTACTTCAAGAGAATACCGGATTTTAAATCCTATCGAAACCGCTTGGTAGAAACGGAAGAACCTGCACTTATTTTGGCTATTTTAGACGAAATAAAGTCTCAATTTTCTGAAATCGCCCTGGTGTAGCCCATGACTACAAAACATCCAGCCCTTGCTTGGGCTATTTTCATAATTTTATCTATAATATGGGGGAGTTCTTTTATCCTCATAAAAAAGGGACTTACGGCTCTAGGACCTGAAGAAGTTGCTACATTGAGGATCGCATCAGCCGCATTGATACTTCTGCCCTTTGCGGTAAGTCAAATCAAGCAAATAAATAAAGAAAATATTACCTCTCTGATATTGGTAGGCTTTATGGGCAGTTTACTGCCTGCATTATTTTTTGCGCTGGCTCAAACTAAATTACCGAGTGCTTTGACAGGGATCATGAATGCACTCACACCCTTTTTCACGATCATTATTTCGGTTTTATTCTTTAATGTAAAACCTGATAAAAGGGTTTATTTCGGTGTCATCTTAGGCTTTTTGGGTACCCTTTTCCTTATTTCTACAAGAGAAAATGGCCAACTTTCATTCAATTATTATGCCTTTTTCGTAGTGGCCGCCACGGTACTTTATGGAATCAACGCCAACCTCATTAAACATTATTTGGGCGGCTTAAAATCTCTCAGTATTGCCAGTCTCTCTTTAATCATGGTGGGGCCATTGGCCATTATTTATCTCTTCCTCCTTACCCCATTTTTAGATCACATCCATGAACCAAAAGTATTGATGGCTTCAGGTTATATCGTAATTTTAGGCGTACTTGGTACGGCCCTCGCCCTTATTTTATTTAATAAGATGGTCCAACTTACCAATGCCGTCTTCTCTACATCCGTCACTTATCTGATTCCAATAATTTCCGTTTTTTGGGGTTTCATAGATGGTGAACAATTGAGCCTTTTACAACTCGCAAGTATGCTGACAATTATGCTCGGTATATTTATCTCCAACAGCAAAAAGTCATAAAAAAACCTGGCTAGCCAGGTTTTAATAAAAAGCTTAATTTCCTGATGGTGGATCAATTCCTAACTTTTTGAGAATCAATTCAGAGATGTCATATTGTTCACTTGCATAAAGTAATACATCAAAGCCTGGGCTTCCAGCACTCAATACCATTGAAAATCCATTTTCTTCGGCAACAGCCTGGATAGCTATTCCTATTTTTTCAACCGCAGGCTGTAATAATTGATTCCGCTTGGACACCAATGATTGCTCAGCATCTGTTTGGAATTGTTGCAAGGACTCCTGCAAGCCGGTAAGCTCACGTTGCTTATCTGCCTTGATCAACTCGTTGTAACTCGCCTCATTGGCCTGATAATCTCCTATTTTGGTCTGTAAATCTTGATACTTTGCCTTCAACTGATTTTGTAGCTGTGTTTCATACGCCCTCAAATCAGCCTCAATCTGTTTTGCCTCGGGTAATAAACCTAACAAATATTCTGCATTTGTATAGCCAATCTTCAATTCTTGTGCATTTGTTACACTCATTGTGAACATGGCTAGCGCACATATTAATAACTTGATTTTCATAATATATAAATTAAATAAATTTTAATTAGAGGTTGCTTCATTGCTCAGCAAACCTAACTCTTCTAAAACAAAATCAGTATAATCGTGAATAGGATCTGTATAAATCATCACCATCTCACCTGATTTATCAAAAACAATAGCCAATCTATTGCTCTTTGCAACGCGCTCCGAAGCCTCAAAAACAAGATCTTGTACAGGTTTTATGAGCTCCTTTTTCTTTAAAAAATATAAGCCTTCAGATCCAAAAATTTTTTTCTGGTATTCTTTTAATTTTTGTTTTTCGACATCTATTTCGTAGGTCCGGTCTTCTTTCATTCCTACGGTCAGTAATACCTCCTCAGCCTTATATTTCGTTTCTAAATTTTGTACTCCCTCGTACATTTCTCTAATTTCTTGCTCCCAAGCTTTAGCTAAAGTATTTATTTCATTTTGTGCTTCGGCATAGGCTGGCATTTTCCCTAAAATATAATTCAGGTCAATGTAGCCGAATTTTTGTGCATTCAGATTGGGCAAACATGACAAGAATAAGAATGCAAATATAAGGGATCTAGACATTATCTAATTTGTTGTCCAATTGAAAAGTGAAATTGACCCCCTGAACGCTCACTGGTTCCAGGTATGGCATCAAATCCATACCCATAATCAATGCCCAAGAGCCCGAAAGCAGGCATAAAAATTCTTGCTCCAATACCCGCAGATCTATAAAGCTTGTAAGGATTGTAAGCCTTCGAGTCGTTCCAATTATTACCCCCTTCAACAAAAGTCAATAGATAAATGGTAGCCGTTGGATTCAAAGAGACCGGATATCTCAATTCCAAAATGTATTTTGTAAAGGCAATACCCCCCAAAATATTGGTTTCACTGTCAAAAGGTGTCAATGATGTCGCCTGACGTGCACTTTGTTGTGGGTTAGGATAACCACGCAACCCAATAACGTCCGTACCTAAGATAAAATTTTGCCCCGTCAAACCATCTCCTCCCAAAACGAACCTTTCAAAAGGACCCACAGATGCTTTATCAGAATAGGATCCAATAAATCCAAAGTGAACTCTTGGCGCTAAGACAAGCTTGGGAATGATAGGTAAATAATATCTCAAATCAAAATTCCATTTATGATATTCAACCCATTTATATCTATCCTCTGGAATCGCTGTTTCATAATTGAGATCGTTAAATAACGAATAAGGAGGTGTCATATTTAAACTCAATGAAATATCAGACCCTCGTTGCGGATACATGGGATTATCAGATGATCTTCTCGAAACCGTCGTATTAAAAACAAAACTATTGGCATCTCCCGTAGCAAACCCTAAACTGAAACCTTGGTAGTTATACAGAGAGTATTTTGAAAGGGATACCGCATTGCTGATGACAAAGAAATCATCAGGCCAATTTACTCTTCTACCTAAGGAAACGGAAAAACTGTTCACACTTAATGAACCAATCGTTGTATTGTCTCGAAAATTTAAATAGCGTTGAACGGAATGATTATAACTAATTCCAAAACTATTTGGCTTTTTACCTCCCAACCAAGGTTCTTGAAAGCTCGCTGTATAACTCTGATAGCGCCTCCCGTTGGCTTGGGCTCTAACTGACAATCGCTGACCATCTCCCATAGGAGGAAACTTTTCGAACTTCATTGCTTCTCTGATAGAGAAATTATTAAAACTGACACCCAACGTACCTACGAAACCATAAAAGCCTCCCCAACCCCCTGATAATTCTATTTGATCACTGGGTTGCTCCACGAGCTCCCATTCAATATCAACGGTCTCATCTACCATATTGGGTATGGGAATCGGATTCACTTTCTGAGGATCGAAATAACCCAATTGGGATAATTCTCGCTGGGTTCTGATCAACAATTCTCTACTAAATTTTTGCCCAGGAACGGTTCGTAATTCTCTTCTCACTACATAATCTTTGGTCTTTTCATTTCCTGTTATCAATACTTTTTTGATGGTCGCTTGGCCCCCTTCAAAAACACGCATTTCTAAGTCTATAGAGTCCACCGAAACGCCCACTTCAACAGGATTAATATTAAAAAATAGATAACCATCATCCATATACAGAGAACTTACATCTACTCCAGTTGGATCATAATTCAACTTTGTCTGAATCAACTCCAAATCATAAATATCTCCTTTCTGTACGCCCAATATATTCGATAAAGTAGCATCGTCATAAATAAAATTTCCTTCCCAATTGATCTCCCTGAAATAATACTTTCGCCCTTCAAAGATGTCAATGTCGATATTCATATGCTTTTCATTGATCGCATAATTAGTGTCCGACATAATGGCTGCATCTCGATAGCCTTTTGAATTAAGAAAACTAATCAATGCTGTTTTGTCATTCAAAAATTCTTCTTTGACAAATTTTGATGACTTAAAGAAGTTTAACTTTGCGACATTGCTCAATTGATCTCTGAATTCCTGAGTCGTAGCGGTATCCTTATGTGTTATAAAATAAAACAAATGCTTAGGATTTACCAGTTTGATGGCGTTGACCAAAAGTGAAGAAGGAAGGCTAAACCTCGTTGTTTCTCCTGTCTTCTTAAACTTACTCCTCAACTTAGTATCACTGAACTGCTCGTTGCCGTGGAAATTGATGTCATAAATTTTAACTTTCTTCCCCTTGTCTACCTTAATCATCAGAACGGCACTGTTTCTCAGGACAGTGTCGATCCTTTGGCTGAGCGTTACCCCTGCATTAAAAAATCCTTTTGATTCATAAAATTTTCGAACCGCTAATTCTGTGTTCTTAATCACTACATCTGTAATAATTTTGCCCTTAGTTAGCTCAAGATCGTCCTCTATTTCCGTCTGATGGCTTTTACTTACCCCCTCAAACTCGTATTTCATCAATCTAGGCCTTTCTGAAAGCTCTATGACCAACCATACTTGATTCCCTTCAATCTTGGAGGCGAATATCGCAATGTTGCCAATGATACCTTGCTTCCATAGTTTCTTTATCGCCAAACTAATTTCATCTCCAGGAATCTTGATTTTGTCACCCACTTTTAATCCTGAAAGAGAGGTCAATGCATTGTTGTCAAGGAACTGAAGTCCTCTTATTTCGATGTCTGCGATCTCTAGTTCACGAGGGCTCGCATAGTTTATCCCAATGGCTTCGTTCGTTTTTTTGCGATTTTGTCCAAAAATTAATTGGGCATAGCTCGTAACCGACAGCAGATACAACAGAATAAAAATATTAATTAACTTCATTGAAAATCTAATTGTTCACTGGTTTTACCGAATCGGCGTTCACGATCGTTAAAAGAATCTATCGCTAGATTTAAATGCTTTTTTCTGAAATCTGGCCAAAGTACCTCGGTAAAAAAAAACTCCGAATAAGCCAATTGCCATAATAAAAAGTTACTAATCCTCATTTCCCCACTGGTTCTAATCAGTAATTCAGGATCTGGGATACCCTTCGTTGACAAATAGTCAGACACCAAGCCCTCATCTATGGCTTCAGATTTGATGGTCCCCTTAATTACCTCCCCACAGATGACCTTGAAAGCCTGGGTTAAATCCCATTTACCACTGTAATTCAAAGCCAATATCAAATTCAACCCTTTATTTACTTTCGTTTCATCAATTGCTACCGATAATTTTTTGTGCACTCCAGTGGCGAGCCCTTGTAAATCCCCTATTGCTGTCAAGCGCACCTTATTTTTCATCAATACAGGTAATTCAACATTAATCGTCTTGATCAACAAATTCATCAATCCATCAACTTCCTTTTGAGGGCGTGACCAATTTTCTGTAGAAAAAGCATAAAGGGTCAAATGATCAACTCCTAACTCCGCGCAACCCTCGGTAATATCACGAACTGCCTGGACCCCTCTCCGATGGCCAAAAATACGCATCGCACCCTGTTTTGTGGCCCAACGTCCATTACCGTCCATAATTACGGCAATATGCTTAGGAATTTCACGTCCGTCTCGTTTTGCAATCATTTTAAAAGAACCTTTTTCAAAAAGCAGACAAAAATGCCACTTTTTTCAAGAACATAATAATGGATCACGAGTATTTAACTTTTTTTATTAATTTTTCCTCCATTCATTGGGATCATAAGGAAAAGGACAGGGTATTTTATAAATGATAACACTCAGCGAAATACCTACAAAGCTGTACCAATCCATATCATTTGGATTTCCAAACTGAAAATCCTTTTGTGACACATCTCCCTCTGAGACCCCATCAATTTCATCAAAAGAGAGCCCTCGAACACCCACTTCAAATCCTGCCATAAAACGCCTTCTTATCAAATGTTTAAATCCAATACCCACAGGAATTGTTAGTTGGGTGGTACTTAAGTCTTCTGCCGAAGTAGAAGTGGGGAAAATGGTAAGAAACCCCAAACCAAAATAGGCATAGGGACTCCATCTGACCACGGATTTTTTTTTCTTATAATTCAAAAAATCATATTCGAGTACAGAGGAAAAGTCAGCTATTTTGTGATTAAAAGAGGCCAATCTCATGGCCGCGGCGGGATCTAATGGGTTTTGATCTGATCCTTTTAGCCCTCCAAAACCTAACGCTGTCTTGAGTGAAACATGACTTGAAAAATTCATTCTATTAAAAAAAGTATTCCCAAACTGAATCGTAGAAAATTTGTATCCCCGGGCCATATCACCGCTGTAATTGAAAAGGCCCATTCCAGTTCCAAATTCCAAAAACTGAGCTTGCACCAAACTGACATTCAATATAAAAACGATAATGATCCCTTTTTTCAAAACTTATTAGTTGCTTTATTGCCCATGATTTTAATCTGATATCAATAGAAACGAGCTAAACACAAGTTAATTGCGTTTATCTAACCCCCAAGATAATTTGTTCCTCAAAGTTTCTATAAAACTCACACCCTCGACCTTAATTAAAAACGCTTGAAAAGGAGCTTTTTGAACTTTCATTTGAATAGAATCATTGACGGTCTGTGATCTTGAATCTAGTGATATTAAGAAATTATTCGTCCTACTTTCTACCTCAAAGGTAAATTCAGAGGTATCGGGAACGATTAAAGGTCTAATATTTAAATTATGCGGACTTACCGGTGTAATGATAAAATTCTCATTCTCCGGCAACAATATAGGACCCCCACAGCTCAAAGAATAGCCTGTTGAACCCGTAGGAGTCGAAACCATGAGGCCGTCTACCCAATAGCTATTCAAGAAATCTCCATTTAAATAGCTCTTAATGACAATCATAGCCGAAGAATCTTTCCTCAAAATAGAAAATTCATTCAAGGCATAATTAAATCCATTAAATACCTCTTGGTTACTGCTAAGGGAGATTAATGACCTCTTTTCGATCTCATAATGGCCTATTAATAATTTATCAATGGCCACTGTAATTTGATCTTGTGCAATGGAAGCCAAAAAACCTAGCCTGCCGGTATTAATTCCTAAAATAGGTATTTCTAGTGACCCAACATGGGTCAAAGTTTCCAAAAACGTACCATCTCCTCCAACGCTAATAAAGGCATTGAACTTTTTTTCCCCCTGATTAAGGCCATAAACGGCTAGTGAAAATTCAGACAACATCGCTTCATTAAGCTTCAAAAAATCTGATGACACGGATAATTGAACCCCTCTCGAAACCAGCTTCCGCAATAAGGTCTGGACTTCTAAAACAGAAGATACCTTTATTTTTCTACCATGGATGGCGATACTTTTCACAAATCAAATTTTTAAATAGTTCATCAGGCTATCGTATCGCTCTTGGGTATTTTCATTATTTATATGTGCACTAAAATGTCGCTCAATTTGATAGCTACTGAACTCCAAAATTGAAATCAAATGTGAAATGTCTTCTTTGTTTAGCTTAAGGGTAAGCCATATTCTACTATTATCATTTGGGTCCATCGAAAGCTGACTGTTGATGATTTTAGCATCGCCATTTTCAATGATTCTAGCGATTTCCGAGAGAGAATAATCTCTATAGTTGAGGGATATAACGATAATCCCTCCAGGCGTCCGCAGCGCTGACCCCGTAACAAACATTTCAAAAGCTGAAGCGGTAAGTGCCGCCCCCAAATAGAAGCCTTGATGATCTTTTATGGCCATTAAGGGCAGGTCAAATTCTAGGGCACATTTTATCAAATCATAATAATGACTGCCTTGGTCAATTTCACCATTTTCTCCCAGCAAACTAAAATCATTGATCTGCTCACCATTGTGATTTCTAATCATTTCCTCAGCTAAAAAGCCGGCATAATAGCCATCCTTCACCACAGGTAATTGGTCGCATTCAAATTCTTCCATCAAATCCAAAGCCTTTGAGACCGTGTCTTCACTTTTTAAGAGAGGAATACCAAAATCAATTAAATCCTTCGCAATCATGCTTTTATGCCTTTTTTAAAAATGCTTTTACTATTAGGTTAAATTTATTGGGCTGCTCCATCATGGGGGCATGGCAGCATTCATCAATAAACCGCAAAGTAGCATTGGGAATCAGCCTATCAAATTCGTGGGCGACATAAGGCGGGGTAATGGTGTCGTTTAACCCCCATACCAGCAGGGTAGGAGCGGCCACTGAATGGAGCTCTTTAGACATATTGTTGCGTTGTGCTGATTTAGCTATGGCCACAATACTTAAACAGTTTTGAATACTTTTCATGGTATCGAAAACATGATCTACTAATACTTTGGTAGCTGTTCTGGGATCGTAAAAAGTATACTCCGTCCGTTCCTTTATGTATTCATAATTCCCCCTTTTTGGGTAGGATCCTCCCATAGAATTTTCAAACAAGCCCGAACTACCCGTTAAAATCAAACATTTTATTTTTTCTTTGCGCCGCAATGCATAGATGAGCCCAATATGTCCGCCGAGCGAATTCCCCATTAAATTAATTTGATCTAGTGCTAAAAAATCAACAAAGGATTCTAAAAAATCAGTAAGCGTTTCCAGTCCTAATTTTCTAACGGGAATAGAATAAATAGGCAATGCTGGAATAATCACCCGATATTGCCTTGAAAAATAGTCCACTACCGCATCCCAATTACTCAATTCCCCGATGAGTCCATGAAGCAAAATCAGTGGCTCTCCTTCCCCTTTATCTAAAAACTTAAACCCGTTTTGTTCTTTTAACATAATAAATCGATCATTCTGTGACGATTAAATTAATTTTTAATTGTTCTCAAATAGGTCAAACATATCGAATCTACCATTGAAATATGGAATAAAAGATCCGATAGCCTCGAAACTCTTAGGCACAAAGACAATAATATAACTCAAAATTATTGAATTATCTACATACTCATTTGAAAAATCAATGCCCAGCGAATCAATAACCCAAAATAAAGTACTCAAAACAAATACAATTTTAAAAATATTTAATGCCGCTCCTAAAATATTATCTAAAATTCCTAATGGCGTAAAATCTAAAATCATTTTCAACGCTTTCGATAACAAATGAATACCCAGAATAAAAAGGGCGAAAATGGCAATAAAAATAGCAATCACTATCCATTCAAAATAAGCACTATCTGAAAAAAATTTCACCCCGATTGGTACCGTAAATTTAACCGCCATAAAAAGGCCTATAAAAAATGCCAGTAACGAAAAAAAAGCGACCAATAAGCCTTTTTGATAGCCCTTATAGGCTGAAAATGCCAATATAAAAATCAAAAAAATATCAAGATAGTTCATTCCATCAACAAAGACTTGACCATGGCTGAGAGTGCCTTTCCATCTACTTTTCCCGAAAGCTCTTGACTGGCTATTCCCATGACTTTACCCATTTCTTTGGGCGCAGTAGCTCCTGTTTTTTTTATAATTTCTCTTACCGCTGTCTCCAGTTCTTCTGCGTCAAGCTGCTGGGGAAGAAATGCCTCAATCACCACAAGCTCATCCCGCTCAATATCTACTAAATCTTTTCTCCCTTGTTCTTGATAAATCATCAATGAATCCCTTCTTTGTTTAGCCGCCCTAGATAAAATCTTGATTTCAGCTTCTTCACTTAAGGCTGTGGCAGCCCCTTTTTCAGTTTCTGCAATTAAAATCATTGCCTTTATGGCTCTCAGGGCTCTCAAACGGTCTTTATTTTTTTGGAGCATGGCCGTTTTAATTTCCTTCTCTATTTTTAATTTTAAGCTCATCTAGAAAAACTATTTTTGTAATTCAATAAATTATATGTTTCAATGACCAAACTTAGTGTAAACATTAACAAAATTGCAACATTACGCAATGCAAGAGGGTCTAGCAACCCAAATGTTATGCAAATGGCTCAGGACTGTGAAAGGTTTGGTGCTGATGGTATTACCATTCATCCTCGGCCTGATGAAAGACACATTACCACCCAAGACGCTTATGACCTGTCCCGCATCGTAACCACTGAGTTCAATATTGAGGGGTATCCAGATGCCCGCTTCATAAAACTCATTGCAGAACTGAAACCTGATCAGGTAACCCTAGTCCCTGATTCACCAGAGGTCCTTACTTCTAATACGGGTTGGGATACGGTTAATAACAAAGGTTTTCTAAATGAAATCATACAAGAGCTCCGCTTGTCTGGTGCACGCATTTCCGTTTTTTGTAACCCTAAAATTTCTATGGTGGAAGGTGCTGCCAAAATCGAAGCCAATCGTATTGAACTTTATACAGGGGCCTATGCCCAGGATTTTGTTCAAAATCCAGTACAAGCCCTTCGTTCATTTATTGAGGCTGCTGATGTCGCAAAAAAGATGGGCCTTGGTGTCAACGCCGGTCATGACTTAGATTTACAAAACCTAAAACATCTCAAAAAGGGTATTCCGTATTTAGCAGAGGTTTCCATCGGACATGCACTGTTTTGCGACGCCTTGTATTATGGCATCGAAAATACCATTCAAATGTATAAAAGACAACTCCAATGAAACTTCATTTCAAAAAATTCGGATCAGGTCCACCTCTGATTATTTTGCATGGCGTCTTTGGCTCTTCGGATAACTGGAAAACCTTAGCCAACCACTTGATGAGTACGTTCGAGGTTTATTTAGTAGACCAAAGAAATCACGGCTTATCTCCGCACAGTGATGACTTCAATTACCAAGTCATGACCGATGATCTCAAGGAGTTATTAGATGATGAACAGATAGAAAAATACTCCCTATTGGGTCATTCTATGGGTGGCAAAACCGCTATGAATTTTGCCATTCAATATCCTGAGAAAATCATCAAGCTAATCATTGTAGACATTGCACCTAAAAGGTATCCCCCCCGCCATCAAAATATCTTAAAAGGCGTTCATTCTTTAACCCTTCATGAAATAAATACCCGAAAGGAGGCCGATGATCTACTTTCGGTAACCATAAATAATGCTGGGATCAGACAGTTTATCTTAAAAAATTTAAGTCGAAACCCTGAAGGATTATTTTACTGGAAAATAAACTGGAAAGCCATCGAAGATAATATACAGGCCATTGGAGAGCCCCTTTTATCCCATGCTGTCTTCTCTGGCAAAGTGATGTTTATTCGAGGGGCTCAGTCGGACTATATATTAAATGAGGATGAGCCACTATTAAAAAAACATTTCCCAGATGCCGTTTTAATAACCATAAAAAAGGCAGGTCATTGGGTTCACGCGGAGCAACCTGCACAACTCTTAGCCCTAATCAAGCAATTTATAAAATATGGAAAAAGGTAAATTATATTTAATCCCCACCTATTTATCAAGTACAAATAATGGAGACAACATTACCAATGCCGTAAAAAATGTGATTCAAACGACTACTTACTATTTGGTTGAAAACATCCGTACGGCCCGAAGGTATCTCTCTTCACTTCAATTGGGGCTGGATATAGAAACAATCCATTTTGACCCTATGGATAAACGTTTTGATGAACAGGCACTCCCTGCGCTATTTAAGCCCTTATTGGCTGGAGTAAATATGGGCATCCTCTCAGAAGCGGGTCTACCCGCCATTGCTGATCCGGGTAATCTTGCGGTAAAATATGCCCATCAGCAAGACATTGAAGTGGTGTGCTTGGAAGGTGCTTCATCGATCATTTTAGGGCTCATCTCCAGTGGTCTCAATGGACAACAATTCACCTTTCATGGGTATCTTCCCATTGATCCCGTACTTCGTGAAAAAAAAATCAGAACCATGGAACAGACTGCCTTGAGCAGTGGCTACAGTCAAGTTTTCATGGAAACCCCTTATCGGAATCAACAATTGTTGACTGCACTATGCAAGGTCCTCAAGCCAGATATTGTATTGGCCATCGGAGCAGACCTGACCGGTAAAGAACAACGCACACGTTCTAAGAAAATAAGTATTTGGAAAAAGGAAGACTTTAAAATAGATAAAATCCCCTGTATTTTTTCAATGGGTATTTATTAAAAAAATCGGTGCATGAATTTCTAAAGAAAAAAACCTAATTTCGCACATATCTTTAATCTTCTAAATTTATGGCATATTTATTTACTTCCGAATCTGTTTCTGAAGGGCATCCAGATAAAGTAGCAGATCAAATATCAGATGCATTGATTGACCATTTTCTAGCTTTTGACAAGGACTCCAAAGTAGCTTGTGAAACCCTCGTCACCACAGGTTTGGTTATGCTGGCTGGAGAAGTTAAATCTAGCGCCTACCTAGACATTCAAGAAATCTCCAGAAATGTTATTGAAAAAATCGGATATACCAAAAGTGAATATCAATTTGACTCCAAGTCTTGTGCGGTTATTTCTGCCATTCATGAGCAATCAGCAGATATCAATAGAGGGATAGATCGTGCCATTCCTGAAGAACAAGGTGCAGGAGATCAGGGTATGATGTTTGGATATGCAACCAAGGAAACAGAAAATTTAATGCCTTTGGCATTAGACCTTTCTCATAGAATTCTCATAGAGCTTACAGCTTTACGAAGGGAAAATAATGAGATAAAATATTTACGCCCCGATGCCAAATCACAGGTGACAATTGAATACGGTGATGATAACAAACCCCAGAAGATAACCGCCATTGTGGTTTCTACTCAGCATGATGAATTTGATGCCGATGATACCAAAATGTTGGCTAAAATAAAGACCGATATCGTTGATATCCTGATCCCAAGATTAAAAAAAGGACTAAGTACTAAACTACAAAGTTTATTCAATGATGACATTGCCTATCACATCAACCCTACTGGTAAGTTCGTAATTGGGGGGCCTCATGGAGATACTGGTTTGACCGGAAGAAAAATTATTGTGGATACCTATGGGGGCAAAGGCGCACATGGTGGTGGCGCTTTCTCTGGAAAAGATCCCTCTAAAGTAGATCGATCTGCGGCATATGCTACAAGGCACATTGCTAAAAATCTGGTTGCTGCAGGTATTTGTGATGAAGTATTGGTGCAAGTTTCTTATGCCATTGGGGTGGTAGAGCCCATGGGGATTTACGTGAATACCTATGAAACTGCCAATGTGGATGTTACAGATGGAGAAATTGCCAAGAAAATAGAAAAGTTATTCGACATGCGCCCTATGGCCATTGAGCGAAGATTGAAACTCAGAACCCCGATTTACTCAGAAACTGCAGCATACGGCCATATGGGCAGAAAATCTGAAATAAAAACCTTGTCATTCAAATCTGCCAATCAGGATATTACCCATGAGGTAGAAACGTTTACTTGGGAAAAGCTAGACTATGTCGAAAAGGTTAAAGCAGCTTTTGGTCTTTAAATAAAGCTCAAAAAAGTCATAAAAAAAGGTAAGTTAATACTTACCTTTTTTTTGTGTTTAAATTAAAGCGTTCGTTTAATTTCGCGTTCTTCAAAGCCCTCAATGATATCTCCCACCTTAATGTCATTAAAGTTTTTGATGCTGATACCACATTCGTAATTTTTCTTCACTTCTTGCATATCTTCTTTAAAACGTTTCAGTTGATTGATATGACCTGAATAGGTAACTATCCCCTCTCGAATCAACCTGACCTGATTGCTCCGCTTCACAAATCCATCTGTCACAAAGCAACCTGCTACCGTTCCCACTTTAGAAATCTTAAATACTTCACGAATCTCAATATTTCCTGTTATAAATTCCTCAACAGTCGGTGCCAACATGCCTTCCATGGCATCTCTAACGTCGTTGATGGCATCATAAATAATTGAATACAATCTGATCTCAATTTCTTCATTCTCCGCAATTTTTCTAGCCGAGCTAGATGGTCGTACTTGGAAACCCACAATCACCGCGTCAGAGGCAGAGGCCAAAAGCACATCCGATTCCGAGATTTGACCCACTCCTTTATGGATGATGTTCACCTGTACTTCCGCTGTAGATAATTTTAATAACGAATCTGCCAAGGCTTCTATGGAGCCGTCCACATCTCCTTTTACTATTATATTAAGTTCTTTAAATGAGCCAATAGCCAATCTTCTTCCGATTTCATCCAGAGTAATGTGCTTTTTAGCTCTAACCGATTGCTCACGCTGAATGACTTCTCGCTTATTGGCAATTTCTCTTGCCTCACGATCCGATTCCATTACATTGAACTTATCTCCTGCTTGGGGGGCTCCATCAAGTCCAAGTACAACCGTTGGAGTCGCTGGACCCACTTCCTTTAATTTCTTTCCTCGGTGATCAAACATGGCTTTCACCTTTCCAAAATAAGAACCCGCCAACATCACATCTCCGATGCGTAAGGTACCGGCCTGAACCATCAACGTGGTCACATAGCCACGTCCTTTGTCCAAACTTGCCTCAATGACACTGCCAACCGCTGATTTGTCTGGATTTGCTTTTAACTCCAACAAATCTGCCTCTAGCAATACCTTTTCCAATAATTCATCAATCCCTTTTCCCGTTTTTGCAGATAGTGCTTGACATTGATATTTTCCTCCCCAGTCTTCCACCAAAATATTAATGGATGAAAGTTCTTCCTTAATCTTATCTACATTGGCAGTGGGTCTGTCAATCTTATTGATCGCAATGACGATCGGTACGCCTGCTACCTGGGCGTGATTTAAAGCTTCTTTCGTTTGAGGCATTACGGCATCGTCAGCCGCAATCACAACGATAACAATATCTGTGATTTTTGCTCCTCGAGCACGCATCGCAGTAAAAGCCTCGTGACCTGGTGTGTCTAGAAATGCAATTTTTTTACCTTGGTTGGTCATCACATTGTAAGCCCCAATATGTTGTGTGATCCCTCCAGCTTCGCCTTCTGTGACCTTAGATTCTCTAATGTAATCCAGCAAAGAAGTCTTACCATGATCGACATGTCCCATGATGGTAACGATGGGTGCGCGATCTATCAAATTTTCAGCGATGTCTTGCTCTTCAACAATATCAATCCCCTCTTCTGTAGTCGTAAAGGTCACATCGAATCCAAATTCATCTGCAATGACCGTAATGGTCTCTGCATCTAACCGCTGATTGATGGAAACAAACAGTCCTAAATTCATACAAGATGAAATCACGTCATTGACTGACGCATCCATCAATGATGCCAAATCATTGGCCGAAATAAACTCAGTTAGCTTAAGTGTTTTAGCATCCTCAGCCTCTTGAATGATCTGTTCTTCCACTGCCTCGGCTTTTGCAGATCGTTTATCTTTTCTGTACTTCGATCGATTGGCAGTTGCCGCTTTGTTCCCTCCTCCACTGAGTTTGGCAAGCGTTGCTTTAATTTTATCTTGAATTTCCTTATCCGTGAGCTCCTCGGTCTTTTTAATATCCTTACCAATGGTTCTACCGGCATCGCGGGCTCCCCTTGGTTTTTGTCCTAAGGGAGGTCGCTGGCTGGGCGACGTACTGGACTGAATCCTTTTTCGTAGCCGTTTCTTTCGATCCTTATGCTCATCCGAAGAAGCAATAGGTTTTTTCTTTTCAGTAGGCAATTCAATTTTACCCAAAACCTTAAGACCCTTTAAGGAATCTGCTTTAGCCTTTATCGTTTCTCCTTTTTGGGAAACTCCCTTTTCAATAACTTCAATTTTTGGCGGTAATGGGTCTACTAGCTTCTGAAATTCCCGAACGGGTGTAACTGAATCCTCGGTATCTACCAGGGACTCCGAAGTCTTATCAGAAACTTCACCAATTTCCTGATCCTTAGCAGCTACTTCTGTTGCTGGCTCCATGGACAAGTCAATCACAGGCGCTTCGAGCTCTGGCTTCACAACTTCTTCAGGCTTTTGAGCCTCTTCAACGGGCAGTATCTCCTTAATTTCCTCTTCTTTTTCAATCTTCTTAGCCCCAATTTTATTGGACTCAAGGTCAATTTTACCTACTAATTTGGTGCCTTCTAGTTTAGGTTTCGAGATAAGTTCATCTGTCTTTTTAGGAGCTTCTTCCTGAGGCGCTTTTATTTTATTGTCCGTGATTAAAATATGGTCTTCTTCTTTTGCCGGGTTTTCCACTGAAAGACTAGACTCTTTGATGACCAGGTCTTCAGAATGTTTACTACCAATGGTCAAACTAGAAGCTTCCTCCTTGTCTATAATCGAAGAGGCATATTCCTGAGATAACAGCTCAAATTGTTCATCTGTTATTTTAGAATTAGGGCTACTATCTACCTCGTGTCCTTTAGCATTAAGGAAATCGAGTATGGTAGTACTCCCTACGTTTAGTTTTCTGGCAACTTGACTCAGTCTATGCATCTATCGTCTGCTTCTTAATTTTTATTCAAATTCTTGGGAAAGTACCCTCAACACATTATCAACCGTTTCTTCTTCGAGATCGGTTCTTCTGACCATATCTTCACGACCCAATCTCAAAACACTTTTAGCAGTATCTAACCCTATTTTTTTCAACTCATCAATGACCCAGCTCTCAATTTCATCTGAAAACTCATCCAAATCAACATCCTCATCTTCTACAGCGCCAAGTTCTCTAAAAACATCTATTTCATATTCCACTAAACGGCTGGCTAATTTAATATTTTGACCTCCTTTCCCTATAGCCAAAGATACTTGATCTGGCTTGAGATAAACAAAAACTCGCTTTTGAGGCTCATCTATTTTCATACTCAAAATTTTGGCCGGACTTAAGGCTCTTGAAATGTATAATTCAAGATTATCTGTAAAGTTAATTACATCAATATTTTCATTTTGTAATTCTCTCACAATGGAGTGAATACGTGAGCCTTTCATCCCTACACAAGCTCCTACTGGATCTATTCGGTCATCATAAGACTCTACAGATACCTTGGCTCTTTCGCCTGGCTCTCTGACTACTTTTTTAATTGTAATCAGCCCATCATAAACTTCGGGTACTTCACTTTCAAACAATCTTTCCAAAAACGTAGGAGAGGTTCTCGATAAGATAATTCTTGGATTTCCATTATGCATTTCGACACGATGTACAATGGCACGGGCTGAGTCTCCTTTTCGGTAACGGTCTTTAGGGATTTGATCCGACTTGGGTATGTTAAGTTCATTGCCCTCAGCATCAATAAGCAATACTTCTCTACTCATGGTCTGGTATACTTCACCTGTAATTATTTCTCCAACCAGTTCTTTGTATTTTTGGAAAAGTATGTCCTTTTCTAAATCTTTAATTTTTTGAATTAATGTTTGGCGCGCAGTCATTACCGCTCTTCGACCGAAATCTATGAGCCTGATTTCTTCAGCTACCTCTTCTCCAATTTCAAAATCTGGTTCAATCTTTCTTGCGTCCGTCAAACAGATTTTATCATGATCCCATATATCCTCAGAATTATCATCGACGATTTCTCGAAATCTCCAAATTTCAAGATCTCCTTTGTCTGTATTGATGATGATGTCAAAATTATCATCAACTTTATATTTTTTCCTAATCATCGTCCTGAATACATCTTCTAGGATCCTAATCATGGTTGGCCGATCTATATTTTTATTTCTGGCAAAATCGGCAAATGAATCAATTAATATTTCTGCTTCCATTTTCTAATTAAATGATATTAATACTTTCGCTTTTTTTATTTTATCTAATAACATGGTTTCGTCTCGCTCCTTCAAAGATAGTACAATGGTTTGTTCTTCAATTTCTTTTAACTTCCCTTCAAATATTTCCCCTTCTAAAGTTTCTATTTTCAATTGTCGGCCAATATTACTCTTAAATTGCCGCGGCAGAGAAAGTGGCCTATCGATCCCTGGAGAAGATACTTCAAGATTGAATGCTCCTTCAATAAGGTCTTCTTCTTCAAGCCTCTTTGAGAGTTTTCTACTGATCAATGAACATGTTTCGATAGGAAGACCTGCATCACCGTCAATCAATACTAAAACACGCTGGTTTCCTGAAAATCCGGTCACGATTAAATCGACCAAAAACAATTCGGGAGACTCATTCATTATGAGCTCCAGTTCAGCCGAAAGTTTTTGAACAAGTGTTGTCATCAGTAATTTTAATAAAAAGAGGGGACACAAGTCCCCTCTTATCTTTTCTCTATAAACAACAACAAAAGTAATTCAAAAAAAACTCAATTCAAATTCGATTGTTATAAAAGCATCATGCATTTTTGTATCTGAATAAGAAATTTTGTCAATAGCAATGATCGGAAAACTTAAATTAACCAACTCTTTGACTCGAAGGAAGGAACTTTTTGAGCCTATTAACACGCCCAACGTAGGCATGTACGTCTGTGGGCCTACCGTCTACAGCGACGTTCACATGGGTAACGTAAGAACTTTCATTAGCTTTGATGTTATCAATAGATACCTAAAATTTCTAGGTTATAAAGTGCGATATGTGAGAAATATCACGGACGTCGGTCACTTACTCGATACGGGTGAAGACAAAATTTCCGAAAAGGCCCGCCTAGATAAGCTCGAACCTATGGAGATTGTACAAAAATATACTAACGATTTTCATGACGTAATGAAAACCTTCAATGCGCTGCCTCCGGACATTGAACCTTCTGCCATTGGCCATTTGTTAGAGCAAATTGAAATGATAGAAACGCTCTTGGATAAGGGATTTGCCTACCAAGCCAATGGATCAGTTTATTTCGATATCAACAAATACAATGAATCACATGAATATGGAAAGTTAAGTGGCAGAAAAATTGAAGATCTGATCAATCAAAGTAGGTTCTTAGATGGTCAAGATGATAAAAAAAATCCGCTAGATTTTGCTTTATGGAAAAAAGCAGCACCCAACCATATCATGAGATGGAAAACAAAGTGGAGTGATGGATTCCCCGGTTGGCATCTCGAATGCTCGGTGATGAGTACAAAATACTTGGGACCACAATTCGATATTCATGGCGGTGGAATGGATCTTAAATTCCCGCATCATGATTGTGAAATTGCACAATGTATAGGTACTACTAATGAAGAGCCTGCCAAATATTGGTTGCATACCAATATGCTCACCGTCAATGGTCAAAAAATGTCTAAATCATTGGGAAATTCATTTTTGCCAT
>CAJXAT010000024.1 GCA_913050055.1 uncultured Flammeovirgaceae bacterium | reverse complement strand
ATAATGGTAATGAGTTAAATAAATATTTAGCTTGAGTCATAATTTAGTTATTATTTGTAATTGAAAATTAATTCCAGGCATTGCCCGATTTTGAATGTTTTCGTAGTAATTATTAAATATATTATTGGCCTTGAACGAAGTTTGAGTAGTGACTTTACCTAGAATAAGTCGGTAATCGATAGCCATATCAAGTAAAAAATAAGGAGCAACCGCGTAAGTATCAGATTGATCTAAAGTGGTATACCGTCGACTGGTATAAGATTGATCTAAAGCAATAGTCCACTTTTTAATATGGATTTTATTAGACCAAATAGCCGTAAAATAAGGCACATAAGGTAATTGATTCCCATATGCAGCTTGACTCGGATAAGCAGATTTATTTATAGAACGCTGATAATTTAAGACTACCTCACTTTCTAGCTCCGTTTCATTCAAGAAATATTGGTAACCTAAGGCATAGTCAATTCCTGAAATAGCCACTTTTTGGATATTTTCGGGGCGCCATATATTTCCTGATTGAGGTAACCATAAAATCCAATCTCGCGCCCAAGTTTGATAAATATTGACCTGGGTATTAAACTTAGGATAACGAAGCTCGAAGCCGATCTCAGTACTCGCACTTTGCTCAGGGTTCAAAGATGGATTTCCGCCCGGTAACCAAAACCGATCATTGAGTGTAGGGTATCGAAAGCCTTGCGCTATTTTAGCGTGCGATACCAACGAACTCTTGGGAAATATCCACTTTCGCTCAGCACCCAAAGAGGGCAGCAACTTAGATCCAGCATCAATCATAAATGATTCACGCAGTCCCCAGGTACTGCTCCATCGGTCATTGATTCTATAGGTAACTATAACAAAGAAATCTAATTGTTTTTGAGGATTGATATTCTCAAGATTCGAGCCCTTGGCAGTGAGTAAATTGATCAAAAATCCACTATTTAAGTGGAAATGATCACCTATATCATATTCATATCGCTGAGTTAATGTCATCTGCTGAGAACGAATTTTTGGATTTTGATTATAAATCATTTGATCATTCATCCAACCCAGGGTTGTCCTTATTGATCCCTTATTTATATCAATAAAATGCTCTACAACTGATTTGATATTATGGGTTTTAATGAAATCTTGACCCTCATTTTGGGATATGACGGGTTGGCTTTCTCGATGTTGATAAAAGAGCAACAGATCTACAGATAAACGCTGATTGTTCCAAAAATGTTGAAGTTCTTGTCGAAAACCATAACTCAAAGCGGCTGCATTTTTTTGAGTTTGAATAAGATCTGTTCCTTTTAAAGGATAAGTAAAATCATTATTGATGGCTTCACGATAAATATGGGTCGTTCCTTGAAGCTGATCTTTTTTGTACTCTGCTCTTGCTCCCTGGAAATTATATCCAAAACTGCCCAAACCCCATCCAATGGCTGCCGTATTCGTTCGAATCTTATTAAAATGATCAATGAATACAGTACCCCCTATAGAACCTGAACCATATAAGGCCCCTTGGTTTCCCGGCTGAATGGCCACATCATCTATCAGCCATGCATGCCATTGTGAAAAATCTGTGGATCCTAAGGTAGGTGCATTGACTGGGATACCGTGCCAAAGCACATTGGTATGGACAGCGGACGTGCCTCTAAAAGAGATCGTTGATAACTGTTGATGCCCATAATTTTTCATATAAACTCCTGCCTGGATAAAAAGTGCCGCGTCCAAGGTCTTTAAAGGATCGACCATGTGAATCACGCGCACTATGTCACCTGTTGCATAAGGCACCAGTCCAAAACCCATTATTTCAATAGGCTGCATTAAAACCGTGTCTGATTGCGCCTTTAAAAAAAAAGGACAAAAAAAGGTCATCCAGAATACAACAACTCTCACCCGTTAATTATTTAACCGGTCCCGTGGTAAATAGAGAAAAATGACTTTCACCTTCCCTAGCTTTCACCCGAAGCTCGAAATTTTATGTTTGAGATAGGCAGGTCTCCTGACTTGGTTCACTTCATGGCCTTCCCATTGAAAACAACAGTGGCATTGTAGATGAAGCATGTAAACCTTACAGTTGCGGGGACAGTTCTTGATTTTCACAAGATTCCCTTTTAATCTTGACAGCAAAAAGTTGTGTCAAAAACCGATTTCAATTCAAAGCTAAGGAAAATTTAAACTAAATAACTCCTTTTTTTTGCTCAATTTTGTTAAATGAATAAATGCTTGGCACTATTTTATTTTTGTATGCTATTGGGTTGCGAGAAAAACAAGCCTACCAATAAGCTTTATGAGACCCTCTCAAGTCACTCTATGGATTATGCAACTAAATTTAATATCCAAGAAGACCATCTTAGGGTGATGGAACCTTGGCCAGGGTCAACATCTGCCATTGACTATACATTTGAAAGGATCCCCCAACGGGTAGTCGTCACCAGCACGACCCACCTACCTTATTTAGAGCGTTTAGGCTTGGAAGACAAACTGGTTGGTTTTGTAGGCACGAACAATATCTATTCTGAAAAAATAAATAATCGCCTAAAAGCCAATGAAATAATAGAGGTAGGTATCAATGGTAAAATAAATTTAGAGCTGCTACTAGCCAGTCAACCTGATTTAGTTATTGCCTTTGATCTTAGTGGTGAATCCTCAACACTTGATAAAATTGTCGAAGCCGGCATACCTATTGTTTATAATTCGGATTTTCTAGAAGAAACTGCTTTGGGTCGTGCCGAATGGATCAAGTTTTTCGGTTATATTTTTGATAAAAGTGAAATTGCAGATTCTATTTTTTCTGACATGATTGAAAGATACCAATATCTTAAAAATTTAACCCAAAACGTGATAGAAAGACCCAGCGTATTTTCAGGCGTGGTATATGGAGATACCTGGTTTCTACCAGGTGGAAAAAACTGGTCCTCACAATTCATTAAGGATGCTGGAGGGACCTATGTATGGGAAGATAACCCGTCATCAGGATGGTTAGAGCTTAGTTTTGAAACGGTTCTCGATCGAGCCAGGGAAGCACGATTTTGGATTGGGGTTGCCTCTATCAATACCCGCACTGAATTGATGACTCAAGATGCACGATATGAACTTTTTGAAGCTTATCAAGAGCAGCGCATCTACAATTACAATAAGCGCATAGGTAACAACGGTGGATTTGATTTCTTTGAATCGGCCTACGCTCGACCCGATCTTGTTCTTGCCGATCTTATTAGGATATTGCATCCGGAGTTGCTACCCGATCATCCTACTTATTATTTTCAAAAGATTCCATGATCACACAATATTTTGATACTTCAATAAAAAAGTGGCGACAACTGTTTGTTGTTTTAGGGTTATTATTGGTTGTTTTATTTACTCTAAATATCAGCTTAGGATCTGTGGCCATCCCTTTATCAAGTGTAATTGATTTCATTCTATTGCGCCCTCCCGTAGATAATTCTTGGCATTTAATTATGGCACAATTTCGTTTACCCAAGGCACTCACAGCCACACTTGTTGGGGGTGGACTCGGTATCTGTGGATTGCAAATGCAAACCTTATTTCGGAATCCTATGGCTGGGCCATTCATTTTAGGTATTAGTTCTGGATCTGGGCTAGGAGTCGCTCTGATTATTTTTTTAGGGGTTGAAGCTGGACTCCTTTTCGAACTTTCAGGTATTACCAGAAGTTGGATTATGGTATGTGCGGCAGCACTTGGCTCGTTTGGCGTCTTGTTGGCCATCATCTTGGCCTCTGTAAGACTGAAGGATTCGGTTACCTTATTGATATTAGGCTTGATGCTGGGTGCCGTATCAAGCGCTTTGATCAATATTTTACAATACTTCAGTCAAGCTACAAATATCCAAGCCTATATGATGTGGTCTTTTGGCAGTCTAGGGAGCCTTTCTTGGAATGAATTGATGATCTTCAGTGTGATCATGTCTGTAGGTATGATCATGTCTATGGGCTTATCCAAATCATTGAATGCCTTATTACTTGGAGCAAATTATGCTGAAAGCATGGGGGTAGACCTCAAAATCATACGTATTATGACTATCATTAATACCAGTTTATTGGCGGGTACAATTACTGCCTTTTGTGGACCCATCGCTTTTTTTGGTCTAGTCATGCCCCATATCGCGCGCATGCTTTTCAATACAACCAATCATTTGTTATTAACGCCTCTCATTATCCTCATTGGCGGTATTTTAATGCTCTTTTTTGATACGGTCTCGCAGTTACCAGGTATTGAGGCTACTTTACCTATTAATGCAGTCACTGCCTTATTAGGAGCTCCATTTGTTGTCTATCTCTTATTGAGAAAAAGAAACATTCATTATACTTTCGATAAATGAAGTTAATTCACACCCAATCACTGGCCATTGGATATACTGAAGGGCATACAAATAAAGTACTTCAAGAAGACATCAATCTGTCACTCTCATCTGGAGAGATTATTAGCCTTATGGGACAAAATGGGGTCGGTAAAACCACTTTTATAAAAACTCTATCTGGCTTACATAAGAGAATATCGGGATCCGTTTATCATCAGGATCGTCTCATTGATGAAATCTCAAAATCATCCTTGGCTAAACAAATAAGTATCGTCCTTACCGAAAAACCCTTTGCCGAATACCTTTCTGTCATTGAATTGATCGCCCTAGGTAGACATCCTTATTCCAACTGGATAGGTCGATTAAGCACATCAGATAAGCAGGCCATAGATCTATCCATGAGTCAAACAAACATTGATTATTTAGCCCATAAGAAACTTTATCAGCTCAGTGATGGCCAATTTCAAAAAGTAATGATCGCTCGTGCTTTGGCACAAGAAACAGATTTGATCATTTTAGATGAACCCACCGCACATCTAGATTTGAGCAATAAAATAGAGATCATGCTACTGTTAAAATCCATTGCCGGAAGTGGGAAAGGAGTGCTCATAGCTACCCACGACCTACAAGTAAGCCTCCAATTGTCGGATCGCTTGTGGCTCTTTAATTTTAATCAGCCCGTATTAGACGGTTGTCCTGAAGATTTAATTTTGCAAGGGGCTATTGATCAAACCCTCTTTCCTATTAATAACAATATCGACCTAACTACAGGAACGGTAAAACATTTAGATGAGCGTAAGGGTAATGTGCTCTTGCAAGGAGATCCTACCATGGTTCACTGGACCGCTCAAGCCCTGCAGCGCAATGGGTACGCTGTAAATAAAGATGCTCCCACGTCAATAACTATAAATTGTCTTGATTGCCTCTGGAAACTGGAAAGCAAAGACACCAGTACCTCCTTTGATTCCATTGAGAACTTATTGATACATCTCAAGTAGCTATTGAATAATTTGATGTTATTAATCCCTGCGGACAGTGAGAGTATAGGGGGATGTCGGGTAACAAAATCTTACCCTAGTCTAAATTCCTTCATTCATGATAATTATCATATTCACTTAGTAATGAAAACCAATCTCGCATCAGTATGATGGACGTAATGAACTGTCAATTAAGATGAAGTATTAATAATCAATGATAGTACCAAAGAGTCACTTCCCTCTGCTCGTAAAAAAAAGACTGAATCCTATGGAATCCAGTCTTTTCAAAATTTTTAAGTTAAATAACCTATTAAAACTTAACTATTCTGAAAGTTTTCACTTCACTCGAGTTAAGATCTTTCACAGTCATTAAATAGATACCCGCAACTTCATCAGCGATATCAATGGTCGCTCCCGTACGATTCACCTGTTTAGTTTGTACGATACGGCCAGATAAATCACTTACTACTATTTCTAATTGTGATCCTGAAGCTATTTCCACCTCAATCGCACCAGCAGTTGGATTGGGATAGGCCTTCACTGCACGCAACACCTCGTTGAATCCTAACGCTTCTTCTTCAATAACAACGGAAAAAGTAAAATCAGATTCGGCACCATAGGGATCAGAGAGTTTTATGAGTAGCTCAACAGTTGTATTGCCTACAAGTCCACCAGAATTAGCAATAACCAGATTTCCATTCTCTATCTTGAAAGCACCATTATCATCACCACTCACAATTTCAAATAGAATCTCATCGTCGTTGGCATCACTAACAGCAAGTTGAGAAACTATAGCTCCATCTTCTAATGCCTCTGAGATAGTCTCACTACCACTCTCTCCTATTGGAGCTTCATTCTTTTCGAGTTTAATCAGCACAATAGCTGTATCAGAAAGTAACTTATCACTTCCTGTGACTTGGAGGCTATACTCATCTCTTATTTCGGCATCGAATGATTCATTGTTGATTACCACAATTTGACCTGTCGATGGATCAATATAAAAAGGGTTATCAATATTTCCTGCAACAATAGCAAAAATAATATCATCTCCATTTGGATCCGTACCCATCACATTACCCACTTCAAAGCCATTCTCTACAATATCTCTTATCCCGAACTCATCATCCTGTAAAACAGGGGCCTGATTCACCTCTACACCCCCTCCAGGAAGTAATGTGAACGTTTCCTCTTCTGAGAATACTGAAGATGCATAAGATGGATCTATCGCTTGTACCGCCCAATAATAAGTACCTGGATCTAAGGCAACTGTCCAACTCGTATTATGCTCAGTATTTCCCTTTCCGCTCGCTTTTCTTGAGCCGTCAGCATTCGCCTGAGCATCAAAAATATCGCTCTTACCTGAGGAGGTTCCTATTCGAAGCGCATAAGTTAAACCAGCACTCGGAGTATTGTCATCTTCCGATGGTTCCCAGTTGAATTCCATCATTTGGCGCTCTTCTTGAATGCGTGCTGATGGATTATCACCTCCATCCGAAGGCCTTCTAAAGGAATACATCGCAGGTGCATTATCTACCTTTTTAACACTACTCACCTTAGGCGGTGTTGGTGGTTTGTTGACTTTGAATTTACCTACAGTAGCCATCCTACCTGAAGCAGTATCATCCGCCGCAGAATCCAATAATGCTGATTCGTTACGAACATTGACATAAAGCTTTGAGATGTATTTATTACTTCCTGGATCACTCTCATCATAGTTTTTATTGACTCCTGTCAAGGCCATGTCTAAATCATCATCTCCATCGTAATCTCCAAAAGCAACTGCTGCATTGGTAAATTGACTCAAATCAAAATCATCCTCTTTATAAGTTGCGGTCACCTGATCATATAGAGCAAGACCGGTAAACTCTCCTTTACCTAGCACCTCTCCTGAATACAGCATATCTGCATTGCCATCACCATCAAAATCTCCCCAACTAGTACGTCCATTCTTCATAGCGGCAAGACCACTCAATGTTTCAGAAATAGATGTATAAACACCCTCATCGTTTCTATATAGCTGCAGAATATCTCCATTGAATGAATCTCCTGAGACAACTAGATCAAGGTCTCCATCATTATCAAAATCAACCAAATCAAGAGTACCGTTGGTTACTCCAGTAATAACTCCAGCATTTACTTCATCTTTTTTCATGATCAATTGACCATTTTCATTGATGCCCTCATTGAGATAAATATCCGTAACCCGACCAAAAGACGGACTACTCCCTGCCAATATAAGGTCATAATCCTGATCATTATCCACATCTCCAAATGCAATGGATGATCCGGTTAAAACTGGAAACTCATTCTCCAATTGTAGTTCATAAGCTTGAAGATTTCCATTCATGTTATCAAAATAATAAACATAAACTGCAGCCACTCCTGCCGAAGTCGATGAAGTCGAACCTGCATAAATTAACTCAGGAAGACCATCATTATCAAAATCAATGAATTTTGCCTTCGCATTGACTAATGGCTTGAAATTAATACCTGAATAACCAAAGTTTACGTTGCCACCGAAATCATTTGATGCCATATTTATTTTGTTAGCATTATAAATAGTTTCAATGTCTCTGTTATTAGATATCGCGATACGACCGGAGTTTTCGTTTTCAAAACCGTCCCTACCGAGGAAAGTAACCCAATAAGCGCCTCCAATATCCATAGAAACCATCATGGTATTCTCATCAAACAATCTATAAGTATAAGTACGATCTGTGATCGAGTTAGGATCAACTGTAATATTCCCCTCTGGATCAGCAAGCTCTCCTCCATTGTAGGCCTTAGGAAGGCCGATGTATGCACCTACTCCAAATACTGTTAGCTGTGCATCCGTAGTTCCATTGAGTCCATCCTGTGAGGGTAAGGATGCTTCGTAAGAAAATTCCACATCAGGATTTATTCCGACCCCATTCGCATCTGCAGGATTACCGCAGTACCCGTCTTGGGTATTATCTCCAGTTTGCCAGTTTTCAAGCCACGTGAAGTTTTGGAAATCGATACTAAACGAACCATCTGCACCAAATGTGATCAGATCATCAGTAAAACATTCTCTCATATTCCCATCTTGCCCTAACCACCACCATTGATCCTCCAAACCTGGAGTTTCTTCATAGGGATTAGGCCCTACAGCCAGACTGCCCTCAAAAGGTAGCACACGCCACTCACCTACGAGCATATCAGTTGTCCACGCAAAAGGCTCCCAGTCCTCATCAAAAGTACCATCATCTTCAAAATCATCTGCCACTTGAGTGCCTACCTGATCGCTGTAGTTTATATATAAATTGGCAATTGTTCTGGTCTCATCATTAGGATCCTCTCCAGTCATGAAGACATCTAAGGCACCATCGCCATTTACATCGGCCCAGTCAAAATCACCCTTAGTCATCCATTCAAAGTCAAAAATCTTGTTGAAAGTACCCGCATTATTGCCTAGCAATCCTAAGTCATATTGTCTATCGGGATTCTTTCCAAATATGGCTAAGTCAAAATCACCATCTCCATCAAAATCTGAGAACTTCAATGAAGCATCCTCTCCAGCAGGCAATTGATTATCCACTATTCCTCCTAAATTCAGCTCTTTCCACGCATACTTCATCTCAAAGTCAATGAATTGGCTGAAAGCAGAGGCACTGTAGTTTGCATCCACCGCCTGCACTGAGAAGTAGTACTTTCCAGGGTCTAACTCAAGATACAAGAAATCTTGTAAGGCCGCTGATGGTTTAGCCGTAAGTCTCACTCCTGTTTCTAGGTTACTCTCTGTGGTAAATATATTAGACTGGCCTTGCTTGTTTCCTAGCGCAATAACATAAGATACGCTTGACTTTTCAGTGTAGTCATCACTAGAACGATCCCATGATAGACGTACTTTTCCAAAACCGAAGTCGGTCACAATAAGGTTTGCAGGGACACTCGGAGCCTCATTGACAATATTACCTGTATTATTTTCAAACAACTGAGTAATGCTTGTAGTGGTGGTTTTTCCACTAACAAACACATCCATATCTCCGTCAGTATCAAAATCTGCCCAGCGTACGCTTGACTGCATCACTGAGTCAAAAGGTGTCTTCACTACAAAGAAACTTCCTCCGGCCTGCGCATACAGCACTGTGGTCGGTACCGCGTTTTTATCTTTACCGGAAATCAAAGCATCAAGATCGCCATCATTATCAAAATCAATCAAGTCAATGTCTCCATCGGCTAGAGATTGGATTTGCTCATTGTCTCTAACATTGAACTCAATGTAAGCTCTGAGAGAATCAATAGCATAATATTCATTCGTAAAAATACGCGTCACGTTCTCTCGTACATCATTATCTCGCCCTGAAATACCCGTGGCAATGATGTCTAGGTCGCCATCTGAATCAAGGTCTCCCACCGAAAGACTCGCTTCTCCCAACTGCAATTGATCCGAGTAATCATAAGTTCCTCCAGTCAATCCTGCACGTGTGTTTGATATGATACCTCCAACAGGATTGTCTCCTTTGCCCGTACCTGCATAAATAATTTCTAAATCTCCATCATTATCCAGGTCAGCAAACTCAATGTCTCCCTTGGTAAAGCCTTCTCTGTAGAATTTATCATTTCTTTCAAATATAACATCCCCACCTGAGCTGTTGTATTTATTGTCATAGAGGTTCATGATATAGTCAATTTGACCATCAATAACCGTCAGACCTGCTAATACCATATCAATGTCTCCATCAGCATCCGAATCCCCAAAGGCAAGCGTAGCATCTGTCACCCCATCAATAGAAGTACCATTATCTATCTTAACAAGAGAGCCAGCCCCATTGTTCTTATAAATATTTAAAACTGTAGCTGCATTAAGATCTTTACCTGTAACTACGAGGTCTAGATATCCATCATTATCAAAATCTACCCAGCCTAGATCTCCCTCAGACTGACGGGCCAATTCATTATTAGAATTTACAAATACTCCGGAGTCATTTCGATAAAGTATTGTTTGATATCCTTGCGAGGTCCCCATTAGGGCTAAATCTAAATCTCCATCGCGATCATAATCTCCCCAAGCCACATTGCCATTAGCAATTCCAGGTATCGCTTGATCCATTTTCTTAAATGGCTCAGTAATTGATACGGTTTCTACAGCTGAAAATGCTGATGTATTACCAAATTGATCAATGGCCTTTACCTTAAAATAATAGGCATCTGAAAGATCATAAGCATCAAAGACTTGTCTTTTTGACTTTTGGAAGCTTTCAAATCGATCTGGAAATAATGGATATCCAGATGCATTTAAATTACCCCTACTTAAATTAAAATTATCTGAAGCAGTACCTACCTGGGCGGCATAACCAATTTTTCCTACATTGGTATCTGACCAATTAAGCTCTACTTTATAACCATTATTCTGACCCATCAAATCGGTAGGTACAGTCAACGCACCCCCAGTGGTCATGCTAGTATTATTAATAAATCCAATGGTATTACCATTATCAGACTGCCTGGTTCGTCCACTGATCACCACATCTACTTTTTGATCGGCATTAATATCAATCAAATTGATGGAACTGATAAAAGAGAAACCAGTTGCCTCAGTAGCCACTTGGGAAATGTATTGATCTAACCCTCCGTTTACATTTTGCAGGTAAAAGTTCAATATCGCTTGACCATTCCAAGTATCAGAAGTATTACTTCCTACACCGACGATATCATTGAGCCCATCATTATTCACATCTGCTATCGCAAATGAGTTGGTAATTGGCATGCCCTCTAGGGCAAAGTCTGAATAAGTAAGATCGGTATTTGTTTGATTTTTATAATTTACAGGAAGCAGTGTAGTCACACTTTCCGAAGCTTTTTTCAGGTTCTGAAAGAAGTCTCCAGATTTTGATATCTCCATTTTAAGGAAACCAATCTCTCTGGTTCGAAAAGCATCTGACCAGTAATCATTATCAGTAGTATAGGAAAGCATGACCGTGTATTTTGACGAATCTTCCCCAAAAATCTGCATATCAAGGATGCTTTTATCAGCAAAACTATTGAGATAATATCCTTGAACAGCACCACTGCTTTTAGATTCTAAAGCATATAATGCACTCCGTGCAAGGCCTGAGCCATCCATATTAATAGCAATCAAATGATCCGTATCTCCATCTTTATCAGGATTAAGATAGGTATGTGCCATTCCTCTATATCCACTTCTGCCGCTTGCATCCATTTTTGACCAGAATAGTGGACTCCCTCCTTTATACTCTACACCGTTTTCGTTAGTATCTTCCCCGCGAAGCCAAAGAGCAGTAGTATCATTAAAGTCATCCGATTCAATAGAGAATAGTCCTATTCCCCCATCATAATCACTCCAGCTGTTTGCATATCCCGTAATCAACTCATCGCGGCCATCTTGGTCAATATCAATGGGTAAGTTCGTTGCAGTGATTCCATTATTCACATCTCCTTTAATGGCAAGAGGAAGCCTAGTGAACGACTCACTAAAAACGCTCACGGAGGAATTCTCATCGATGTTCATTAATGTAGAATAAGGTTTGGGTGGCCAATCACAGCAACCACTTGATGCTATAATATCTGGCTTACCATTACCATCAAAATCACTGATGACTATTCCAGACTCATCATCAAGCGTGAATGATTTAAAGTTATTGTTGTCTAAATCAAAAATCTTTAATGAAGCGGATTGCTCTCCCGATCCAGACCAAAATCTTCTCTTATATCCATAGGCTTCTGGCTTCACATCCGTATCCATATTAATCAAATGTACCTCATTAAAAAAGTCATCAATCAACTCAGTCCCTGCAGCAAAATCTAGTCCCTCGACGGTGAAATCTGGTGAACTTGCTACAGCAGATACTCCGAACTTACTGTCAATATTTTGAATAGAGACGCTGTAGGTTCCTTTCTCTAGTAGATATTGTAGTTCCTTACTTCCAGCTCCTGTGTAAACTAGACCACTTACATCGGCAACTCCGCCTGCAGTACTTGTAGTATATAGGGTGTTGCAATTATTCCCACTACATATTTTAATGTTGTAATAATCAGAACTAGTTGTAAAATTGATTGTTACTTTACTTCCTGCGATGGTAATCGTTGGTACGCTCGGTGCTGATAAATTACTTGTAGGTGTAACTGTGTAAGTGTTGGTAAACATGGCTAACCTATTTCTACCATCACCACTATCTCCTCCTGTTCTTCCTGCAAATGCCATATCCAAGGCAGCACCAGTATTGAGCCTACCCAAATCATAGCTTATCCTTGAATCCCATGGGTTCATACTAAAGGTTTCTGAGGAATAATATCCCTTCTTTTGCTCAAGCTCACCAGCAGCGTTAACGTTAAATAACCCAGGCACAAAATATCGATCCCATTCCCCTCCATTTTCAGTCGATACAAGTGCTACAACACTTACAGTGCTATCCTTTAAAACGGCTATTTTGGGAGCAAATACAGCACCATAATAATCAGAAACGGAAATAACCGAATCGGTTGAAATTCTCAAGTTTAACGCTACCTCAGTCCAAGTACTATCATTATTAGTTAACTCAAATCTTTTTAAAGCACCACTAGAAGTATTAGCTTTATTTGGCGTGTAAGCCACCAATAAATCCCCAGCACCATCTCCATCAATGTCACCAAAAGTCAAGGTTAAATCTTTATTAGAATTATCATCTTGACCTGTTCCTGGAAGCTGATTGATAATTGAAAGAGCTTCATTATACACAAGATCCCCATCTTCCTGTAAATAAACGAAGAGATCTTGCGATTCACTTTGACCATTCCATCTTCGTTCTAGTATAAGATCTGTCTTGGTGTCACCATTTATATCTGCTACGAAGGCATTGTTGAAGTCCCCCAGCCATTCATTGTTGATATTATTTAGTTGTTTTGAGCTCACTCTAGGCCCATCAGAAAGATATTCATATATAGTAATTCCTGACCAGTCTCCGATTACTCCATCAACGCGACCGTCACCAGTTATATCACCCCAAACCATTCTTGAAGCCCATTCAGTATTTATTCCATTATCGTCATACTCCTTGGTAGGAGCAGCAAATACGCCCGAACCATTATTAATTAAATAGGCCGTTTTACTTGAATTTCCAATGACTACATCTAAATAACCATCTTGATTAATATCCAGAGGTTTAGCGAATGAATATTCGCTCCAATCTTCATGTAACGTGATTGAACTGCTATCTGCTGCATTGAAGAGCTTAACTATAGAGCCGTCATCATCATCTTTCCTTGCAATATAAGCTACCTCATCTACCCCATCATTATTAGCATCAAACATATCAACATAAGAATAGTAACAACAATGAGGACTTAATTCAGTCGCGAAATAAGGAGAAAATATCAAATCTGGTTTGTCCAGTGCATTTTCGTAAGGCCCAATATCAGGTTTAGATCCTGCGGGACTAGGTCTAGTGTTACCTTTAACATCAAGAAGATCATTTGATGCGATACCCGCTCCAATCAATACACTCGAAGAGGTCAACTGATAATCGTTATTTGCCGCATCAACAAAGGCCGTACTAGCACCCACCAAATTATTAGCACCATATTTATCAATCTCGTAGTCGAGGTGAACATTACTGTTGATTAAATTATTTTGTATGGTTAATTTACTTGGCTTAGTAGCACCCCATTGTGCAACCGAATTTTCCAAGAATATTGAGTTTTGAACTACCCCAGTATAATTTTCAACATCTTGAAAATTGAAACCCTTTTCGATCAAGGAGTGATTTACCGTGTACTCTCGGACATTTCCTATTCTCACCGAATGATCGCATCTCGCCTCATTATCGTAAAAAATACTATTGAGTACCGTCAATTTATCTAAATCATAGATCATCAAGCCGCCCGCCGTACAATTATTGTCCCCTAGCGCATCATTTTCGTAAACTGTGGTATTACTTAGCGAGAGTTCTTGCGACCAAAATATTCCCAAACCAGCACCATCTCCATTTTGAACATCATTATTGTAAATACTCGAATTGGAAATATTGATTTTCTTTGCATCTCGAGCAAAAACTCCAGCGGCATTCACCCAATCGGATTCACTTACTTGATGATCATAAATATGAACATAATCGAGATCTACTGAAGATTCGCTTATGGCAACTCCCGCACCTTTCACACTTTTTTGCTTAAGGTTGATCATCCCAAAATATGCCCAGCCCGCATCAGCCGCTACCATTTTGTTCCAAATAGTCTCGCTATCTACCTTAATGACCGTGGCTTGAGGGATATTTTCAGTTACATTTTGGACGGCATCTGCATAAGTAAAATCTGGACCAGCTGTATAAAAAGAGCGGGATCCGTCGGTAAATCGCAGATTAGCCTCATTGTAGGGAAATGTGAAGGTTAATACATTATTGTCAGCCAATGATATCGCGTTTGAGAGTGTTATATTATTTTGATCAGCCACAGCAGTCACAGTCACTGTTCCAGATATTCCTGTTCCGGTTACAATATCTCCAACCTCTATAGTCCCTTGATTATTATCTAAAGCCACAGTTCTCGAACCACTGGTGGAATTATTTACAGCAGCCGTGACTGTTGGAGCTTCAATCCAAATAGGAGTACAACAGAAACCATCACCCTCCGCTATTGCTTTTGAATTATCTCCTCTCAACACTCCGCTAGGATTTTCGTCTCTATCATCTGATACTATTTTTTGATTATCAGATTCCCAATCAATAACATTTATCACAGCATCAGAGACAACTGTTCCATCTTCGTATACCCAACCTCTACTTGAACCACCTTCATCTGTATTAATACCTCCGCTACCCTGTATGGCGAGTCCTCGAATGGTCACTCCTTCAGTGTCTAATATTGATACGACAGATCCTCCATTAACGGTACCCTTAACAATTGTCTTTTTAATATCTGCATCACTCATGCCCGCGTTGTAGGATGTAGACTGAATAGTTAAGCCCTCATTAATTACTAAATTTTCAGTGTAGGTACCTTCTCCAATTTTGATTGTATCTCTATTTTGTGCCGTTAAAATGGCTTTGCCAATGGTGGCAAAAGGCGCGCTCTCATTACCAGCATTGGTATCATCACCTGTCTTTGAAACATAAAATACACCGATCGCTCTAGATATCTTCAATGTGAAGAACTCAGTCAGTGATGCTGTAAAAGTTAGTACCACGTTGTCAGCTAAAGATTGAGCGCTAGAAAGAGTAATGTTATTTTGATCTGTAACCTTTTCCACCCTTACAGTACCAGATATTCCAGTTCCCGTCACAACATCTCCAACTTTAATATCTCCGACATTAGTATCTACAATCAAATCAGTTGCACCGCTAATAGCATCATTTACGCTCGCAGTGGATGTACCTACATTACTACTCTCAAACTTAATAGATCCCTTATCATCCACCGAACCAGCGGCTAAGATGTATAAAGTGCTCTGACCAGCTAAGAGTGTATGTGGAGAGCTTAAATCTGAATAAGTACCATCGATGTTTTTCTTTTGAATTTTTAGTGAGCTTGCGTTTGAGGTTGAAAGATTAAATTTGGTATAATCTAAATCGTTATCAATATCTTCGAAAATTTCTTCAATGGATATAGCAAGCCGGGTATTTTCAGGTAGTAATTGGTCAGGAATGGAATTTACAATAGTGGCTTTATCATCCACATTGTTAACAACAATAGTCATCGTATCGTTTACGGTTCTAAAACCACTTGTCACACTCACTGGGAGTTTATAAGTACCAATTTTATCAGCTTGGCTGGTAAAGGTGAACTCATCTTCGGCCACTTCGTAGGTCACTCTAACAATGTTATTGGTGTCATTTTCAATAATTCCAGCCGTATTGGCTTCAAGAGAATCAGCCAAATAATCAGCAAAAGTTACTTTGATAGAATCAGGATCACCATTGTCTGCATCCGCAAAAAGTACATTAGCCTTCTTTTTAAAGCTTGCAAAATCTTCATTAACCGTGATAGGATCCTCAGCATCAACTAAAGCAGGTGCATTGTCAATAACTAATTTCACTGTCTTAGTAAAAGTTTTTCCACTGGCTTCTGCTGTTATATGAACATCTGCCGCATATTTATTATCAGCCCCAACAGCAATGGTGAATTGTCCATTACCTATATCAGTTACCATTGAGGTGTCTAAGTTATTATAGCCAGAGGCAGTATTTGATAAGTTGGTAAAGGAAATAGCCAATCCGTAGCCTTCATCATCCACATCCACAAAACCATTGACGCAATCAATCAAGATATCTTTGTTAGCCGTTAATTGGTTACTGTAATAATCAACAAACCTATTATCAGGATTTAACGCAGGTGCATCATCCACAGCTATGACAATTACACTGATCAGCTGACTCAATGTTGTCTGATCGGCTGTATTGGTAGCTGTCACTTCCACAGATGCCTGTCCATAACCATCCTTCAAAGCAGTAATAGTTAAGGTATCATCGGCGACCGTAGCACTAATTGCACCGTTCGCATTGATCTTTTTTAACTGAAAGCTGAGTGAGTCATTAGATGCAAATAATGAAGTCAATAAATACTTGGCATCTGCAAAGTCTTCCGTCAAAGTCAGTGTATCGTTGCGTGTACCATCATCTTGAATGGAATCGTAACTGATCGTTTGGGCACTTAATTGTGCCGCTCCCATAATAAAGGAAGTGAGAAAGGCTAATTTGGTTAAAAAGTATTTCATGGCAGAAGTTAATTATTGATTTATAGACTGAATAGCAAATGTTTATGATAATAGTAATCTTATAATAATTCTCAAATATAAATATTTTTAGCTTAATTTATCATTCAATACAATAATTTTAAAAGAGGTAACCCCTTAAAGCCTAATCTTTTTAAATCTAATGAATAATAAGATATATTAAGATGCGCATCTAACCTATCAAGCCTATTTGAAATTGTTTTTAATTAACGCTATATTTTGCAACTATAACATCCCCTTTATTTGCCAAATGGAAATTATTTTAATCTCGCTATTTATCTGGTTTCAAACAGTCGATCCCTTACTTGACAAAGGATACGAACAATATGGTAAAGGGAAGTTTACGGAAGCCGTCAAATCATTTAATACTGTGATTGAAATAGATCCCAATAATGCAGAAGCCCATTTTCTTAGAGCCATGACCTACCAAGGCTTGGCATTATCCAAACGTGCCATTGCTGATCTTGAAAAAGCGATTGTTCTGAAAACAGACTATGCAGAAGCTTTTCAACAGCTGGGTTATATCTATTTGGTAGGCCAAGCACCGACTTTGGCCATTGAAGCATTTGATAAAGCCATTTTATTAACCCCCGAGGTAGCCGAATTATACATCAACCGAGGTAGTGCACAATGTATGCTGGGCAACCGTGAGCAAGCGACTCAAGATTATCAAAAAGCCCAAGAAATGGGCATAAACTATGGTAAATATATGAACTGTGATCTCTAATTCTACTGCTTTCAAAAGCATTGACTCAAATATTTTTTTAATTGCATGAGCTGCAAAGCGGGTGAAAACATTGATTTTAAATAAATTTTGTAATTTATTTAAATAATTAATGAGACGTGAAGGGTTCAGGCGTTAATTTTACCAAAATGGATAGTAGAGTATGAAATCAATTCGGATCGCACCCTTCACCGATGAAGCATTAACTGAGGAGATTATCACCCTCAAAAAAAAGAAGCATGCCGTTATTTTGGCCCATTATTACCAAACTCCTGATATCCAAGAAATTGCGGATTATGTGGGCGATAGCTTGGGTCTCTCTCAGCAGGCTGCAAAAACTGATGCAGATATCATTGTCTTTGCTGGCGTTCATTTTATGGCTGAAACAGCTAAAATACTCAATCCAACAAAAAAAGTTGTCCTGCCTGATTTAGCAGCTTCCTGCTCATTGGCTGAAGGTTGTCTTCCAGATGATTTTGCCCGGTTTTTGACGTTATATCCAAAGCATAAAGTGATCTCCTATGTGAACTGCTCTGCAAAAATCAAAGCCATGAGTGATGTGATTTGTACCTCAGCCAATGCAGAGAAAATTGTAAATTCATTTCCAAAAAATCAGCCGCTCATCTTTGCCCCAGACAAAAATCTGGGTGATTACATCAACCAAAAGACCGGACGAAATATGATGTTGTGGGATGGTGCTTGTATGGTTCATGAAGCCTTTTCAATAGAAAAAATATTGAGCCTTCAAAAACAACATCCCGATGCTAAATTTATTGCTCATCCTGAGTCTGAAAAACACGTTTTGAGTGTTGCTTCATACGTGGGCTCAACTACTGAAATGATCAATTACGCAGTAGCCGACCCGACGCAAAAATTTATCATTGCTACTGAGGCGGGTATTTTACATAAGATGCAACAAATGGTACCCGATAAAATCCTGATTCCAGCGCCAGCCAACGAAGACAATCATTGTGCGTGCGCCGAATGCGCCTTCATGAAAATGAACAGTCTTGAAAAGCTCTATTTATGCTTGAGAGATGAATCTCCCAAAATAACCGTCTCAGATGAGATCATCAAACGGGCGTTGTTACCCCTTCAGCGGATGCTGGAAATTTCAAAATAATACATGCCAAAAACAGACGTATTAGTGCTCGGATCAGGTATCGCTGGACTCACCTATGCCCTCAAGATCGCTGAATGTTTTCCTGAACAAAAAATTGTGATTCTGACCAAGGGTGACCAAAGTGAGTCCAATACCAAATATGCACAAGGAGGCATTGCCACGGTTATTGACACTCAAGACGACTCCTACGAAAAACATATCTCCGATACGCTGAAAGCCGGTGACGGACTTTGTGATCCACAGGTGGTTCAAATGGTAGTTGAGGAAGGTCCTAAAAGACTCTATGAATTAATTAATTGGGGTATCAATTTCGATAAAAGTAAGCTCGGTAAATATGATTTGGGCCTCGAAGGAGGGCACTCCGAACACCGTATTTTACATTTTAAAGACATCACGGGTTATGAAATAGAGCGCAAACTGATCATCAAAATCAAACAACAGCAAAACATAACCCTACTGACTTCTCATTTTGCCATTGACCTTATTACTGAGCATCAATTGAAAAGGCCGAAGTCTAAGAAAAAACTGAGTTGTTATGGGGCTTATGTTTTTAATCAAAAAACCCAAGAAATAGTTACTTTTGGCGCAAAAAACACGTTATTGGCTACGGGTGGCATTGGTCAGGTCTATCGAAATACAACCAACCCAATCATTGCCACAGGAGACGGCATCGCCATGGCCTACCGTGCCAAAGCACAGGTTTCACATATGGAATTTATTCAATTTCATCCGACTGCCCTGGCCCATCAGTTTAGCCACGGAAGATCCTTTCTAATCTCTGAAGCCGTTCGTGGCTTAGGAGCCATTTTAAAAAATGAACAAGGAGAAGCTTTCATGCACAAATACGATGCAAGAAAAGAACTAGCTTCTCGAGATATCGTTTCACGCGCAATTGACAACGAACTCAAAATAAGTGGGGCTGATTTTGTTTATTTAGATTGTACTCCAATTTCCAAAAAAGATTTTAAACAACATTTTCCCAATATTTATGAACAATGCATCGAGATTGGTATTGATATCAGTAAACAAATGATTCCAGTAACTCCTGCGGCCCATTATCTTTGTGGTGGTATTGAGGTGGATATCAATGGATGCACTTCTGTTCAACATCTTTACGCCTGTGGTGAATGCGCACACACCGGGCTCCATGGTGCCAATCGGCTGGCCTCCAACTCGCTACTCGAAGCCCTGGTTTATGCCCATCGATGCTTCATAGCAACTAAAAAAGATATTGAAACCATTAAACATAAAATATCCATTCCCGATTGGGATGGTAAAAATACCTTTGAAACAAAAGAGCAAATTTTAATTACGCACAATCGAAAGGAGTTACAATCCCTAATGAGCGATTATGTAGGGATTATACGGACACATGAAAGATTACTTCGCGCCTCAAAAAGATTGAATGTCCTCTTTGAGGAGACCGAGGACCTTTATCAAAAAAGTAAATTATCGTCTCGGTTATTTGAGTTGCGAAATATGATTTCTACCTCTTATTTAATTGTAGAACAATCAATGAAAAGAGTTGAAAATAAGGGAGGGTTTTACAACAGTGACTTGATTTGATTCATAGGAGAAAGAAAAGTCCAAAAATCCCGAACTTAACTTTCTATGATCTTATTTTAAGGGACGAGACAGAGATTCAACTGATTTTATTTTCCGAAAAATAATCAGGCCTCTTTTGCATGTGAAAGATAAGCCTCAAGCGGTAAATTATTTACAAAAAAATTGTCTTTTTTTGAGGCTTTTGGCTTAGTATTGATATTTATTAAATAAACCATGTATGAATGATGAGTATTTGATATTAGTTGATGAAAATGATCAACAATGGGGTAAAATGGAAAAACTAAAAGTTCATCAGCTGGGGTTACTCCATCGCGCCTTTTCCATCTTCATATTTAACAGCAAAGGCCAAGTACTTCTGCAGCAGCGCGCCGCGGACAAATATCACTCAGCAAATTTATGGTCTAATACCTGTTGCAGTCATCCCCAGTTTGGAGAAGCAATGCCTGAGGCTACAAAAAGACGACTTCAAGAAGAAATGGGCCTGAAGTGTACCCTAACTTTTTCCTTTAAATTTGTTTATAAAGTTAATTTTTCAAATGGATTAAGCGAGCATGAATGTGATCATGTCTATTTTGGATATTCGGATGCCCTTCCCCAAGTCAATCAGTTAGAAGTTCAAAATTATAAATACATCGGACTCAATGAGCTTCAAGAAGAGCTTTCGAAAAATGCTGATAACTACTCTGAATGGCTTAAAATTTGTCTTGATCCATTGATCAATCATCAAAGAAATCATCAAAGAAGTGCCTAGAGTTGCCCTAAAAAAATTTATCTTCAGATATGTGAAAATAGATGGCCTTAGCACCCTTTGATAGCACCTCAACTTTATGCCTGAATACGGAATCCCTCTTATTTTCTTTTTGATTGCCTTTTTTTACGCTTCCGTAGGTTTTGGCGGTGGATCAAGTTACTTGGCATTATTAAGCCTCTTTCTGACTGATTTTCACGAAATAAGAACCTTAGCCCTCCTTTTAAATTTAATTGTCGTAAGCATAGGGACCTTTATGTTCATTAGAAATCATGTTTTTAAGTGGAAACTTTTTTGGCCTTTTATACTCAGCAGTATGCCCCTCTCTTTTTTAGGTGCTCAGCTTCGATTATCTGAAAAAATGTTTTTTCTAGTCCTCGGCTTTGGACTTTTAGGAGCATCGTTTTTTATATTTATTCAATTTCTTCAGCGATCCCATTCCAATAAACCTTTAAAAGCTTATAAAAAATTAATGATCGGAAGTGGCATTGGATTACTGTCGGGCGTCTCTGGCATCGGAGGAGGTATCTTTCTTTCTCCAACACTTAACTTGATCGGGTGGAAAGATGCGCGTACCGTTGCCGCACTGGCTTCCCTTTTTATTTTATGTAATTCTATCGCAGGCTTGGGTGGACTCATCGCCTCAAACACTTTTGAATTAAATATGTCCTTGACTTTTCCGTTGATCTTAGCGGTGGCCCTAGGGGGAGCCTTAGGATCATTTATCACTAGTAAAAAAATAAACACGCAAACGATCAAACTACTTACGGCAATTTTGATTGCCATCATAGGTTTCAGACTGGTCTTATTACATGGTTGGGAATGGCAAATCTAAAGCATTAAATATAGGCCGAAGGCTCCTTTTGAAAAGAGGCATAACACCCATCGCAGCAAAAATATACCTGCTCACCTTCATGTTCTACTACATGCTTTGCTGCACTTTTTGAAACCGGTATTTTACATACTGGATTGATGTATAAATCATTGGATATATTTGGATCTGAAGGTATAGATGGAGTCATCGGATATGCTTTTGACCTACTCAGCTGAATAATTTCAGCCAAAATAGAAATCGCCACCTCTGTCGGTATTTTGGCATTGATATCCAGGCCCGCAGGTGTTTTGACTTTAGCCAATTGTGCGTGTGGAACCGCTTTCCTTTTTAAGGCCATCAATATTGCATTGGCTTTCCTGCTGCTCGCTACGAATCCTAAATACTTCGGATCCGTCTGCAAGGCACTCGCTAAACTTTCTTCATCTCCCTCTCCTTGCGTACAAACGACCACATATTCATTGCGATGTAAGGTGGGATCAAATGCTTTCAGCATTACCCTATCACTGGCCGCCGAGAACATCTCTTCTTCGACCAAATCAGAAATCACCGTGACCCTAAATCCGGAAAGAGCACCCAATTCGCACAAGGCTTTAGCGATGTGCGATCGTCCAAAAATTTTTAATTCAAGTAATGGCATAATTGGTTCAATATAAACTTCTAATGATCCCCCACTCATGCAGGTCATTTTATAATTTTTAACTCCTGATTGCTCAGGTACATCTAAAGCCGTTTGGATACGCACCAATCTTGGGCTTCTTTCCTCAATAGCGGCCAAAGCCTCTTTGATCACAATACCGCGTGTACATCCTCCTCCTATCCAACCCTTTATCTCACCGTTCTGAGTAATGAGTGCTTTATCTCCAGGCTTTCCTGAGGTGGGTGCTTCTCTGCGCACAATAGAAGCCATCGCAACAGCTTCTTGCTTTGTTTGATAGGATTCTAGATTTTTAAGCAATGACAAATAATTATGCATGCGATAAGATATTTTCTAATTCCATCAAACTATCTAAATTATGTGCCGACCGGAAGTCATCTACAGCGGGCAGAGCTGCCTTCATTCCTTTGGCCAAAGGCTCATATCCTTTCATTCCTTTTAAAGGATTCAACCACACCAATTTTCTGGTTCTTAATTTAATTTTATGTACTTCATCAAACATCACTTGAGAATCACCATCATCTAGACCATCACTTAAGATAATGGTAACACTGCGGCCATTCAAAACTTGTTTGGCAAATTGATCGTTAAAAGAGCCTAAGCAATCTCCTATTTTAGTCCCTCCTGACCAATTGGTCGCACGCGCGCTCATTTGCATAATTGACTCGGTCAATTCATCTTCTTTCAATAAATCGGTAATTCGAATTAAGTGGGTACTGAAAATAAAGGCTTCAATGTTCTTGAGATGAGATTTCAATGACCACACAAATTTTAACAAAAAAAATGAGTATTTATCCATCGAACCACTTACGTCCAACAAGATAACCAATTTTGTTTTTTGAATTTTCCTTTTCTGATAACTCAAATTAATAATTTCATCTCTTGAACTGATGTTTTTTCTTATTGATTTTCGAATATCTATTTTCCCTTTATTGGCATGGGTCAATCTGCGTTTTAAACGGGTATTCAATTGCTTTAATAATTTTTCAATAAGATCATCAAGCTGATCTAAATCTACTGCTTTGATTTTAGAAAAATCCGTATGCTTGAGTTGATCCACATGACTCACTCCTGAAACACTTTTGGCTTCCTCAAGAGGTGGCTTTTCTTTATTTTTATCATTTTTTAATCCCATCATCACCAAAGAGGCCTTTGTATTCTTAGTAACGTTGGACTTCCTTTGCTGCTGAATTTTATGTGCATACTTATGCTTTCGCTTTTTCCAGTACACCTTAAAGCAGTGCTCGAATATAACCTCTTCTTCGAGATCCTTACAAAACAATGATTTTAATCCGTAATAAAAAGATTGCGGATCACGAATGAATCCTAGCTGTGCTGTTTTTACTCCCTCTTGTGTATGACTTAAACCAATGGAAAGGCCATTTTTCCGACACATTTCACTGAAACCCACCATCGATGCCCTCATGGATTGGTGATGGGTAAAATGGCTTGGTTCCATAGCTAAGCAGAAGTTTCTTCTAAAATACTAGTTAAAGAATGCTTGATTTCATTGATGTCTTTTAGGGACTTCAATACGCATCCAAGGGTTGATTCGATCAATTCTGGGGATAAAGTAGTCGCATTTAAGGTGATCAACGCGCGTGCCCAATCAATGGTTTCCGCAATGCCAGGAGTTTTCTGCAAATGTTGGCCCCGCAGGTATTCTACGAACCTCACCAAATGCTGGAGTATCTCTACCTCTCCTTCAACATGTTTCTCTACAATCGCTAACTCTTTGTCAAAAGTTGGGAAATCAACCCAATGATACAAACATCGTCTTTTTAAAGCATCGCTTAAATCTCTGGTACGATTAGAAGTAAGGATGACCACAGGTTTATGTTTGGCCTTAATAGTTCCTAGTTCAGGAATAGAAATTTGAAAATCTGACAAAAGCTCTAGCAAAAAAGCTTCAAATTCTTCATCTGCCCGATCAATTTCATCAATGAGTAATACGGCTGGTTTGTCTGAGGTAATCGCCTTGAGTAAGGGGCGTTTTAATAGAAATTCATCGCTAAAAATAAATTTCTCTTGCGCCTCCGCTGAGATTTTTTCTTTTTCACTGAGTTTGATGTGCAATAATTGTTTTTGATAATTCCACTCATAAACAGAAGTGCTGACATCCAGCCCCTCATAACATTGTAATCTGATCAGCTCATGACCCTGATAATGGGCAATAATGTTGGCGGCCTCTGTTTTCCCAACCCCAGGAGGGCCTTCCAAAAGTAAAGGCTTTTTCAGCTTCAACGTTAAAAAAAGAACTGTTGCCAGCTCTTCTTCCACAACATAATCAAGTTGATCAAATCTATCAATCAACTCTTTTACCTCTGGTATCATATGTTTTAGGTCATTTTTTGAAGAGCCCTTTCACTACAGATCCCATCATAGAACCCGCCTTTAAGGAATTATCTACCTCATCACCAGACAATAGTTTTTTGAAATTATCAACAAATTGATCCATCAATTGAGCCGACACATCATTGATTAATCTAGAGCCAAACTGCGCGAGCGTACCTTGTATATTGACCACCATTTTAAAATCCACCTCAGTCCCTTCATCCGTCGTCGCCGCACTCCCATTCATGGTCATTTCAGCGTTTCCTTTTCCTTTGGAATCAAGTCCTTTTCCTCGAAGTAACATGGTGTGGGCATCATTATCCATTTCTTCAATGGTAATTTCTCCGTCATATTTTGTTTTAATGGGGCCAAATTTCAAGGTAACCTCACCTTTGTAGTTAGTATCATCTATTTGATCTGTGATCGTAGCTCCAGGCACACAACCGGAAATTTCTTTAGGATTACTGAGCCTTTTCCATACTTCTTTGATGGGCGCCTCTAAACTAAATTTTTTTGTAATTATTGCTTCCATTAACGGTTTAAATTAAATAACAAACCGGTTCCCAAATGAGAGCCGGTTCGTTAAAAGTAAATTATTTATTTAAATTATGATTCTATGATATTCTTATCTAATACACCTTTCTCCTTCAACGCTTTAAAAATTTTGTAAGGCGTAATCGGAATATCTAAATGTGTAATCCCATAAGGTTTCAATGCATCTACGATCGCATTGGCAATCGCTGGAGGTGCACCAACGGTAGGTGACTCTCCAATACCTTTTGCTCCAATGGGATGATGGGGTGATGGGGTGACCGTATGTCCGGTTTCCCAACTCGGTGATTCCACCGCAGTAGGTACCAAATAATCCATCAACGTTCCATTCAATATATTACCATCATCATCATAAATCAATTCTTCATACATGGCAGGTGCAATACCTTGCGTCAATCCACCGTGTACTTGCCCTTGTGCAATCATTGGATTGATTATATGACCTGCATCATCTATCGCTACAAATCTTCGAACCTTAATTTCAAAAGTATCCGAATCAATATCTACTACACAGATATACGCTCCCGATGGGAAGGTCAGATTTGGAGGATCATAATAATGAGTAGCCTCAAATCCAGCTTCCATCCCTTGTGGGTGATTGGTGTACGAAGCAAAAACTATTTCCTGAATGGTTTTTGATTTTTCTGGCGCTCCCTTTACGGAAAACTTTCCAGGCTCCCACTCCAAGTCATCTTCAGATACTTCCAACAAATAAGCGGCGATTTTTTTCGCTTTGTCCCGAAGTTTTCTGGCAGCCATGACAGCCGCAGCTCCGGCAGTAGGCGTACTTCTACTTGCATAGGTTCCCAGTCCATAAGGTGCCGTATCTGTATCCCCTTCTTCTATCTGAATGTCCTTGGCAGGAATTCCCAACTCCTCTGCAATGATTTGTGCATAGGTGGTTTCATGGCCTTGACCTTGAGACTTGGTTCCAAATCTTGCAATGGCTTTGCCCGTTGGATGTACCCTGATCTCGGCACTATCAAACATTTTAATCCCTAAAATATCAAAATCTTTGGACGGTCCAGCTCCCACGATTTCAGTAAATGTGGATAATCCAATACCCATCAACTCGCCTTTCTTCCTTTTTTCAGCTTGTTCTATCCTTAAATTATCATAATCAACACCCTTCATCGCCAATTTGAGCCCTGCTTCATAATCTCCACTGTCATACTCCCAACCCGTAGGAGAATGATATGGGAATTGCTCTTTCTTGATAAAATTCTGAAATCTCAATGCTGCAGGATCTTTACCTATTTCAAGGGCAAATCGATCGGTTATACGTTCTATCGCATGCACGGCTTCTGTCACCCTAAAAGAACATCGGTAAGCGACTCCTCCAGGTGGCTTATTCGTGTAGACCGCATCTGCCTCCATAAAAGCATTGGGATAATCATAAGATCCTGTACCAATAGAAAACATACCTGTTGGAAATTTCGATGGATTTGCTGATGCATCGGTATATCCGTGATCTGCCAATACCTTCATACGAGTAGCCAAGATCTTACCATCCTTGGTACCTGCGAGTTCAGCAGTTATGTGATAGTCCCTTGCAAATGAATCTGCCTGTAAGTTTTCACTTCTATCTTCAATCCATTTTACTGGCTTTCCGATAAGAAATGAAGCTGCAATAGCGATAACATAACCTGGATAAACAGGTACTTTACCTCCGAATCCACCACCAATATCCGGTGAAATAACTCTGATTTTATCTTCGGTAAGCCCTACATGACCCGCAACCAAAGCAAATACTGTTCTGAT